>JBEKDN010000066.1:0-18159 GCA_050014335.1 Occallatibacter sp. | reverse complement strand
ATCGCACCGTCATACAATGTGACCGGCATTTCACCTACGCCGTTGACAAACTGCTGAATTTCCATTTGCACACTGCCTGAAACAGTATTCAATCCCCCGCCGCATATGATGGGACCGTTATCTCCAAAGGAACGGTAGAATTGAAGCCCGCGCTGGTTCTCCTGGCAATGCACTCTGATGCGGAGCGTATACTGGCTGGCGGAATTGATTGCATATGCCGTTCCAATTGGACTTCCCTGGATGAGCGGTTGCAATGTGACGGTTCCGGTGCCTTGCTGAGCCGTCGCCTTAAACCCGACGATGCATGAGGCCTGCGTATTCGCTCCGACAAAGAAACCGGACACGACTCCTGTGCTTCCTGGAGAGAGGGTGACACCCGCAGCCTCAAGCAGCAGTGTCCCGCCCATTTCCACTGGATCAAGCCAACTTAGCAAGGTTTCCCCGTCGATCCCATTGCCGCCGTCCATTTTCAATCCGCCTGAGTTGAGCGAAAGATACCCGGTCGAACCTCTAACTGCCCAGACTGACTGATTAATCTGAGCTTCGTTAAAAAGCTCACTGATAATGATGGATTGGGACGATGCGGGGAAAAAGGGTTCAGCTGCCAGATAAAACTGCGTTGTTAATCCATCACCGAGAAAGTATTCTGTAACATAGGTGACTGGTTCGTGCTCGCCGCAGACGGTCACATCATTTGCCAGGGCGCGCTTGACGCTTGCAGAAAATGACAGGGACGCAAGATTCAAGCTGCCGTCTGTTTCATTCAAGGGATGTACAACGCTCTGCACCGGACATACTGAAAGTTCCCCATTGATCGCGCGATATGCAGCCCGCGCCATGCTCGCCACGCACCCTGCACTTTTGCTCCACGAAGCACCGGGATCTGGAACAAAGTTGCTCACCGGCACGCTAAGCGAAACACCTAGAGTGGATAGTCGGGTAATTCCAGTACGAGTCACCAAAGTCGTCATCAATGCCCCGACTGTTTCGCCTGTAGCTCCCTTGCTCGGTGGCATCAGCAATTGGTCGAGCAGCAGTTCATCGCTCAAGGCTTGAATTGCAATCCGGTAACGCGGACCTTCTATCGCCAGACCGGCATACTCCTGCAGAGGACTGACGGCGATGTAACCCGTAAAGTAACAGGTTCCATCGTCGCCTGTTACGGCCAAAGATTGATTTCGCAATGGCATCGTCAAGCTGCCGTTAGTTGGTAAACTTACCCACAGCAGGCAAAGAGAAGGTTCATTCAGCTTTCGCTCGATCGTCAACGGCCGCACTGCATCGAGAGCGGCCGTGTAGTCCAGCCCATTGATCGTGATTTTCATTGTGAATCTCTTCCCCGATGACTTGATAATGTGCTGACTCGTCTACACCAGTGAATTTGCCGCGGGTAAGAAACTTCTGTAACTCACCACCCGTTCTCCGTCCAATGGATCGACGACTGGAAGCGCGAGATATTGGCCTTTGAGTTCCACTCTCACTAGGCCATCCTTTTGCTTCCCGTCCAATGGCAAGATCGCTTCCCGAGCGCTGGCCATCGTCTGCAACCGTGGATAATGAAAAAAGATCCTTTCTCCTTGGCTGCCTTCCAAGACAAAGAGCGCCGACCACTCCTGATAAAAGCTTCCGCCCTCGCGGTCCACAAATCCATTAACGGCCTGCAGTTTTGAGCCAGCTGGCGGAGCGCCACCTGGCAGCGGTTCGGCCAGCGTGAGACCAGCCGATGTTACCTGCGACACCAATGCGACATTAAAAGTCACCCGTCGCACGTAGTCAATATCGGTAACCGCTTGGCGCAGATATGCCCCGGATATTGGCGATCCTACAAAGCCTGTCTGCCCAATGTAATCCGCATCAAGCGCTATGATCGAGCCGGGAGAGAATTTTGCCGCGTCTGTGGACGCCAGTTCGACGAATGTCGCCGTCGATCCGCTTTGTGTTATCACCGCCGATGCTGCCTGCGCGCCATCCGCAGCCGGCAAAGTACTACCGGCAGGCGCCAGAATATTCATGTGCTGCGAGCCTGTCGCTAGAGCCATTGTCAGTTTTGTCCAGCTAAGGAATTCAAAGCTTACCTGCGCCTCAAGTGTTTCGCGCACCTGCTCAAGTGTTGCGGCGGGAATGCCCGTCAGTACAGAGGTAGTTTTGCTAATCGGGTTACGTGTGAATCCTTGAATCCAACCCAGACTGATCCATGGAGCCAATGGAGTATCAAGGCTGAATCTGTCTTGCTCCGCTGGATCAAATAGGACTGGTGTCTGCGCAACTCTGTTTACCGGAGCAAAATATGCGCGCACCCGCCGCGCCACCGGTGCGGGAGCTGAAAACCATGTTGCAGCCATTTATTCCCCCTGCTCCTGATAGCTGTAAACCATCAATTTAGCGGACCGGCTCAGCAAATCCCGCTGGATCGCGATAGAGCCAAAACCCGGCTCGTCCCAAAACACCTTCGTTAGCATTGTTGTCGGTGGCGTTGTTGCGTAGTTGAGCTTGGGTGTGTAGAAAGGCTGTGCCATAGCTATCAGTTCCTCGTCCATCTCGCTCAGTGAGCGGCCACGATCAAGCCCACCAAAACTTTGCGTTCCACACGACTGGTAAACAATCTCGCACTGCTCGGCTACCATCGTGGACCCTAGGTCTAAATCGACACCCAGACCAAGCCAGCGCAAAACAAACACATCGTTTGGAAGCTGACCGAAGGGTGCCTCCGCTTCTTCCACCAGAATTCCCGGACGTACCGTTCCGCGCAGCAGTATTGTCCGCACAGGATTAATTGCAGCAAGCCGCGAACGCAGCGCCATATAAAACGAGTCTTTCGCATTCTGCATGGAATTCAGCTCCTATTGCACTACGCTTATCATGTGAATAGATCGACTCACATGTCGTTGACTTATACTTTGTTGCGATGATTCGCAGAGAGCTATATCGCTTGCTGACGCCCTTCCCGTAGCAATAATCGATATAGATACACTTGACCGAAGGCTTCATTTGCCGCAATCGACTCAATCAGGTAATCCTGTCCCGCTACCGTAACAGTGAGTGTCATTGCAAAAAGAGACTGAGCCGACTGTAGATTCAGAGCATTCACCTGCTGCTCAACGCCGGTTGCAGAAACCAACAACTCCCACTTGGATTCGCCACCTTCTTTCCAAGATGGGCGCAGCGTACGCATCACCACCGGGCTCACCACGACCTCGGCAAACGTCGTTGCCACGAGTCCAACCTCGGACTGGCTTGTATCGGTGCTCGGAGCCGTCACCCGTAGAAGTGCGGTCGTTCCTGCTACACCTCGAAGCAGAGCGTCGGCCAACATCTGCGGCGCTCCCACCGGATTGCGCGGAGCCGTATCGCTCATCGATCACCCCAGCCTGTTCGCAATGTACGGGCGCAGCCAGGTTTGCACTGTTTCGTCCACTAGCGAACTCGAGAAATATTGCATCTGCATCGTGTCGATCTTGGTCTTGCTCGCGTTCAATGCCGGCGTCGACTGCGCATTGCGCACAATCTGCGCACATGCGGTTTTGATATCGTCGCCTATTGTTGCAAGACCAGCCGTATAGGTTACTGCAACCTCGTTGTAAGGCAATCCCAGCACATTCCACGGCAGCGTAAGCTCCCCTGTGTTCGGGTCGTAATCCACCGAGTTGGAATCGATTGCTGTCCACTGTCCAGGCAGCGAAAACGCCAACGCAATCTCAAGCAGTGGCTCATTCGGAAACTCTCCGCGCCGCAGCTTCGCGTACCGGCCTTCAATACTTACGATCGCCGTTGTGGCCGTTCCGAGAGGAGCCAGTGGAAGGTAACTCAATAACACTGTCTGCGAGCCGCTGGTAAGCCGTAACCGCTCGGTGTATTGAATTACATTCAGGTCCGGCCGCCTGCAGTAGCTGTTGATTAATGCCGTAGCGGATGTTATCCAGTCCGCTGTTGTTCCTGCCGGCAATCCATAATTCGGGTAATCCGTCGGCTGCAGATATGCCATACCCCACCCTTCCATTCGTTAATTTGCAAAGTGAGCGGGAGTCTTTCAATAGCGCTCCCGCCCACTCGCCTCGCAGCCATCATTGTGTTGACTCACCAATATGATGACTCATTGACTTTTCGACTACCGGTCTACCAGAACCTGATAGTGTGCGTAGTTTGCACCCTTGACTACCGGCGCGCCGAACTTCACCGCGACATATTGGTAAGTCAAAGAATTCGGCAATCCGAGTTGGAAAATACGAGGCGTCGGATCGCCAAGCCAGTGGTACTCGATCAGATCCTCGGTCACGATGTAGGCTGGCAATACTGCTGAACCCGAACCTGGAGTACCCGTGTAACTGAGGCTCCAATCTGGAATCAGCGGTAAATCCCCTGCTTGCGTCGAAAGCATCTTCACTCGAATTCCGCCCGTGATATTGTCCGTGTTCAGAACCACATTGAACTCGGTCTTCATTTCGCGGTCGATCAAATCCAAGAGCACCGGGTTGGCGTAGATCGCCGTCGGCCGCACATAGTAGCCGTTGTTGGCCACCATCTGCGCCACAGCCGACTTGATCCCGTCCACGATCGATGCAGTCGTCCCGATAGTAGTCGTCAGCCCGCCGGCCACAATCTGCGGAATCACACCCATATATTGCGTGGTTGTTGGCGTGCTCAAGCTGGTATCGTTTCCATTCCAGAGAGCCACATCGTGCGCCACCATCACGCCGCTCACCGTATCCACAAGATCTTTGGCCTGAAGATAAGCGAACTGCTTCTGCTGGTCGCCCAGTTCAATGTCGAACAGGTTGTAGTTGATCTGTGAAACGATCGCTTTCAGCGGGACGCTCCGCTCCACGCGCGTCGGGCTCACCACTGGAGCCACAATGCTGCGCGGATTGACAAAGCCGGCCGTTCCGGGATTCGGAATTGCCGTCTCTTCGAAGAACCGCGACGGATGTCCTGTCGCCGGAACCTGCTTGATGCGCTGCCCGAAGGGGCTCGAACGCCGGCAGATGTCGAAGATCTCGGTTTGGTAAAGCGGCACCTCGATAGCGCCCGGCCCGATGTAATCTGCTGCCGCGTGAATGTCTGCAAAGGTTGCGTTCATAGGCTCTTTCCGCCCCCTCCATGGGGCCAATCGTTACTCGATGAATAGCTTTTAACAACAAGCTTCGTGCTAAAGCTCTTCTATTCGAGCGGTAATTCCTGCATGTTTCGGCAGGATTTATTCCGGACTATTTATTCCGGATCGGTTTTCTGCCGCAGCGTCCCGGCCCGTTGCAAAACTACCGGCCGAGTTTCCAGAAGCCTTTAGCTAGAAGCTAGAAGCTGAAGGCTGCCTTTACGCGATCGCACCGGAACGAAGCAGTTGGCTTTTCACCGCGATGCGTTGCTCCAGGCTCAGTCCGGCCAGTGCCGCGTCCAGTGACCGAACATCCACCGGCCCCTCGCCAATTCCGTGCTTGGCCAGCATTTCGCTCGTGGCGGAAGGCAACGTTCTGCGCAGCGGATTCAATGCATTCTGCGCGGCTCCTGCCTTCAATTCCGTCAGCTCTCGTTCGGTTGCGGCTAGCTTCTCCGCCAGTTCCGTCTCCCGTCGGGTCTGCTCGACGGTTGCCGAAATTCTCTCCACTTCACCGGTCAAGGCACCCTGCCGCTCCTCAAGCCAGCCCAGCGTTCGCTCAAGCAAAGCCGTCGCGGCTTCCAGTCGCTCCGCAATCCCACTTTCTTCCTTTTCCATGCCATCCCTTTCTCATTTGCTGTGAATGTTTCGCAAGTGATTTGCTGACTTGCTAAAAAAAGATCCCACAATTTCCAGAATCCTTAGCGACAGGTCTTCGTCGCCGAGGCGGAGTGCGGAACCTTCTCACTGACTTGCTAGCTAGCTAATGGCTAACTAGCCATGTGGAAACTCGTGGCCCTGTAGGCTGCCTTGTCCCGGAGCAGAATTGCAGCTCCAGTGAAGGTCACGCGAGTCAACTTCCACACCTCGGCCCGCATGTCTTCTACCCGCGCGTCAGCCAATTCATAGCTCATGCCCATCGACTCGGGCGAATGTGCTTGAATTGCTCCGGCCACTTCGGGAAAATCCCTCGCATACAGATATCCGCGAACCACCAGCCGTTGACCCACAAGATCTGCCTCTGTCAGCAACCCGATCTTGCGTCGTGCGTCGTGGCCGTCCCAACCTGGCCGGTAATCCACCGCCATCCCTAGCAAAGAAGGCAGCGCTTTTTCGGCCGCCTCACGGGTCAGCATCACTCGGTGTCCGCGCGCCCCCGCCGGCGCTTTGTCGCTCGCCGAATTCACCATTGTCAACACCCCTTCAAACGGCACTCGATTCGGATGCCCTTCTACATGGGGAAACTTTACTGCCATTGCTTCCAGTCTCATGCGCTCTCCGCCCATCTACTCTTGCAACACCGCAGGTCTGTCGCCAAGCGGCGCGACAATCAATCAGCCTGCTAGCTCCGCTTCCGCTTCGCCTGTTAACTGCGCCGCGCCATCCTGCCCAAGCGGCCTCAGCCCTCGCATCGCCCGCACCTCGCTTACCGTGTATACACCGGCCTTTAGCAACTGCACCTGAACCGCAAGCTCTGTCTCTTCGTCCCGCGCATTCAGTTCATTGAAAACGAATTCAAATTCCCGCCATCCTATACACTTCCCAAACAGATCGCGGGTGATGTGCCCTGCCAGCAGCATCGCCAGCGGTGAGATCGCCCCGCGGAAAGCCTCGTCGGTCATCTCCGCGGCCGTTGACTGATTGACATCCGCCTCCAAACCCAGCATCAGTGGTGGCAATCCAAATGCATTGGCAACCATTCGGATCAAAAACTCTTGCCAAGCCAATCGCATATCCGCATCGGTGCCCTGCGCAAAGCGCAGCACCTCCGGCTTTTGTTCGGTCGAAATCAACGGCACACGACCCGTGCCCTCAATCTCGTCCTGCCACCAGCGAATCAGCCGGTCATGCTGCGATGGCGTTGCCTCGTTGAGCCACAATGCATATTGGGCAACGGCATTCGCAGCCAGTTTTCCCGCAAAGCGGTGTGCACTCAAAAACTGATTCACCGTTTCAAAGGCAACTTCCAGCGGGCCCAACCCAAAGGGCGTAAAGCTGCGCGGATTCATTCGCACATAAATCAGTTGATCGTCCTGCAACTCAATTGCGCTTGACTCCAGTTGCCCTGGCAGCGCCTGCGCATATCTGGGCGATCCCGGCTGTCCATCCCACTGCGGATTGATCCGGATCGATGCTCCGTCAACGGCCCACAGCATCGCGGGTCGTTCGCCGTCCCCGGTGGGCTCCATCTCAATCGCCCCATAACCGCCCGTCAGCGCATCCTCGATCACCTGCTCAATCAAGGTCCGGAAACTATCCACCGCATTCGGCTCTTCCAGCGTCCGTCGCAGCGCCCGCAGTTTCCTCTCCGCAAAGGCCAAATCACCCACCTTCACGCCGCGCCGCACTCGCACCTGCCAGTCCATCGCTGCAATCCGATCCTTGATGACGTTGATCGCCCGGCGCACAATCGGCGTCTCCGCAAACCGCCGCAGATTCGCAGGTGTCGGCTTGGGAAGCAGCCGTCCTGGAAACTGTACAGGACTCAAGATCGCAGGCAGCGCAAGAGTTTTGCGCTCCGCCTCCGCATTGGCTGCGCTCGCCGCCACGTCTAACCTACGGCCACTCATGGTCGCCTGCCGCCAGATATCCCGCAACTGTTCTCCTACCTTCACGCGCACCTTCCTTTTTCAGCCATCCCAAAAACAAAAGGCATAGCTCCTGAAAGAGCCATGCCTCGCAAACAGTGAATTGTGATCAGCCAACATCAAAGAGTTAGCTGCTTGCTACTAACATCATCAAGCTGTCAGTTACAAGATTTCCACTTACAAAATCGATCCTACTACAAACTCTAGAAACTATCTGCAAACTTTCTGCAAAAATCTTTGACGCCTCAAACAATTCATAATCAACAGCAAACAAGCTGCTATTCCCTATCTGCTACCTTCACACGCGCAACTCCCGCCGCGCTGTCTCCGCCACCCGCCCCAGGTCCGATGTTGTCAGTACCCGTATCTGGTGCTCCTCCATCGTCTCTACTCCGAAGCGGTAAATCTCCAGCCGCTCCGGCTCTTCGTCGGTCGCTCCCAGCTTCAATGCGGGCTCAATCACCGCGGTCAACTCCAGTTGCGCCTTTTCCACCCGTTCGACTCCGATCCTCAGTCCCGCCGACGAAAATGCCAGAACCTTGGCCATCTCCACACCCGGCTCCAGGCTCACCGCATGAAACATGCGTATCAATCCGTTCGGCCTATAACCTGCATCGATTCGCAGCGGATCTCCGGGCCTGGTGTATTCCGAGGCGGCAATCTTCTTTCTCAGGAGATCCCAGACACCGGCACGCTCAAACTCTGTCCGCATCTTCGCCTGGATCGCCGCCCGTCCGCTCAATCGAGGCACGCGCTCCCTGGGTGGAGGTTCCACATAAAGCCTCATCAGCTCTTCAACACCGGCCGGAAGGCTCTCTGCCAGATAAGCTTTGGGCTCTGTCATCTGTACGCCCAAAGAGAGCGATTCACTGAGCAGCCGCATCAAGCTTCCATCCGGCTCAGCCTCGAAACGCCTCCGCAGTTCACTCTCCATCCCCTCCAGCAGCACCGTATCGGCCTCTGGATCGAGACAGTGAACACGGCGCCAGTCGCGCGTGAAACGAACCTGGGCTGCCTCCCTGCTCCCTTGTTCGCGCAGAATAATCCCAATATGCACATACTCATTCCGGACCACATCCGGCACATACCGAAGCAGTCGAAATTCGCATGCCCGCCGCTTGTTTCCGCTAGTCATGGTAGGCTTTCGCTTTCGGTTCCTGATGCGTCACCCAAGGCGTACTATTTACCCCACCCGCATTTGCCATTTACGCAACAGAGCTAAGTCGCCTTAGCTCATTTACAAATTCTTTCGACGACCGACTCAACACGAAAAGCTGGAAGCGAATAGCTACAAACTACCAACTAATTCACTCTTCCCTCCATGTTAGTCCCCCACCGTCCCTCTTTCCAACTCTCATTCTCCCCCTCTTTTCTCATCTCCACCCATTTTGGAAATGGCTTCCGATCCGACTTCCCGAATCCCTCAATCAACTCCCGAATCCGGCCTCGCCTTGCCATCAATTTCTCCACCAGCGCTTCCATCTCGCAAAGATCGCCGCCATACCATTCCGGCGGTATCTCGCCGGCAGCCGCCCACACAGTTTCCGCCGCCATTGTTTCCAACCGCGTCAGCCATGGCTCGAAGGCCTCCCACCCGGCAATCTCGCGATACACATCATTGCGGTAATAGACGCCGCGTAGTGGAATATCCTCGAACCTCCACTCCCCAGCGTGAAAACAATACCCGTAATCGATGAACACCGCGCGATACCGTCTCTCCCGCTGCTTGCGCGCAAAGACGGCCTGCCGCCCATTGGCATTTCCCGTCCACTTATCCAGCGCAAGGATCCCCGCAAACTCATCCAGGTTTCTCACTTCGGCCATCTGTTCCTCCGGCAGATAATCGACCACCTGTCCCGGCATCAGACCGCCCACAAACCGCGATCCGAATTGCAATCCCGGTTGACATCGAGTCCGTGTCTTTCCCAGATCCATCTCCAGCTCCGGTGTATTCTCCACCAGCCAGCTTGAGACCTCCACCAGCTCTGCCTCTGGAGCCGTCAACCCCGCCGCGGATGCAATTCGTGAAGCAAGAAACTCATTCGCCAGCACCCGCGTATGCTGCGGGTTGTTCTGGAACTTCACCACATAAACATGCCCGTCCGCGCCCAGCATCAACTGGCCTTGCGCACCGCCCCGCATCCGTCGGATATGCTGCACCGCCAGAACCGCCAACTTCGCTCCCCGCTTATTCTGGACAACCTATCTAATTCTATGCGCTGAGACCCCGAAAAGCAGTGGGAAGTAGACAATGGTCAGCACCCCGCAACAAGCCAAAACCCTCAATCCGAAAATCAGGCTCAAGCCCCAAAAATACTTGACAATCTCTCTCGGCCCAGCGAATGATTTCACTGACAACTGTTCACTGCCCACGAGTGTGCCCCAACAGTTCCGCCCGCGCACCCAGCCCAATTGCCATCGCCATCACCCGGTCGTCATGTGTTCCCGGCCGCGCTCCCGACCCGCCGTCTGGCCTGCGCACAAAGCTCCTACACTCAGCCAGCAGCTTCCGGCTCTGAAATCTCTCCGGATTCTCCACCAATCCCCCATCCAGCCGTCCCAACACTGCCGGACGACTAACGGAAGTGGTCAGCCAACCCGCCTGCCCGCCCTGCCTGTAAATCCGCCCGTAGCCACAAGCTGTCTCGCTCAGCGCCAGAATCCCGCTCCCATGGTTGTTCCTCTCCACTACCAGCCATGCATGGTTATACTCGGTAGCCAGCGCCGTCACCAGCCGTGCCAGTTCCAAGCCGCCCACGTGCCCAGCAAACTCTGCGCATTGCAACCCTGTTTCCAACTCCAACACCTGTGCCGCCGAGTAGTCTCCCTCGCTCCCGCCACCGGCCGGGTCCACCGCCACTAGGTACTGCTTGCCCGTTAACGGTGGCAACCAGATATCGAGTTCCCCATTCCGCCTCAACTCCACCGGAGCGGCCATCGTCGCTAATCGCCCTTCAATCGCTGCCAACTCAAACACCGAATCCCCGCTGGCCAGAAAGCAGCTCTCCGAGTTCTCGGCAAACTCCTGGCGCGCCAGCCCGCGAAAATCCGCCCGAATCTGCCGCCGAAATCCAATCTGTTCCAGATCGAGCCTGTGGCGGATCATCAACTCCCGCTCTTCTTCTGTCAGGCTTGCCTCGTCCACCGATTTGCTACTGTACCGGCGCTCCATCCACCACGGGAAAAAGTGCCGAACTATCCCCGTCTCGCCGGCCTTTTGCCACTCCTCGTGAAAGCATCCTCCCACTCCGTCTGGGGTAGACTCCAGGATCAGCTCGCCCCCCGGGGCCATTGCAGCCCGCAATCCGGCCAGTGTCTCCGCCGGGTCGCCCGGCCACCGTGCCAGTTCCGAGCAGTGCAGATTCTGCACCGTCAATCCTCGCCCCGCGCTTCGTTCGCCCGCTGAAACAACCCTGTACTGCGCATCGATCTCCGGGAAGACAATCTGCCGTGCATTCGCGCGCGAGGTCCGCAGCACTCCCTCGCGCAACTCCTCCGGCAGCCACTCCACAAATCGGTGAACAATTCGGAATATTTCTTCGGCCGCCTCCTGCGTATGCGCAACCTCCAACGTCATAGTCCCCGGCCTGGTAATCGTCTTCAAGAAGAAACGCGCCGCAGCCCAGGTCGTCACGCCCATCTGTCGCGCTTTCAGAACGATATTCCGCTCCCCCCGCCGCCGTTCGAATGCCCGCTGCACCGCATTCGCCTTCAGCGGCGCAGTAAACCCTTCCCGCGTTCTCACCAGCAGCAGCCGTTCAGCCAGCGCCATCCCAACGGTTCGCCCATGCAGACTTACCGGCCGTCGATCCAGAATCCGCCCGAACCGTTCCAATTCCTCGGTGCCCAGCTCGAGCAGGCTGTCAAGCCAATCTTCCGCAACGGCCGCCCCGCCTTCCAACTTTTCCGCCACGATTCCCCCGTTTCAACCTGATAAGCCAGAAGATCTGTCCTGCCATTTACCAACCGGCAAACTCCGCAAACCAGCCAGCTCCGCCGTCTCCACCTGCACCCGATGTTGTGTTAGTCGCCGCCGTGTAACCCGACGATGTGCCGGCTGTCGTCGTGCACGATGCCAGCGCGCCGCCGCTCCAGGTTGGGTTCACGGTACCCGTTCCCAGCGTTCCGCCGCCTCCAACCACGCTCCAGGTCAACCCCGTTCCTGACCCGCACCCTGCCCCTCCCTGCACCACAGTGCATGTGCCATTCAAAGCTCCCGAAGTTACTCCCAGAGTTGCCTTCGGCTGAGTCGTGCAACTTCCACCCACACCTAATGCTTGTGGCGCTGTCGCCAAAGCCCCCGGACCACCTGCTGTATAAATAGTCGGCCAGGTGCTCACTGCTTTTTGACTCGACAGAATTACCGCTCCACCGCCGCCGCCACCACCGGAACCAGTCGAGTTCGCCGCCGCTGGAGTTCCCGCCTGCCCGCTCACATTGATGATTCCAACGTGCGTCCCGTCCGTCCCAATGATCGCACCGCAAATTAGAGTTACTGCGGATCCCGCATACCCCCCGGTGCCACCTGAACTGCCGCCTGCGCCGCCATTGGTTCCGGTCATGTACAACCCGTCCGTCGAATTCGTGTTGGTCCACGCACTGCGCCACGTTCCGGTGCCGGGAGTTGAACCGCTTCCACCAGCACCGCCGCTTGCCGCTCCAGCCGTTCCCCCCAATACTGCCGTATCGTTCGAACCCGGCAATTCGTAGATCGCCGCTGCCGCTGTGCCTGCCGCCGTTCCGCCACCGCCGCCACCCCCGGTCGAGCCGCCATACGTCACTCCGGGAGCACTGCCGAAAGCATTGATTGTGCCGGCAATCGTGCAGCTTCCCGTCGCGTGAATCACCAGCCCCGAGCCACTCGTTGTCACCGTATTTCCGTAAGGTACTGTAAAGTTTATGTAGTAATACTCCCCAAGCATCGCGCCGCTTGCCGTCGTATTGGACCCTCCCGAGCCGCCCCCAAGATATTGCAGCCAAAGCGGCGCCTGCGTCTGTAGATTCACATAGGCCGTCGTCGCAAGCTTAGTCGAGTTATCCCCGGCCACCTGAGTCGTCGCAGTCGTGCCATTCGGCAGAGCCGGTGTGCCAGAAAGATTCGCCGCCGTCCCGGTTGTGCTTTGGTTCAATGTTGGGAAGCCAGTCATATTCGCCGCGCTCAATGCCGGTGCATTACTCAACGTTGGCGTCTGCGCCGCGCTCCCCGTTCCATGCGAGACCACCACCTGGTCCGTTGCCGCTGTATTGCCCGCCAGCATTGCCGTAGTCGACGGCGCGCTCTGATAGTGAATTGATCCAATCGCACCGCCCGCTACATTCGTCGCCGTCGTTGCGCTTATCGCCGATCCCGAGCTCCCTGTCGTGTTGAATGCTCCCGTGCCAGTCATGTTGGTGACAGCGATGGTAGGCGCCGTCTGGTAACTCGGCGCCCCCGCTCCACCGGATGCCGGTCCTGCTAAAACTGAGTTCTGCGCGGCGTTTGCCAGCGCGGCGCTCACGGTTCCTGAGGTTGTCACCGCTGTCGAGGGCGTTGAAGACAACACTGTGCCATCGCCCGTGAACGTAACGCTGGTAACGGTTCCAGATCCCGAGCTGGTACCGCAGTCCGAACTTTCAACATTGAGTCCGCCTGAGGCGTCGGCATAGACGCAACGATGACCCGTTCCGGCCAATGCGGTCACTTTGGTGTATCCGGCCGCGCCAACGCTGAATGCCAGCGTATTGTAGTTCGAGCCGCCTTCATAGACAGCCAAGCCGCCCGTGCCGCCAGTCGATGTATTGTTGATCGCCACAGCCGTCGTGCCTTGACTATTGATGTTGGTTTGCCCGTTTGCATAAGCGGTAAACACGTCCATCGGGGTTGTTGCCCCGCTGTCGTGAATCTTGAAGTTGTAGCTGGTGTCCTCCTCAAGAAGGAATTCAGGGGTGCCCGTCGCGCTTGTCAATTCCAGGCCGCCAGACTCGGGTGTGCCACTGGTCCCGGGTTCAATCAGGACAAAGTCGGTGTTTGCGCTGTTGTTAGCAAAGGTGGTTGTGTTGCCAGTGAAGCTGGGGGTGCCGCTCAGTTGCGAGTACGCTACCTGGGCACAATTCGCGGTGCCTGCTGCCGTAACGCCTGTCGCATATTGCCCGCTACCGCATTGAGCCGGCGTGGCCGCAAGCGCTGAAGCTGTCGCCGCTGATCCCGCACTACCAGTAGTATTGAAGGCCCCCGTCCCAGTCATGTTCGTCACCGCAATCGCGGGCGCTGTCTGATAACTTGGCGCTCCCGCCCCTCCACTTGCAGGACCAGCCAAAACCGTCTTCGGCGCGGCATTAGCCAGCATCGCCGTTACTGTTCCTGAACTCGTTACCGCGCTGCTCTGAGTATTCGAGAGAACCGTCCCATCGCCAGTGAACGTAACCGAGTTCACCGTTCCCGTGGCGACTGTTGCCGCCACTATCTGCCCGCTGCTATTGGTCCCAATGAGGTTTGCTGAGGCTGGAAGATTCGCCCCATTCACCTGGCTGGCATTCCACACCGCCGAAGTATTCGATAGCTGCGCCGCGGCCCCAAACCCAGGGTTGATTGGTGTTGTCGTCCCCGCAAAGAACACATCGTCGATCCATATCTCGCCTGTCGTTCCGCCGGTCGTCGGCGTATAAAACAGCACTTCCGCATCCGAGCCCGTCGCTAGCGCCGTGCAAGGAATGCTGATGAGTTTCCACGTTCCTGTCAGCGATTCCGTCTGCGCCCCGCAATACAACTCCTGCGACGTGCCAGCAATCTTCGCATTGAGTTGCAATCCGCTCGTGCCGTCGTTCCTCGCCCAGAAAGACAATACGTAAGTGTTTCCTTGAATCACGCTGAATGGCGCGCTCTCCAAAAGAAGCGATCCCGTTGTCGAAGAGAGTGTGCCGCTCTGGCTATGCCCGCTTGAGTGATAGATCGAGCTGTCCATGGCATACGCGCAGTTGCCTCCGCCCTGGCATGCCGAGATCCAAGATGTTCCTGTCCCTCCCGATCCACCTCCTTCAAATCCAGGATTCAGAACCATGTTCGTGCCAGCAATCGCCGTTGGTCCATTGGCTGAAACAGCATACTGTGCAGCGGAATTTGTGTCCGTATTCATTTGAACGTTGCGTACATAATTCGTTGTCTCAGCGGTGCAACCGGCATTGGGGTTCGATCCGAATAGATAGCTCGGATTTGCATTCACCCATCCAGACGAACTTGGAATAACTGTCTCCGGACTTATCGTGTCGTTCACCAGAACCACTCCTGCCGGAGCTATCATTCGCGCATCCGTGATCCTGATCCGCTGGGTCATGCACGGATTGTCTTCGCTCAGTTTCAAAGCGGCGATCCCAGTTCCGCCCACATATTGAAGCGTCGGATTCGTTACCGACAACCCCACCGTGTCGCGCACATCCATCATCGTCACGTTCGAACTGCCATAGGCATTCTCGAACGATGGAGTTATCAATGAGATATTCCCCGCCGTTCCCCCAATCGCCGTCCCATAAGCGTTGCCTGCGATCTGCAGCATTGTCGCATTCTGTCCCGGCGAGATCAGATTAAGATTGTGAAAAGTCACGTTGGTGGTGTTATCCGCGACATCGCCAAAACCGTGCCGGCTATCCAGGGACATGATTGGACTGCACCCCGCCTGGTCGCCTCCGGATAGAACAAAGTTGTCCCAGCTGACATCGTTCGACTGCCGGACCTTGAGTAAAGGCTCGCCAGGCAGGCAGATTCCCCAAATATTATTCACACTGCTTCCAGAAAACTGATCCTGCAACAAAAGCAGTGAGTCGGTTACTGTGCCAAGCTCGTTATAATTTCCAAGATACAGATTCTTGAGAACCACACTGCCCAGATCTTCAGTCGCTATCTCGTTTGACACATTCATTGTGGAGTTGGGCTGCAAGCGGTATCCGCTGCCGCTGGCGTCAGAGACTATTCCGCTGCCTTTGGCACTGTGAACGATGATTGCTGGAACTCCATTGGCTGATGTCGGCGCAGCTTCGTAGCCGGCAAGAAGTGTTCCCGGATAAGCCACGCCAATCACGCAAGGCTGACCAATAAGACAGTTTTCCTGCCAGCTCTCGCCACCGCTCGTCGTGGATGCGTAAACATCGTACGAGTAAGAGTAAGCAGTCGAGGCCGGAGATGCGATCGTCAATGCACCCGCTGCGCTCAGCGTGATCGAAGCCTCGGCCGATGATGCGCTGTGTCCACCGCCACTCTTATATGCAATCTCCACATAGTAAGTCCCCGCCGGCAGTGTCCCGCTTGTCGTGCTCGAACTTAGCCCCGGAGCTGAAGGTGTGGGAAGATTCGTCCCATTCTGCGTCACCGTTAAGCTGCCCGTCGCCGGCAACTGCCAGATCACCTGCGTTGTCGGGCTACCGATCTCGATCGGCAAGCTGCCCGTCGTGTTATTCGTAGTGCCTTCTATGCAGCGTGAATCGCAGATACCTCCGCCCGCTGCAATCGCATCGGCCACACAAGCTCGTACTTGATCGCCGTGTGTCGGATAGGTCACGGAAGAGTAGGAGCACACATTGCGCTGCCAACCATTTGCAGTCCGCGATGAAATATTCCCTGCAATCCCAATTCCGTTATCGCTATCGGAACTAACGCCGGGAAGAACTGCCTGTGCTCCCAATGCCGTTAGTGCTGCCGATGCCGTTGCCGCTCCCGTGCCGCCTTGACTGACCAGAATTGGAGCCGCCGGCCCAGCCACAAACTGCCCCGCGGAATTTGTACCGAGCAAAGATGCGGATGCTGGCACCGGTGCGCCGTTCAATTGTGAGATCACAGACCTTTGCTGCACTCCGTCCGGCGTAATCGCCGTAATTACCTTACCGTCGTTCGGTGTAGTTACCGGAATAACTCCATTTTGATAAATCGGAACGACGCTGAGTTGCGAAATCACCATGTCGTTCGGATCGGAAACCGCGCCTCCTTGATCGATGCAACTGAATTGCTTTGGCCAAAATCCAAGTGGAATGTTATATTCCGCAGAGGTATTCGCGGGAAAGTAAACCTTGAATTGCCCAAATGAGCAAGACGGTACTACCGAATTCGCGTCGGACGTAACATTCAAGCGAACAAAGGCTCCTGTGGGATACGCTGTCGGAGGTAAAGTCCATGTCGCAGTCGCGGTGTTTGCCGCGCCAAATCCCCAGCCCGATAGAGCGCAGCTTCCTGAAAGATAGGCCGAATAGGACGCCGTGCCGGTACAACTCGCAGTCGCGTTTCCTACTACGGACATGTATGCGCTCGACATTGTGGTGCTGGATGGATTAAGTCCAAGATATGTCACTATCGCAGGGTTATTGGCGACTGTCAGCGAAGGCTGAACCTGTATCTGCCAGGTCGTCACATTTGAGCTTGCCGGAATCCAGGCGCGGAATACCCGATACGCGTCATCGCCGAACGTGACGGGAAGAGTCATTGTCGGCTGCACGGATGCCGTATAAATGATTGTTCCAGACTGAGTATCGTACACACTGACTTGATTCGCCGTCGTACCAGGCGAATAGTAAAGTACTAGCACCAATTCGTAATCCGTATTTGGAGTCAGCGCTTGTGTTGTAACATACGCATAACTTGTCGTGTCCGACGAAGATATCTGAACTCCTTGACCCGCCTTGGCTCCAGGTGACGTTAGCGATTCTGTCTTCACCGTAACGTTGGAACTGCTGGCAGTCCAGCCGGACGCTCCTGAATTCAGAAAGAGCGGATCGGTTGTCAGCGTTGGCGTGCGATATTGTTCTCCACCATCCAAGTTAAGAGCCTGCTGTGCATATGCCTGCCCTGAAGTTACATGCACTTGATTTCCAACTCCATTGTCGATAATCGGAACAGGATAGTACTCTCCCGCTGAGCCTACCACTATATTGCCGCTTATCGACGAGCCATCCAGATAAATCATTCCCGATTCAACATCCGCGCCGGTCAATTGCAGCATCGCTTGTCGGATGCGAAAAGATGTTCCGCCTTGTACGTTGTTGTTGCCCAAAGAGGGAATTCTTTCCGTGTGCCCGCCCACCCAATTCAAAATAGGCGTGCCGTCGCTTCCAGAAAAATCCACGCCCACATAGCAGTTCTCCACATTTGAATCGACAAAGTCAGTGTTGCCCGAGGACGCTTGCAGAGATATACAGGTATTGCCGGTATTGCCTGATGGTGTGGCGTTATTGCCGTACACACTTATATTCTCAAAACGCATCTCTCCCCAGAGCTGGTTACCCGGTGCAACATTCTTAATTCCGTATGAATTAACAGCTCCGGCGCCCATCGAAATCACAATGTCATTCAAAGTGCTCAGATTGTTCGGATACATCTCCAGCATTCCGTTTGGATAACTTACGTTGGTTGCTCCAACAAGTTGAAATCCCTTTAGGTTCGTTCCATGCAAGAGGCCGGAAGCCGAGGTTCCGATTTGCATCAGTGGAGCATTAATGACTGTTGTATTTGAATTTGTGTTTGTT
>JBEKDN010000065.1:0-18327 GCA_050014335.1 Occallatibacter sp. | reverse complement strand
TCGCTGAGCCATGGAGTTCCGGTGCGCCTGACCAATTGCTTGAGCCGCCGCAGGTGTTCTGGATCGGGCGCGGTCACTGACCCAAAATACATGGAGACGCCGTGCTGCACCACGCGATACTGCTCAAGAATTCTATCCAGCATGGCCAGCGGACGCCCCGCGTCGATCATGAAGTTTTCTGAAATGATTTCAAACCAGTCCACCACAGGCCTCTCAGCGAAAATATGCTGGTAGTGCGGAATGCGGAGACCGATTCCGACGCCGTGATCCTGATAAGCATTGAAGCGATTGGCGGACACGATTCTCCTCGCGTACTCGCAAAGCAAGTGGCGGAAAAAGCATTCAAGTTATTGCCGGCGCGGCACGCAAAGATTTGATGCCTGCCTGCCGCGCCAATGATAGAAGGAGCCTAAACCCCTTCGGGTGGCTTGGAGCCATCGGTTGCGCAGCCGCCCTTGCCCTTGCAGCTATTCTGGCCTTTGCACCCGTTGTCCCCGGATTTACAGCCGCCTTTTCCTTTGCAGTCGTTCTTGCCTTTGCAGGAGTGCTTGGAGTCATCCTTGTCGAAGGCGGTTTAGCGCAAGCCGGCCTTGGCCGCGTTCACTTTGACTTTGCCCTGGGTGTTTGTCTGGGCTGCCACAGTAGTTCCGCCCGCCAGGCCGGCAAGGGCTGCCGACAGTAAAAATGCATTCAACTGGTTCTTCATTTTTTTGACCTCACTTGGGGTTGGAGCGGAGGGAAGTCCGCGGGTTGCAGCCGTGCGAAACTAGCCGGAGGCTAACTTCGCAATCTCTGAGCTATGAGCATTTAGAGTCGCGACATCTTCCATAGGTTACAAGATTTCTCCGCAACTCCTATAGAGACTTATGCGGATCCATTTCGTACTAGTTCATCATTCTGTAAAGATAGACATCTATTATGCCACTGCGCAACTTTGAAAATAATAAGGGCGCTTGCAAAGCCGGGATGAGATGATGCGGAACACTTCCGCCAGAAAAGGCAAAGGCCCGAACCGCTTTTGCGATTCAGGCCTTCGCCGCCGTAGTGCTGCTCTTACTGTACCGTGAGTGTAATCTGATATGTATTCTGCGAGCACGGTCCTTGTGTGGGACCTTGCGCTCCGGTCACCGGGTTAACGCAGGGCTGAACAGTGACCGTGTTGGCTGGAGGTGGCGCCAAATACGGGTCGGCGCTGGCCCAAACGGTTATCTTCGTAGTGCCGGCAGGCGTGGTGAATTTCGCTCCGCCGCCACAGGCTAGAATTCCACTCGCTGAAAAAGCCAGCAGAACCATCGCAACCAGCATCGACACCGTTCCCCACGCTCCGCGCATCCAGCGACGCCGCGTCACCAGCAACGACAATCCAGCGATACCACCGATCCACCACGGAATTGCGCCCGACAAGGGAGAGTTGGGAGGATTGTTCACCACCACTTCCAACTGTGTTGTGGCCGGTGGGTATGGGTTGGCTGGGGTGTTGGGCTGTACCGCAACCTGCCCCGGCGAAAAGACGCAGATCGCATTCACCGGCAGCGTAGAGGGATCGCATTGGAAACCTACAATACCTTCCCATCCGCCCAAACTTGTGCTGGTGAACGTGATCGTTCCATCGCCGTTTTTACCGCTGGTCAGCGGAGTGCCGGTAATTGAAGTGCCGCTCGATGTCACACTCACTGAGCCAATTACTGGTGAAACATCGAAAGTCCCGGCTGCCGAACTGGAAGCTGCAAAGTCGGCGTTGCCGTTATAGGTTGCTACAACGGAGATCGTATCGAAGGCCACGCCGCTCGCCGGTGCGGCCGGTGTATAGGAATAGGTAGCCGAATAAGTGCCCGCACTGGCTGGTTGCAGAGTCACTATTGCCGGCGCTACTTGAGTGCCGCCAGAATCTGTGATGGCAAAAGTGACTGTTCCATTGGTAACTCCGGCAAAGGTGGATGACACCGTTGCAGTCAGATTAATCGCAGTGCCCGTCGGCTGGCTTGGCGGATTCGGATAGAGCGTCGTAAACGAAACCGCCGTCGAACTGGCTGCCGGCACTACATTCAACGTCGTGGCCGGCGTCGATGAGCTTTGCTCGTAAGAGTTACCCCCGGAAGTTCCTCCCAGATAATTGGCCGACAAGCTGATGGCGCCTCCCGACAGAGTCCCGCCCGCAAGAGTGAACGTCGCCGTCCCATTGCTTAGCGATGCAGTTTGCATGATGATCCCGGTCGATGTATTGACGAGATTGACCGAGCCTACGCCAACTGGAGTCGTCGTGCCCGACACAATAACAGTAGCGGTGAGGACTACTGGTTGATCGTAGGCTGGATTTCCACTCGGCGAAGTCACTGCGAGGGTGGTGGTGGTTGGCAGAGTTATGCCGCCGGATCCAGTAAATGTAAGCAGCGACGTGGTGGTGTTCGCGGCGTTGCTGCTCAACGTATAGGTCTCCGAGTACGATCCAGCCGTAGTCGGCGCAAACTCCGATTCCAGGCTGCAACTCGATCCAGAGACCACCGACGCGCCGCTGGCGCAGGCGCCGCTCTCTGAAGTCAGCAGCAGAAACTGTGTGGTATCTCCTGTGACAGTGTAGTAAGGCGAACCAAACGTCAGCGCGCTATTGCCGGAGTTCTCCACGTAATAGGGGAGCATCCCGCTCGTTTCACCCGTATTCCATTGTCCAAAGGACTGGCTCGAACTGGTGCGGCTGACCATATATGCGGCTGCGTTCTTATTGTCGCTCACGTACAGATTGCCGACCGGGTCGATCGCAACACCATACGGAGCCTGAATGATTGCCGTTTCCGCGGAGTTCAACTGGCCGATCACATTGACGGCATCGGCCTGATTCAGCGTGCCCGCTTCATTCGGAATGCGCCAGATCTTCGCATTCCCTTGATCCACGACAAAAACCGCGCCTGAAGCATCTACTGTCAGCGCCGACGGAGTGCTCAGATTCGAGGCGACTGTCGCCTGCGCGCCAGAATTCAATGGCGCAAGCAACTCGTAGACATTCCCATTGCCCGCATCGGCCACATATACATTTCCCATCGCATCCACGGCAACTGCCGAGGGGCTGGTGGTGCCAGAGCCGATGGTCAGTGCCAGTGAAAAGTCCAAACTACCAACATATGGCAGATAGACAACACGCCCATTTCCCGCATCGGCAATGTAAACGTTGCCCAGGCTGTCCACCGTGACTCCGGCGGGACTGCTCAAAGTCTTGCCGGCCACATTGGCGCTACTGGAGATTAAAGTCGCGGGCGTTTTGAATGCGCCATTGACAAACGGTATCTCGACGATCTGGTTGTTGCCGGTGTCGGCTACAAACACGTTGCCCGCGCCATCGACGGCCACGCCCGTGGGAGCGCTGAAACCACCGGCGATAGAGACTGCGGCTGCGGACGACGCGCCCACTGGTACTTCCAGAACTTCATTCAGCTTGGAGTCGGCAAAGAAGAGGTTCCCCTGATTGTCGATCGCCGCGCCGGTAGGCGAGCTATATCCGCTGCTGAAGGGCGATACAACGCCTGGGTCGACGGTCAGTCCGGCGCCGAGGCCGACGCCGGAGATATCCGCCGTTGCCACTACTGCGCCTGTTGAGTCCGTCAGTACCACACTTCCGGCTGCCACTCCTGGCATAGCTGGCGTCAAGCCTAGGTTCACCGTGCAGCTCGAACCAACCGCATTGCTGCCCGCCGTGCAACTTCCCGTTCCGGCGTTCGAATAGAGGCCCGCACCGGTAACAACTGAGACCGAGCCCAGCGTCTCAGCGGCATTGAATGCTGCGTTCAATGTTCCCGATTCGGCCACGCCCACCGCCGTCGATCCTAAACTCGCGCTGCCGACCGTAACTTTATAAACTGTCGCGGTTCCGTCGGAATAATAGAGATTGCCAAAAGGATCAATCGCCACTGCGCTGCTAAGCGTAATGGGGTTAGCCTGACCAGAGCCCGCCATCACAATGTACTGATCGGCCGGGTTCAATGTCCCGCCTTCGTTGGGAATCTCATACAGAATCGAGGTCAAAAACAGCGGCGGATAATAGTTGTTGCTGGCGTACTGCCCGCTCGTTCCCGCATCTGAAACATAGAGATTT
Organism: Occallatibacter sp.; assembly: GCA_050014335.1. GTDB lineage: Bacteria > Acidobacteriota > Terriglobia > Terriglobales > Acidobacteriaceae > Telmatobacter. The sequence goes on along the minus strand of JBEKDN010000065.1, from coordinate 14,243 downwards.
CCCACCGAGTCCAGTGATACTCCCACGGCGCTGATATAACCGCTTCCCAGCGTCACCGGTGCGGCGGCGTAAGCGCCCGAACTATAAGGCAGTTCAAAGAGGCCCCCGCCTGCGGTGTAATAAATATTGTTGGCCGCGTCTAACGTGATCGAAGTAATCGGATTCGCCAGGTTGCCCAGAAGCGTCGCGCCAACCGAGCTGCCCGCATTCTCTTCCAGAAGTTCATTGACGGCTGCGCAGCAGGCAACGTTCGTGCCGATAAATACATTGCCCGCCGAATCGCCGGCCACAGCCGACGCGCTCCAATAGTAGCTGACAGCTCCCAGGTTTCCGATGCTGTAGGCGGTCTTCGAAGTGGTCTGCACCACGCAATTCACAATTGGATAATGGTAGACATTATCCGCGCCTTCTGTAACATACAGATCGCTCTTGGCCGCGTCGATAAACAAGTTGTTGACGTCGTAATTGAGCCCATCCGTGGGTATTACGGTCGTGATCGCTCCGCCGCCGACAGGAATCTCCGTGACAATGCCAGTTGGGGACTGAATGGCGTAGATATTTCCGCAAGCATCCAGTGCCACGTTGGCCTCATTCCACGCCAAGCCAGTTGCTGTCACGGCGCTGCTGGCTGTGACGACCACCGGCGGAACATAAGAGCTGGCCGCGAACACGGCCGGTGACGCCATCAACAGGAGCGCAGCCAGGACTATCAGCCATGCCGGCCGCGTGCATCCGTTCATCCAATCTTTCCTCAACATTTCAAGCCTCCAAAGAGCGGCTCACTGCCGCGTGTTGCCTGTGTTTCCTGTTCCGGCTTCCGGCTCATCTGCTCCGTGCCCAATTTCCTTCGCGTGAAGCGCGCCAGGACGCAAACCGCTTGCCTCCTGGCCCTTCCTCAGAAGTTGTACTTCACGCCGAATTCAACGATGCGCACGCCAAATTTGTACGGCGTATACCCGAAGCCGGTGTTTTGCAAAGTAAGCCCCGCAATCGCCGCCGACTCTGAATACACGCAGCCCACGCCGGTCGTCTGATTGCAGGGCTGATCGGCAAAGGTCAGGTTCAGATCCGAAAGGTTACTCGGGTTGAACGACGAAATCGGATGATTGAGGAAATTGAAGGCCGACATGCGTAGCTGAAGCTGCTGCCGGTCATTCATTTGAACGTCCTTGTATACGGAAAGATCGGAGCTGAAGTAACTGGGACCATGCACATCCGGAAGAGTCCACGCCCCCTGCGTGCCCTGCGCCGGAAGACCAAAGCATGTGCCGTTGATATACTGCTTTGCCGGCTGGGTCCCAGACAAAACCTTCGTCTGGAGGCCCTTCCGCGGATCGCACGTAACCTTGGGCTGCAGCAGATAGTCCGAACTGCCCAGCCACTCCGGTGCGCCGACGCTGATGCCTTCAGTTTGCAATGCCGGAAGCGACCCGTAAGCATAACCAACAGTTGCGGACAAATTGTAGTTTGTATTCCCGTTGAGAATGGAAAGGTCCGGCCCGCTGGCAAGCTTCGTGATGCCTGACAGCTCCCAGTTATTCAGAACCCAGCCCAGTTCGCGATTGCCGCGGTATTTCTTCCCCTCCTGATAGGAGTAGGTGACGTTGAACGCCTGCGGCCGGTCAAAGGATACGATTCCATAATCGTGATTCGCGTTCACCGGGTCGGCCGTATTGCCCGTGTCATAGTTGCCGCGCACGCCCAGCGCCTTTGACAACGTGTAATTGGCGCCAATCGCCAGTGAGCCCCGCTGCTTGTTCAGAGAAACTTGAAGCGCGTTGTAGTTGGCCCAGTTGGTATGATGCGGAACAAAAATGCCCCCGTAATTTGGGTAAGGCCGATACTGATTTTCCAGGCTGCTGTTGCCCCCGATGGTCACCGTCGGCATCGTCTCGCCGGTCAAAGAAGTGCCTCCAACCTGCGGATCTGGTCCGAAGAATGCGCCCAGTGGAATAGCATTCTGGTTCTGCAGGCTGTAAAGCGCATTGGAGGTGTTGCCTAGCGTCGCCAGATGCGCGCTTTGATTGCCCACATAAGCAACCTCCAGCATTGAGCCAAAAGGCAACTGACGGTCAACAGTAAAGTTGTAGTTGTAAGTGACCGGTTGCTCGCTGTCATGCGGGTCATCGGCGGAAACGCTGGGCGTCACGCCGGCGGTCAGAAGGTTCGTGTTTGGATTGGTAAAGCCCACTGTCCCGTTGTTGTAGAATCCGCAAGTAACAACCTGCGATCCTGTTCCGGTAGCCGGCGGAGTGAAGCCATTCATCAACTGGTCCAGCGTGCAGCTATTCTTGCTGCCATAAAGGGTGTTATCGACCAGGTCCATACCAGTAGCAACCGCGCTACCCGCGATATTATTGGAATCGCGAGACCGGTAGGCTCCCCAACCGCCGCGCAAGACCGTCTTTCCATCGCCGCGCAGATCGTAGGCTATTCCCAAACGCGGTGAGTAGAAGAGCGGCCGGCTGGCCCAGCCGGAGACAGGTACGCTTGGATCCTCTTTATGCCAGGTAATGCCGGGCCACGTCCTGGGGTCCAGAGTCATGCCTTCATCGAATTGATTCGGTTGGTAGGGTTGAACCGGACCGTACTTTGTCGGATCCCAAACTGCGGCGCCAACTCCATGGGAATCAACCCATGGCGGCAGATGAGACAGCCGTATGCCAAAGGTCACTGTGAGCTTGGAATTCACCTTCCACTCGTCCGTGCCATAGAACTCAAGCGTGTTGAAATACATATCCTCGTTGGGATCTACCGAGCTCTGCGTATACCCGCCCGGGCAGCCGGCCAGGAAGTTCGCCGCGGTATTTCCCAGCGATGAACTTTGGGGCGTAAGATATCCAGTCGGAATTACAACCGGCGCAGCTTGATTCGCTAGGCATCCCTCCCAGCGGGCAAACGTGATATTGCTGTTCGCATCGCTGCCCAGAATGATCGAATTGTTCCTCGACTGCTCAGCGTAAACTCCCAACTTAAGGGTGTGGGTGCGATAGCTCTTGGTCAGATTGTCGCTCACATTCCACGATGATTTCCTGAGAAACTCGCTGCCCGCTGGCACATTCCCAAAGGAAAAACCCGGAATGCCGATCGTCTCATACGACCCAACGCGCGGCAATTGGTTGTCGCCATTCTTTAGAGGTCCGCCTTCGTATCCGGCCGTCTCCCAGGGGGTGCCAGTGTCCAGCGCCTTTGCGCGATCCTGGAACTGCTGAGGTTCGCTGAAATACATTCCAGCGGCTACCAGTTCGTTGGTCGTGGTCGTGTTGATGACTTTTGTCAGATTGAGTGACGCATAACTTGAATTGCCGTGCGAATCCTCTGGAGTGGGAAAAGGAACCGTGTCAGGTGGATTGTAGTACACGTTATTCAGAGCAGCTTGCTCGTTCACTTTTTCCCAGTTGTAAGTGCCATATAACTTCAGGGTATCGGAAATGTTCTCATCCACGCGACCGTGAAACTGAAAACCATTCTTGGTCCCCATCACGTTCTGGGCCCAGTTATAACCGTCAGAGGCGTAGCCACCGGCTGCTTGCGGAACGCGATTGATTGCCGGGAAAAGGCTTGTATACGTAGCCATCGCCGGGTTGATGGCAGTGAGGAATCCCGCCGTCGGTCCCGTTGAGGCAATCGTATTTCCGTTCTGATCGAATCCCCCCTCCGGCGAATGGCAGTCGCCGCCAATATTCGAATAAGCGGCAGTTACTGTGTAGTCTTGAGCGCAATTGGTTTGAAGGCCCGCTGGGGATGTATTCAATGCCGCGCCCAGGGCATCCCACGAGAAATCGTAGCTGCCCAGCGCGCCTGGATCGGTACCCAACATGCGCGGCGTTGGAATGAACGCATACTGTGGTCCCGAGTTCGCCCCGTTTACATTGGTCAACTGATCGTAATACTCAAAACCTGCCCAGAAGGTGAGGCGCTTGCTGTCGTTGAAATGTGTGCCGGGAATCTTCACCGGTCCACCGATCGTCCCGCCAGGATAGTAGTACTTGGAGGGCGCTTTGATCACGGCCGGGGTTTGGTCCTTCGACAGCCAGTCGTTCGAATTGAAAATGTGGTCTCGGGCGTACATATAAAGCGACCCGTGATATTCAGCCCCGCCCGACTTGCCCACCGCATTGACGATGATCGGTCCCTTGGCCTCGTCGGCGCCAAAGTTGGAGGTCTGCACCTTCACCTCCTGCACCTGATCCATATTGATGTTGGCGGTGGTGCCGCCCATGTCGCCCACATCGATCACTTGCGCGCCGTCGGTAGTGATGCTGACAAACCCTTGCTGCGGCGCGGCGCCGTTCGCGCCAAAGCTGCCAAGCTGCCCAGATCCAAAACTGGTTGTTGTGTAGTCAACTCCCGAATTGGAAAGGCCCGTGCCGGCATTCACCGTAAATCCGGGCAGCGTGGCAACCAATTCCAGAGCGTCGCGCCCGGTGGTTGAGAGCCTTGCAATATCCCCCGCGCTGATCAGCGTGCTATGCTCGCCGGAATCCTGCGTCACGCCCGCAACCTCCGCCGTAACCGTCACCGACTCCACAACCTTTCCAATCGTCAGATTGATCTTCGGTATCGTCAGACTGTCACCGGGATGCACCTCGATACCCGTCACCTTCCACGACTCGAAGCCCGCCACGATTATTTGGACGCTGTAGGTTGCAGGCTGCACCGCGACAAAGGTGAAAAATCCCTCGCCATTGCTCTTGGTGGTGCGGATTGCCTTGCTGTCTTCATTCGTGAGCGTCACCTTGGCGTTGGGAACCAGGGCGCCAAAGCCATCGTGAATTGTGCCTGCGATCGTCGAGGTTGTCTGTGCTTGTACGGCCGGGATGACGAGCAAAAAAACCGCAAGAATGGCGCACCATAGCCCCGTGTGTGTCCGTGGCAGTGCAAACCGGGTGCGAAGCGGATGGATCATTGATTTTGACAAGGCGTGCCTCCAAATTTGGGAGCCATCACTTCTGGCTCAAAGATGAATCGATTCTTCAGTCTGAACTGGAAACCTGCCTGCGGCAACTCTCGCCCGCCGCGAGGAGATTCGGTTCATTTGTTCTCAGTACAAAGCGATGTGGCTAGTCCCTGCCCTTCGCTCTTTGCGCATTCCAAATAGGCCGTATTGCCCGGCCATCTTCTGCCCTAACTTGTGCTTTGAGAGTCCACAGTCCGCATCGATAATGACCATCACTCAAGACTTCCTCGCATCGAATTGTGCCCCCGATTTGCTGGCCTTATCTTCCTAATCTATTCAACCGGCGGATTTTAAGGCCTACTTTACAGGTTTACATACTGCGGACATGTGATTTTGCTAACTGAAGAACCTTATGTCGCTTCAAGAGCAATGCGAAAGGTTAATCTTGTACGGTCCTGTACGACAGGGAAGGTTAAGAATGTACAAATATGTACATTGCTGATTCTACAATTGTTATTTAATTGCCGTCTAGACGCGAATCCGCCGCGTTGCATTCCTGTACCAACGCCCGCTATCATCAGGCATTGCTGGAGTCGGTGCTGTCCAGTGGAGCGGGATCATGCCGGAAACCTCCGTCCTCTCTTCTAATCAGGAAGAACGCGACGAACTGAATGCGGTTATCGAGGCATTGGCGAAATTTCCGCGCCTCTCCCGGCTGGCGCGCTATCTGGGTGAGAAATATTTCCTTGGTGAGGCCGACCAGCTCCATGAATACAACATCGCAACCGAGGTCTTTGGTCGCTCCAAAACCACCTTCGATGCCGGAGAGGACGCAATTGCCCGGGTTGAGGCGCACCGCTTGCGCAAAAAGCTTAAAGAGTTCTACGAGAACAGCGGCAAAGACCACACCGTAAAATTAACCATCCCCACCGGCACCTACGTCCCGCTGTTTATCCATCGCGCTGAAACCCCGACACCACCCGACCCTTTGCCAGATCCGCACAGCTCCCGCGTCGAGCCCTCCTTCCCATCGGAAGTTGCGCCATCGGATGCGCCGGCGCTTGGCCAGAAACGCCCGCCATTCATAGACGTCATCCTTCGCTTGAAGGGCGGCCGATGGGTCTATCCGTCGATGGCCGCCCTTGTCATCGCCGCCTTGGCCCTATACCTTGCCTTTTATTCCGGCGCGATCATCAAAGGCACTAAGACCGAGACGAATGCCGCGCAGTCGCCTGCTGCCGCGCAGTCGCCGCCTTCCGGCTCGGGCGCTTTGCCAATTCGCATCATCGCCGGCTACGCTGGAAAGCCCCGCATTGACAGTGCCGGCGCTGTCTGGCAGGCGGACCAGTATTTTCGCAACGGCGGAATCTGGACCCTTCCCACAAGCACCATTGCAAGAACCAGCGATCCTCTGCTCTTTGAACAATGGCGGACAGGCGATTTCTTTTACGACATCCCTCTCAAGCCCGGCGTCTACGAACTGCACCTCTATTTCGTTACCCAGAACACGGCCCTTGAGGCTCCTACTTTTACCGTCTCGGTTAATGGCGAGAAGATTCTCCCAGCTTTTGACGTGAATTCCGATGCCTTGGGAGAGAACATCGCCGACGAGCGCATCTTCCGCGACATCTCCCCTGCCACAGACGGCTTTCTCCACATTGCATTTACCAGCGAACGCGGAGCGCCTTCACTCAATGCGCTTGAGGTCTTGCCGGGAATTCCCCACAAGCAACTCCCCATCCGCCTCGTTACGCAGCCCATTTCCTTTACCGACCACGACGGCCAGTTCTGGCATCCGGATAACTACTACATGAACGGTCGCATCTCAACGCAACGCCAGCAGATCTCAGGTTCGCCCGATCCCGATCTCTTTGCCACAGAGCGTTATGGGCATTTCACCTACGCCATCCCCGTCGATACCCGCGGCCGCTACACGCTGGTGCTCCACTTTGCCGAGTTCTACTTTGGACCTCAGGCATCGAGCGTTGGCGGTATCGGGAGCCGTCTCTTCCGCGTGATGTGCAATGGTTCCGTGCTGCTGGACAACTTCGATATCTTCAGGGAGGCCGGAAGCCGCCACGCGCTCACCAAGACCTTCTACCATCTGAAGCCGACAGCGCAAGGAAAGCTCAATCTCACCTTTGAGCCCATCACCAATAACGCCACCGTCTCCGGCATTGAAGTCATCGACGAATCGCAATAACGCGCCGCCTGTTATCTCCCTGATATCACCAGCACACTCTCTGAGGTCGCCGGTACCGTGACCGTAAAGCTCTTCCCCAATCCTTCCAGCTTGCTTTGCGCCGGACCTGAAACCGCCCACGTGCTGTTCAGCGTAAAGTTCGCGCGGCCAAAGTCGTAGCGAGTGCCGGTTGCGGCCAGTTGCGCATCGGGGATCGTCACGTTTACCAGGTATGGCTGGTTGGGGTGCTTGTTGATCAACACCAGTGCCACGCCGCCATCCCCGCGCCGCGCCGCATGAGCGGAGATCATCGGCGTGCTTGAGTCGGCCTCGACCAGCATGTCGCCCGGCCGAGCCGCGGTTGCCGCCATCTGCATTCCATAGTAGGCCTCGGCCGGCGTATCGGCCGGCACATCCTTCGCATCGGAGAGAAAGCCCGCATGAAGCTCCAACCACTCCACCGTGATCGCCCCGGCCTCAAACCACGTCAGATATGTATCGGTCGCAAAGAGCGAGCGCGACGCTCCCGTTCCGCCTCCGTTGGTCTCGGTAACCGCAATCGGAATCTTCCTCTGCGACGCTCCGGCAAAGCGCGCCAGTTCATCGCGCAGCGCCGCAACCTGCGGCTTGATATCCTCGGTCACCGTCAGATCCGTCGAGCTTGTCTTGGGATACCAGTGAACGATCACAAAATCGATCTTGTCTTTCACTTCCCCAAACAGCGCCTCGTTGCCCGTCCCCGGATTCGAGTCCGGCATATCCACGCCGACCCCAATCTTGATCGTCGGATCCACCGCCTTCATCGCACGGATAAACTCCAGAGAGTTTTTCCCATACGCCGTCTGCGATAGAGCCGGATTGCCCTTCCTGCCGCCACCCTTCGGCGCGGGGGCATGAAGGTCCAGTTCCCACTCCGTGCCAAAAAAACCATTCCCGCCGATCTCGTTGCCAATCTCCCAATAATGGATATTCCAGCCTTTGACCTTGTTGGCATAGCGCACCCAATCGGCTGCTTCGGCCGGGTCGCCGCCGCCATTTCCCGCCGCATTTGAACCGTAGTTGACGGTGATAATCGCCTGCGCGCCGCTCGGCAGCACATCCTTGGTCATAAAGTTGTCAAACGTATCGTTGGGATTGATGTAGATCGGGTAGATATTCTCTCCACCCGTCGCCGCATGAGGCCTCCAATGATAAATATCCGCGTAGGAACCGCCCGGAAAGCGCAGCGCCGTCACTCCCGCGGCCTTCAACTTCTCCGGTAAATCGGGTGGCGTGAAGTTGTTGTCATAGACGCTGGTATGAACGCCGTAACCCGCCTCGGGCACCACGGCGATTTCCCTATTCAGCTTCACTTGCACCGTTGCCGTCTTCTGCCCCCAGGCGGAAATTGTCAAGAAAAACAAGCAAATGCCGGCTGCCAAACCAAAACCAACTCCTGTAACGCGACTGCTCTTCTGGATCGATAGCATCATGTCGTTATCATTCTCTTCTTCGCCTCCGGTGGATTCAACCTGCATTTGACTCTCTCCCGGTACCACCGTGCAGTCCAAAATATATACCGTGCGTTCGGCAAAGAGAATGATCGCCCGGTTTAAAAATCCCCAAAACTACCCAGCGCATCGAATCCCAGCCAGGTTCAGCCCGGCTTTGGTATCCTTTCTTGTCAATCATGCAAAGCTCTTTCGCGTGATACTCGTGAGGAATCAAAATGAGAATGATCGACTGGAAAAATCTTGCGCTGCTGGGCGCTCTTGCATTGTTGCTCAGCACCTCGGCAGCCGCGCAAAACCGCGCCAATGTTTCCATCGACCTCGGCAAACCCGTTAACATTCTCACCGGCACATCGCTCGGAGTTCCCGCACTCACCTTTGAAAGCAGCTCCTTCAACCCCGACGGCGCAATCTATCTGCGCTCGGCCGGAGTCTCTGTAGCGCGCTATCCCGGCAATCACGGCGTTGCCGATCTCTATCACTGGTCCACCAAAACCACCACGCGCTACAAAGGCGCTGAGGCCGGCTACTTCGCCCCCGAAAGCACATTCCCCAGCTTCGCCCTCTTTGCCGAGAAGCTCGGCCAGGCCGTCATCGTCGTCAACTATGGTGCAAACCTTGACGCCACCGGAGGCGGTGAACCCGCTGAAGCCGCCGCCTGGGTCGCCTATGCCAACGGAGATCCCGCCAACACGCACGACCTCGGCAAAGACTCCACCGGCGAAGACTGGCACACCGTCGGCTATTGGGCGCAGTTGCGTGCTCAAGCGCCGCTCGCCACCGAAGACGGACTCAACTTCCTTCGCATCCAGCACCCCCGCCCCTTCGGCTTCAAGCTCTGGCAAATCGGCGATCAGGTTTACAACAACGGCTATTATGGCGGCGATCACGTCGGCAATCCCGATCTCCGCGGCGCCGCGCCAACCGCCCTGAAGGATTATTCCAAGCTCAAAGGCGATCCCAAGCTCTCTCCCTCAGCCTATGCGGAAAACCTGAAGGCCTTTGCTAAAGCCATGAAGGCCGTAGATCCTGGAATTCGTATCGGCGCCGCTATCACCACTCCGCCAGACCCCAGCCTGCGCACAAAAACCTATTGGGACAAAGATGGCGAGCATCCCGACCCATCGGCCTGGGCCGCAGTAACATGGGGCATCGACTTCAACAAGCAGCTCTTGACCGGCGCATGTCCCAGCCTCGACTTTGTCACTCTCGAGTGGACCCTCGGTCCGCTGCTTCCACCCGACTGGAAGACCCTCGATGAACCCAGCCTGCTCACCACCACAAAGTCCAGCTTCTCCAACATCGTCAACTCAATGATCGCCAGCTACGGCCAGTATTGTCCGCAGGGCCATTTCCCCAAACTGACCTTTGCGCCCGCCGCGCTCAGCCCCTGGATCAAAGTTGAGCATCCCGTCGTCAAAGCTCTTTGGCTCGCTGACACCTACGCCATGCTGATCGAATCCGGCTCGGAGAATATCGATTGGAGCGAGATGTACGGCGATTCCATGCTCTCCGCCGACCGCAAAAAATTCGGCCCCGCCTTCTATGGCTTTCAGATGCTGCACATCGTAGCGCACACTCCCGGCGACGCCCTGCTCGATGCAACCTCCACTTCATCAATGGTCGGCGCGCACGCCACGCATCGCCGCGACGGCTACTTCGGCGTCATGCTCGTCAACAAGGACAACAAGAACGAGGCCGTCGTCAAAATCACTCTCAAGAACGGAAGCATCGGAGCAACCGGCAAGCGCTTCGACTACGGCAGTGCCCAGTTTGACGCGGGAACCCCTCTGGCTGTAACCCCGTTCTCCGCCACAGGCAATGAATTCACCATCACCCTAGCCCCGTATTCGATTACGGATATTCTGTTGCCCGACCACAACCAGTGATTCGGCACAAAGGAGGGGCTCTATCACTACCCCATCATCCTGGTCAGCCCAACATGTCGCCGTCGATTACGCAGAAATGAACTGCCGCCAACTTGCTAACTCGCCATCACCGCGAAGCGGTGGCTAACTTGCCAATTATTTGCAAACCGCCGGGTGCCCCATGTCCGATTTTTCGGACATGGGATAGCACAAACCTAAGTGAGTCGGCGTACCTCAGCAACCAACTTCGACCCGGTGCCCCATCCATTCCGCAGTTTCATCGCGGAATCGGAGTCCCCATCGATAGGTCTTCGTCGTTGGGGTGACAATGGGTGGGATAGCACAGACCCCAAGCGGTCAACCTGCTTCACCACGTTACGAAACAAAACCAAAATCCTCAGACCGCAAATCCCTCGACTCCAAGACCGTCTCCGCCCTCGCCGGCCTCAGTCTCCGCCACTCCACCACCTGCATCGCCAGCCACACCGCCAAGCCCACGGCAACGGCCCCGCAAGTATCCAGCAGCACATCGTCAAATGACCCGCTCCGGTTGGGCAAATAGCTCTGGTGAAATTCGTCCCCGCAAGCCGCCAGAAACGTGGCCAGAATCGCCAGCCCATGCGCCCGCACCCGCCGCCCATGCCGCAATGCCGCATTCTCAAGAACCACCCAGAAGCCACGAAAGCAGACCAACGAAAAAATCCCATACCCTACAAAGTGCCCTGTCTTGCGGATCAGATGATGGATCAAACCCCAGTGCAGGCCCACATCGTAGCCAAAGATCGCCTCGGAAAGCCGCAGCAGCGGCGCGCTCGTATGGTCGGCCCCAAGATACGGCGTCGACTCCACAGCCAGCACCGTCGTGCACAGCACTACCGGCAGCCACGTCCGCATCTGGGACTTCAAGCGCGAAGCTCCGACTGCAGATTCCCGCGGCGCAAAGACCTCAAAGACAATAGGCGAAGTGGACAATTCCAAAACTCCTGTGCCCCGCCGGGCGAATTGAACGCACCATCGCGTTCCATACAGGCGGGATAAGGAGCTTATCGGTGCAGTCTGCCAATCGATTCACCAAATTTCGCAAGTATTTGAAAAATCTAATTCGCACTGTACTGAATCGAGACAGTGTGCGCCGCGCCAACTGATCGCTACTCTTCCCTCACGCTCTCCGTTTACAATCGCAGCAGCCGCTCAGGCCAATTCAAAGAGGACCATAGGAATGAAAGATCAGAGTGCCGCTGCCCTGGCCGGCAACAATGGCTTCTCGCTCATCTCGAATGAAAAGCTGCTTCAGCTCTACGCCTCCATGGTCCAGTGCCGCCAGCTCGCCGAGCAGCTCAAAAACCTGCGCCCTCTCGACGGCTTCAACGCAACACTCGGGCTGGAAGCCACCATCGTCGGCGTCGCTATCGACGCGCAGCCGCGGGATACTGTCATCTCTTTGCAGCGCAATCTCGCCGTCGAATTCCTCCAAGGCGCATCGCTCCAGAATTGCTTCCGATCAACCTTCGCCGGTGCGGCCTCTCCATCCCCAGCCAGCCGGCTCAAAGCCGCTGTCGCGGCGGCGCAGGGGAACGCCGCATCCAGAAACGGCAAAATCGCAGTCCTCTTCTCGGGCGTCGACCAGCTCCCGTCAGACCTCTGGCAGCAGGCTCTCATCCAGGCTCAGGCCAGCCGCCTGCCCATCATACTCGTCCGCCAAAATGCCCTGTTGGCCGAGCCTGAAAATCGTAATGCCAAATCCAAGCCCAGCCCTAAAGCGAATGCCGCCAACCTTCCCTCCATCGCCGCCGACGCCAACGATGTCGTCGCCGTCTACCGCATCGCCACCGAAGCCATCACCCATGCCCGCAAAGGCAATGGCCCCACCCTCATTCAGTGCACCAGCCAGAACGCGCGCCACGCCGATCCCATCGCCGCCATGGAAGCCTACCTCTCCCGCAAACGCCTCTTCACCCAGAAGATCAAACTCAAAATCGCAGCCACCTTCGCCCGGCAGCTAGTGGCAGCCGTCCCACGGGCCCGCGTTATATCCCAATGAGTTGAATTCTCGCTCCCCGCCACCAACCCCACCCGCTCTTTTCTTCATCCAATCCGGTCAAGTGAATGATAAAGTGAGGTGTATGAACTTGAGTAGACGAGGGTTCGCCTCTTCCCTGCTTCCTTCCGCGACTTTTCTGGCCGGCATCGCCCTCGCGGCGGCCTGCCCCATCGCCGCTGCGCAAGACACCGCCCAGCCCTGTGAACCCGCCGTCCTCGGCTCGCCCTATATCCCCGTCGATAGCTGGATCTATCCCGCCGTCCTGCGCCTCTATTCTCTCGGATATACCGACCACGTCTTTCTCGGCATGAGGCCCTGGACCCGCGCCAGCGTCGGCCACATGATCGAACAAGCCGGCGGGCGCTTGGAAGACGCCACCCCCAGCCCCGCCACCGACCAGGCTCAAGGCATCTACGACGCCATCCTGCATGAGCTGCGCGCCGACACCGAAGGCCCTTGCCTCGCCCTCAAAGGACACACCCGCTTCGAGTCCGTTTATTCCGTCGCCCGTGGCATCAGCGGCACTCCACTCCGCGATAGCTATCACCTCGGTTCCACCATCGTCAACGACTACGGCCGCCCCTACCAAAACGGGTTCAACAACTACTCCGGCCTCAGCGGTTACGCCACCGCCGGCCGCTTCGTCTTCTACGCGCGCGGTGAGTTTGAGGCCGCCCCCTCGGCCACCGGCTATTCCCAGGCGCTGGCCCAGGCGCTCAGCACCGTGGACGGCACCACCTACACCGATCCCTCTACCCACATCACCAACTATTACCTTCCCCAGGCCACCATCCCCATGGGCCCAATCTCCACCTTTACCAATGGGCGCGTCCTTGAGGCCTACGTCTCCGCGCACCTTCTCAATCACGAAATCTCGCTCGGCAAGCAGGATGAGTGGCTAGGCCCCGGCCTCGGCGGCGGCATGGCCTATTCCAACAACGCTCAGAACATCTACTCCTTCCGCATCAATCGCATTGAGCCCCTGCGCGTTCCGCTGGTCTCCCGCCTCTTCGGCCCCTTCCGTTACGACTTCATGATTGGCGGCCTCGCCGGGCACAACTACATTCCCAATCCAGCCAACCCCGGAGGCAAAAATCCCGGAATTGTCAACGTAATCAATCCCGGCGACCCCTGGATGCACCTCGAAAAAATCAGCTTTCGCCCCACCCAGAATCTCGAGTTCGGCTTCGAGCGCACCGCCATCTGGGGCGGCCAGGGCCACGGACCCATCAACCTCCACACCTTCCTCAAGAGCTTCTTCAGTTTTGCCTCTCCCGGCGGAAACACCAAGGACGGCCGCGACGACCCCGGCGCCCGCTTTGGAGCATTCGACTTCTCCTACCGTCTCCCCTTCGTCCGCAATTGGCTCACCCTCTACACCGATTCGGAAGTCCATGACGACGTCTCGCCCGCCGACGCCCCGCGCCGCGCCGCCTATCGTCCCGGCATCTATCTCTCTCATTTCCCCGGCCTTCCCAAGCTCGACCTGCGCGTTGAAGCCGCCTCCACCGACCCCTCGGCCTCGGACCATCCCTATCCCCCACAAGGCCCCGCCTTCCCCAGCCTCTACGGCCACTTCATGTACTATGAATCGGTTCAGAAGCAGGGCTACACCAATCAGGGCCAGCTCTTCGGCGATTGGATCGGCCGCGAAGACAAAGGCGGCCAGGCCTGGCTCACCTACCATCTCAATGGCGGCGAATGGCTTCAGGCAAGCTACCGCAACCAAAAGGCCACCAAGTACTTCATCCCCGGCTCCACC
>JBEKDN010000064.1:0-18534 GCA_050014335.1 Occallatibacter sp. | reverse complement strand
AGCGCTGACTCAAAAGCGCCTCATAAAACCTCGGCGACCCCGATAAACTCTTGCCGTACCGCCGGGAAAAGCGCTCCAGGAAGAAGCGCGCCAGGTGCGGAATGTCCTCCTGCCTGTCGCGCAAGGGTGGCAGCTTAACCGTAACCACACTCAGCCGGTAATAAAGCTCTTCGCGAAAGCTGCCCGCCTTGATCTTGGCCACCAGATCCTGGTTGGTCGCGCAAAGAATCCGGCAATTCACTCGAACTGGCGTCAGCCCGCCGAGCCGCCGCAGAACCCGCTCTTCCACAAAGCGGAAGAGGCGGGTTTGCAGTTCCACCCCCAGGTCACCGATTTCGTCCAGAAAGAGAGTGCCTCCGTCCGCCGACTCGATCAGCCCCTTCTTTGTGCGTTCCGCGCCCGTAAACGCACCCCGTTCGTAGCCGAAGAGCTCGCTCTCGATGAGCGAACCCGGCATGGCGCTGCATTCCACCGGAACATAAGGCCCATCCTTGCGCCGGCTCTGGTTGTGCATGAACCGGGCCATGACCTCTTTGCCGGTACCGCTTTCGCCCAGAATCATAACCGTGGCATCGGTGGCCGCCGCACGGCGGCACTTTTCCATTTGCTCCAACATGGCGGGGCTTCGCGACTGAGCAGCATCCGCTTCACCCAGGGCCTCCAGACGCCCTTTCAGTGTCTCCACTTCGCGTTCCAGCTTTACGCGTGCTAGCGCACGTTTCACTACCAACAGAAGATCTTCGCGCTTGAAGGGTTTCTGTAGGAAGTCGAAGGCGCCGTTGCGCATCGCCAGCACTGCGCTCTCGACGGACCCAAATGCGGTAAGGAAGACGATTGGGAGTGCCGGATATGCCTCGTGAAGGCGGGCAAAGACCTCTTCTCCTGACATTCCCGGCATTCGAACATCGAGCAGGACAAGATCAGGAGGGTTGGCCAAGGCCTCAGCGAGTCCCTTTTTCGGGTCCGTGAAGACCGCAACCAGCGTTCCGGGATCCCGCAGCATCCGCTGAATGTTCTCGCCCAGCGCGGCTTCATCGTCGATCACCAAAATGCGGCTCACTCGATCGTCCCTCCAGCAAACCAGTGGTACGGCTGGCCGCGCGTAAATCGCGCGGGAGGCAGCTCAATGACAAAGCTGGCTCCTCCGCCGGCTCTGGTTTCATAGCGGATGCGGCCATCATACATATCGAGAAGGCTTGCTGCCAGAAACAGGCCTAGACCCAGCCGTTCCCGTCCCGTGCCGTGTGAAATGAATGGCTCGAAGAGATGCTCCCGGATGCTTTCGGGTACGCCCGGCCCATTGTCTTCGATCCTTGCCACCACCTTCGCACCCGCAGTGCGATAGGGTTCAAGACGCACCCAGATCGTGGCCTCGTCGCGTCCCTTCAGCGCTTCAAGCGAGTTGCTCAGCAGGCTGCGGACGACTTCGCCCACCACGTGTTCCGGAACATCCACGCGTGGAGCGTCGGCAGTTTCTACCAACATTACCACGCCCTGACCACTGGCAGCAGACCGATGCGCCTCAAGCGCGTCATCCAATGCCTTTTTCGGGGCGGAGGCATCGAAAACCTCTCCGCCACGCTCGCGCCGCAGTGCTTGCAAAAGTGTGCGGGCTATGTTGCCCATGTAGCGCGTCTCTTTGAGCATTTGCTCCAGGTCGGCGCAGAGGGAGGCGTCCTCGTTGCGCTCGTCGAGCAGCACCTCGATCCGGCCGGTCACAATGGCCAGCGGATTGTTGAACTCGTGCATGAAGCCAGCCGTAAATTGCCCCAGGAGCGTCAGTTGATGGCTCAGGCGAGCCTGCCGGTCGGCGGCCTGCAACTCCTCCCTCAGTCGCGCCGTCCGGTAACGGACGGTATCCAGCTGCAACTTAAGTTGAGCTGCGTTTTCTTCGGCCTTCGCCGCGCAGGAAAGCAGGCGATTCCGATGCCAGCGCGCGTAGATGATCGCGGGAACTGGAGCCGCAAGAGCACCAAGGATGCACGCTGCGGTCTTGAAGATCGCAGGGCTCGATGTACACCAGAAAAGGAGGCCAAGGACAGGAAGAACCCATCCTCCGCTGATCCAGAGAAGATGCTGATATCGCTCGCTACGACTCTTCAGATCATCGGCTTCGGTCGGATTGCCTGACATATTGCTTAAGTGTAATGCTCAAATCAAGATTGGTCTTAGGCTCGTCCCGGAGCGCACTCGTCTCTGAAAATCAAGGTGCTGGTAGCTCTTCGTCTTTTGCATCGATCTCCCGTTTCGGAAATGTTGCAGTTGCACCTTGAATCCGCCAGGACGGTTTCCGATCCACTATCCGATCCACAAAATGAACGGTCTTACGCGACTTCGGTGGTCTTAGGCGCTCCCACGGATTTGTAAGTCGTTGAAAAACCTCAAAGCGGAGGACTGTCACGGCAGAGGGCGCGGGTTCGAGACCCGTCGTCCAAGTCATTTATCCCAAAGCACATAGCGGTGTTTGGAAAGTGATATTTAAAGGTACGATAAAGGGACATCAACGAGATGCCCATGGATCAGACTTAGATCGCGAAGCGGATTCGACGGCGTATCCGCGTCCTAAGAATGCGATCTTCAATCGGCCTATACACCAGTTCTCAGGCAAACCCCTTTGCCCGCCTGTCAGAGCGTAAGATACGATTTTTCCAAAGACTCCCTGGTATTCCCTTTAGTTGTGTTGGCTTTTTGGCCGAACGTGAGGAACGTATGAGTACCGTTTCTGCGCGAGCGTGGGCGCGGTTGACGAGGAAACCATACGGCGATACATCGAAAGCCAGAAGTGGGAAGATCCTGGGGAGAGCTTCAAGATCACAGCGCCAAGCGAGCCTTAAGCTGGCTCTCAGCCGGGCGCTTTCAAGCGGCTTCAGCCGCAAACCGGCGACTTTCAGTCGCAACCCAAACCCACCGCCTTTCAGGCGGTGGTCGTTTAGCACGGGGATTCGATGGAGCAATGTCAGGGCTCTGGAAGAGGCCTGAGTAGGAACGAGACCGGTAGAAACGGTTGAGAAAAGTGGTAAAAAGGCGAGGGTTTTGGACGAAAACGACGCTTTTTCAAGTCAAAAAGTGGGCAAAAGATGCGGTTTGCAGTTACTGATTGGTTAACATGGTGAAAATACAAGTGTTTGAAATGGTGTATGTTACAGGTTTTTTTTGAATGAAAACCGGGCTGCACAGGGTAGGGGGGGTGGGGGTCGGCGGATTTTTTGGCGAAGAGATGGGGAAGATGGGGTGGGAAAAGGGACTGAGAAACTACGGAACACGGGGCGGTCGATGCCCGGGTTGGAGATTGGTTGGCGGTCATTTGAGCCTTTTTTGTGACTGCTTCTATTATCAGCGCTCGAGGCATAAATATCTGCAAAACGGCGGACAGAGATTGCGGTCTGGGAAGACGCGGGTTGAGGTTCGTGCTTTCCCGCTCACCGCGAAAGGCTGCGATTTACTGGGCACAGCCCGTGTTACCGTGATGAGCGGGCCACCTGCCGCAGTTTTTCAAAAATGGTCAGAGGTCGGAAAAAGACGGCAGGCTGAGATTCGTGGTTGCCACCCTTTCCACGATAAAACTGTGGAAAGGATGGGGCACCCAACTTTTGTGGGTTGGTCAAGTCTTGAGAAACTTAGGGTGCGCCACCCGCCGTACAGATTAAGGCTCTGCGGGTTGTCGAGCCTGGCGTACGGGACAGGTGTTGCCTTGGCCGACCAGTCCGGCGACATGAACCGGCCCATCGCACTGGAGTAGTACCTCGCCATGAAGTAGTCATTCCCAGATTCGGTATCGCGTTCTTTGCCGGTGAAACTGTACCGCGGAATACACAATGTGGTTGCATAATCGGTGAAATACGTCGTAGTTGCGGGCAGCGTCATCGTAGATGAATCATTTTGGATCTGTCAGACCCGGGCCACCCGCCTGGTTCGTTGGATTGCTTGCAGACATGGTTACCGGGATATCAATTTCCGTTGGGTGGCCCTTGACCGACACACATGGCGCGGCAAGCGGAAGCAGGCCTCTATTCCCATTAAGTGGGTCAATTGCCTTGCAATCATCCACGAGTACGAAGGTGTGGACATGGCCTTCAATCGGCACTACGAGGATGGTGGGACCGTCAACCAAGTCGATAGTGACTCTTCCGGTGGCATTTGTTTGAAGCCAATTCACATTTGTAGCGTCTGGGTCCCTTCTCAAAACGCGTATCCCAGCGAGTGGTGCACCCTCAGACTGACTCGAAATGATACGCAAACTCACCGTCCTCGGACGTTTTCCTATCTTGATAACATCAATTGCCTTTTTTGCGCCAACCCGCAGGGCAATGTCCTTTGTAGAACTGTCGACAAACAGTTCCGCGACGGAACTCCTCCATGCTCCGAAGGGACAGGTTGCAATGAACTGATACAGTCCAGCATGCAATTCAAACATGGGAGTCTGTCCCTCGGAATCTGTCAACAATCGCTTCTCAAAATAGGTGTCTGCACTCAAGGAATGCACGACCACGAGGACGCCCTGGACCTTTGCTCCCATCTCATCGAGTGTCCTCACTCTGATCTGCTCACTTTGGCAAAGCTGCACGTCTATCATGAGAATAGCCCATATAGCCCAACACGCTCTCTTCATATTTACTCCTATTCAGGCCAGGAATTCTTGTGGCCAAACTGTTGGTTAGCGCTAACTTCAAGCAAGGCACTTATCCGCATTCTGCGCGTCGCTTTAACCAAACTCAGCGACCTTGCGCCCTGTTAATAGCGGTTCAACTAATCGCGATCTGCCGACTCACCATCGCCCGTTACAATCCACGCGTCTCCGTAAGCGGTTGTTTATCGTCCTAACATTTGATCTAAGAGGCCTCCATCATTGTTGGTTGTTTGGATGTTCTTTATTCCATTTCGCGTCATCAGCCGCATCTGACATAATATCCAAGGCAGAGCGGCCATGGGAACTTCTATAAGTAGGAGTCTCGCACTGCGCATCGTTTCCCTCTTCGATTATGCCATTTGTTTCGGCATCTGCTGCAGCATCTGGTGTGAAACTGCTTGGATCACCAAGTTCCCCAAGAATCTTAAGAGCTAGTGCTTCTGCTGTTCCGTGGGTAGTGTCATTAGTAGGTTGACAGTTGTTTCCATCCCCCATGCATGCTGCCTCTACTGCAGCGCCATAACTCGGAGCCGCATTAGCATCTTCAACGTGTGAAAGTTCATGGGCGTATGCTTTCAGAAGCATATAGAAAAGGGATTTGTTTCCTTTTGCTGCCTTCGCGTTCTTGCTATCGATTGTAACCACCGTTCCAATCATCTCTCCTACACCGCCTTGATTGATTTCGAGGATATCGTGTTTGCCGACCGTAAAAGACCCGTTCCCGTGTTCGAGCCGTCCGCTCATCACGTAAGTTGGCCTTGGATCTGCTGCGATGGAATTGACGAGCGCCCTCCCAGTCTGGCTCCGCAACATCATAGAGATGGCCTGTTTTGCATTTTGGTCACCCGATCTAATGACGAAATATTGCCCGTTTGGGTCAACGAACTTCAGCGGATTGTTTCGGGCGTAGGCATATCGATTCAAGGTTTGTGGATCCTGCCAGATAAATGGACCGGGATCGGGACCCAAGAACCGGCCCATGCTGCTTGCATAGTACCTGGCCCCGAAGTAGTCGTTTCCTGATTCGGTATCCCGTTCTTTGCCGGTGAAGTGGTGTTCGGTGGCGTCGTCGGCGGTGGAGGGCGCGGTGGGCGGGACGATGCAATTCTCGCCGTTGCCGAAGGGGAGGCTTAGGCAGTTCTCCTCGACGAGGCCGAGGGCGCTGGCTTGCACGCGGCGGGTGCCTAGCGGGTCGGCAAGATGAAAGTGGAGGCCGGAGGGATCGTAGGTGGCGTCTAGATTCGCGCCGGCCCAGACGTTGGAGTGCTTCCATGTACCATTGCCGCTGAGTTCCGTGACCTGCTCGCCGCCGGGGCCGAGAAGATATTGCGCGGCGAGCGAGAAGCCGTTGGCCGCGGTGGGCGCGGCGCAGGTGGCTCCCTGCGCGGGCCAGGTGGAGATGCTGCCTTTGGCTACGCGGGCGCCGCTGGCGTCGTAAACGTATTGCGTGGCCGTGGTGGCCAGGATGCTCTTGACGGCGCAGAGGCGGCCCTCGGGGTCGTAGACGTATTGGTTGAGCAGATCCTGAATCACGTTGCCCGCCGCGTCGTATTGGAAGCCCGTGTCTTGATTGAGAGAATTATACGACCGGGTGGTGGAGAGGACGTTGTCGTTGGCTCCGGTGGCGCAGGGCGTGGTGGTGACGGTCGAGTAGGCTTCTTGGGTACGGTTGCCGTTGATGAGACGAAAGAGGGGATGGTTGGGTTCGCTGTCTCCCGTGTCCCCAAATGCTTGCTAGGGATATGGGGGGACATGGGGCTCTCAGTGTTCTGTGTTTTCAGCCGTCGAAGCGCCAGAGGGCTACGCCGCCTAGGAGGCCGGTTTCGTTGGAGACTATGGTGACGTCGGGGCCGGGGGTGAAGAGGATCTTCTTGGTGTTGCCGCCTCCGATGTAGAGGTGGTCCCAGTTGAAGGTGGCCTGGGTCTGCTTGATTGCCGCCTGGATGAAGTCGTTCCAGCGGGCTTTGCCGAATTTGTCGAGGCCGCGGCGACCGAGATAGTCCTCGTAGGTCATGCCCTTTTTGCGCCAGGGGTGATGGGCGAGTTCTAGGCCTGGGCAGAGATGGCCGTCGGTGAAGAGCGAGGAGCCCATGCCGGTGCCGAGAGTAAGCGCCATCTCGACTCCTTTGCCTTGGATGGCTCCGTAGCCTTGGACAGCAGCGTCATTGCATACGCGGACTGGCTTTCTCCAGCGGCTTTCAAGCTCAGCTTGAAGCGGGAAGGCAACCCATGCGGGATGCAAATTAGCCGCAGTCCAAGTGGTTCCTTTTTTGATGACGCCGGGAAAGCCGATGGAAACACGGTCAAAGTCACTGAGCAGCTTGCGCAGTTCGTCCAGTCCGGCGAGGACGGCCTCAGGGGTGGGGACCGTGGGAGTAAGGACGCGCTGACGCTCACAGAGAGGTTCGCCGGCGGCGTCGAGAAGCATGGCCTTGAGGCCCGAACCGCCGATGTCGATGGACATGGTTACGGGGAGGACTGACTCCGGCGTGGCGGCGGGAAGGGAAGTAAGCGAGGTGGAATCGTTGAGTGTCATCAGCACGAATTGTAGCGCGAACGGGTAAAAATGCAACTGAGGAATTCTGGAACTGAACGGAAGCGATAATTTTGGTGGATAATTCCCGTTAGAGCGTGTGTCTAGGATGGCGGAAAATGGTTGAAGTATCTTGGGGTAAATCGCTATGAAAATTGTTGTTGCGATCAAACAGGTCCCGGAGCGGGATGCGCAGGCGCGAGTTGATGACGCGGGAGGCTGGATTGATGATCCAGGGGCGCAATGGGCTATGAATGAGTCCGACGCGCACGCGCTGGAAGAGGCGTTGCAACTGAAAGAACAGCACGGCGGCGAAGTAGTGGTTTTGAGCGCTGGACCGGAGCGAGTGGGCGCGACGATTCGGGAGGCGCTGGCCAAGGGCGCGGACCGGGGGATACAGATTGAGTGCGGCGATCTGGGGACACGGGACGCACTGGGCGTTGCACGGGTGCTGGCGGAAGCTGTGAGGCCAGAGATGCCTGACCTGGTTCTGGCGGGACTTCAGTCGGACGATTTGGGACAAGGGCAGACGGGCGTAATTCTGGCTGAGTTGCTGGGGTTGCCGCATGCCTCGCTGATCTTGCATGTGGAGAAAACGGCGGAAGGGTTGACGGTGAAGCGGGAGCTGGAAGAGGGCTGGTTTCAGACCATCGCGTTGCCGATGCCGGCGGTGGTGACGATGCAATCCGGCGGGAACAGGCTGCGCTACGCGACTCTGATGGGCATCAAACGGGCCAAAACAAAAGAGGTCCGGATAGTGCCGGGGAGTGAATTGTCTACTGACGCAGCGCCGCGAGTGGTATTGGAGCGAGTGATGCTTCCGGTGAAGCGGAAGTCGACGCAGATGCTTTTGGGGACGGCGAAGGAGGTCGCAGCAAAACTGGTGGAGAAGCTGAATTCTGAAGCGAGGGTGCTATGAGCGGCATTTGGGTAGTGGTGGAAGAGCGGGATGGACGCGTGAGCCGCCTCAGCTGGGAGGCGATAGGCGCGGGACAAAAGCTGGCGGCGCTGACCGGGCTGGCCGTGAATGCGGTGGTTCCAGGCGCGGATACCGCGGCGCTGGCCACCGAAGTTGCAGGGAAGGCGCTGGCAAGCGTGGTACGTCTGGAGCATCCATTGCTGGCCGTATACACAGCGGATGGATTCTCAGTGGCGTTGCAGCAGTTTTTTGCAGCGGAGAAGCCGGAGTATGCGGTCCTTCCGCATAGCTACCAAGTACGCGATTACGCTCCAGCGCTGGCGGCGCGGCTGGGAGAAGTGCTGATTGGGGATGTGACGGCAATAGGCGAGGGACCAGTTTTTACGCGGCAACTGATGCAAGGGCGACTGAATGGCGTCTACCGGCACACGGGCGGCGGAGTTTGCCTTGTTTCCGTGCAGGCTGGGGCATTTCCGGCTCAGACGGCGGCCGGTTTGGCGGAGGTAAGCGCTTTTACGCCGGAGTTAGAGGCGACAGAGATTCGCACGCGGCCTGGAGAGCGCTACAGGAGTGCGGCGCAAACGGTGGATTTGGGGTCTGCGCAGAGGATTGTGAGCGTGGGGCGCGGAATCAAGGATGCAGGGAATATTCCGCTGATACGGGAGCTGGCAACGGCTTTGGGCGCGGAGTTGGGTGCGTCGCGGCCGATTTGCGATAGTGGCTGGCTGCCCGCGGAAAGGCAGGTCGGTAGTTCAGGACAGACTGTCGCACCGAAGCTCTATTTGGCGGTGGGAATTTCGGGTGCGATCCAGCATCTGGTTGGAATGAAGGGTTCGCAGTGCGTGGTGGCTATTAACAAGGACGCAGGCGCGCCGATTTTTGAGGTGGCCGATTACGGAATAGTAGGCGACCTCTTTGAGGTGGTTCCGGCACTGACTGAGGCTGTCAAGGCGGCCAAGAATTAACCCGCCCTGTAGCTAGACAACTAACTCCAGCGAGCGGATGGTTTCTTTACGGACAGTGAGGCGCTCCACCAGATCGGTACGGACCTCGTAGCCGCGGCCCGGTTTGTCGGGGATAAGGATCTCGCCTGTGGAAGAAACTGTGACTGCTGGTTCGATAATGTCGTCGGCCCAGTAACGCGCGGATGCGGAGACGTCGCCTGGGAGCGTGAAGTTCTCCAATGTGGAAAGCGCTATGTTGTGGGAGCGCCCGATGCCGGACTCCAGCATTCCGCCACACCAGACAGGAATACCGCGTTGCTGTGCAGCGTTGTGCACGGCGATGGCCTCTGAGAATCCGCCGACCCGGCCCAGCTTGATATTGATAATGCGGCAAGACTCCATCTCGATGGAGGCGAGAGCGTCGCGGCGGTTGCGGATGGATTCGTCAAGGCAGATGGGAGTTTGCAGGCGCTTTTGCAGCATGGAATGGTAGTAGAAGTCGTCATGCCAGAGAGGCTGCTCAATCATCAGCAGATCGAAGGCATCGAAGGCGGTGAGGTGGTCGGCGTCGCGCAGGCGGTAGGCGGAGTTGGCGTCGCAAGAGAGCATGATGCCGGGCCAGCGGCTGCGGACCTTCTCGAAGACTTCAACGTCCCAGCCGGGCTTGCACTTGAGCTTGATGCGCTGATAGCCGGCCGCCAACTCATTCTCGATGATCGCCATCAGCTCGGGGATGGAGGAGTGAATTCCCAGCGAAACACCGCAGGGGATTGCTTCGCGCACCCCGCCGAGGAGATGAGAGAGCGAGACGGCCTCCCGCTGTGCTTCCAGATCCCAGATGGCGTTTTCTAGGGTCGCCTTGGCCATGCGATTGCCGCGCACCTGGCGGAAGATCTTGGGGCAGTCGCCGCCGTGCGATGGAGATGCGGCAGATAGCATCGGGGCCAGCTCGCTGAGGATCACAGTCCATGCACTGTCGGTAGATTCGGCGGAGAAAAATGGGTGCTCGCCGGCGGTGCATTCGCCCCAGCCAGTAAGTCCTTCCGATTGAATCTCGGCAAGTAGAATTCTGCGATTGCGAGTGACGCCAAAGCTGGTTTCAAAGGGACGCACCAGAGGCATGTGGAGTTCTCGCAGGATGATTGCATCGATTCTCATAGGTTTGTCCTTAAGGCTTCAGGCCCACTTGCGCCCGAGTATGGGAAGCTAATTCAAAGACTCCGTTACCTTGCGCGTCCCGGGAAAAGCCGACTACAGCCAGACCCTGGGAAAATGCTTGTTGAAAGAGGCGGCGGTTCTCCAATTGGAGCATGAGGGCACTTTCGCGTCCGGCTTGGCTTGACTTCCATTGGTAAATGGCGGCTGGAACCGAAATACGCTCCTCAACAACCGGCGCCGCCATGGGACGGTCTTCAAGAGCCGCCTCCACCCTGGGCGAATCAAGCTGCCACTCGGCGACGAGACGATCCGTGGGAAGACCGCCTTGGAGACGAGATGAGGATACACCATAGAAATCCACTTCGTAACGGCGGGCGACGGCTCCGAGCTTGCGAATATTGAGATGGGCGTTCTTGATTTCCAATGGATCGAAGGTCCATTCCATGGCACGAATGCCACGGTGGAGGGCTTCGAGGCGCTGCTCCCGCTTGAGTCGCGCGCCCAGGCCATGGTTTCGGTAGGCCTCGCGGACGGCCAGCATGTGGGAGTGGAGATAGGGTTGCGGCCCGTCTGAGCCGCTTTTTATTCCCGGCCATGAGAGCACAAAGCCAATCAACGACTTGGTACCAGGCTCGGCTAAATCGGTATCGAACGCGGCGATCACTTGACCGCCGATTTTTTGCGCCAGTAGAAAGGCCTTGCGGGGAAAAATCTCGCTGGCGTCCATGCCCCAGACTTCGATCTCGAGTTGGACGCAAGCATCGAGTTCATCAAAGCCTGCACAGCGGCGAATTTGGATCATGGCTGCGCCTCCGGCTGCGCGGCGAGCTTTCGCTTGGCAGCAGACCATAACTCTTCAAGCTCGGCTGGTTGGAGGTCTTCGAGCGGGCGTTCCGAGGCCAGCTCCATCTCATGGAAGCGCTGGCGGAAGCGGCGGTTGCAGCCGCGCAGAGCCATCTCCGCATCGACGCCGAGGTGGCGGCCGAGGTTGACGACGGTGAAGAGCAGATCGCCCAGCTCGGCCTCGACCGCGGGCTTGCGTGAAGGATCGCCGGAGGAGGCTTCGGCTTCCAGCTCCGCAGTCTCTTCGACGAGCTTGGGCAGAAGGTCGCGCCAGTCAGTCCAGTCGAAGCCGGATTTCTGGGCCTTGGAGCCGAGTTTGGCGGCCTCGGCGAGCGCGGGCATGGCGCGCTGGACGGAATCGAGGCGCGATGGTGCGCGGTCCGTTGAGGCTTTGGACTGTTTCTCTTGTGCCTTGATCTCCTCCCAGTTGCGCAGGACGGCAGCGGAGGAACCGTCAATGGCCTCATCGACAGAGGCGAGATTGCCGGCGGCTCGCGAGGCTTCCTGGCCGAAGACGTGAGGATGGCGGCGGATGAGTTTGTTGTTCAGATGGTCGAGCACGTCGGAGATGGCGAAGTGACCATCGTTCGCGGCCATCTCAGCATAGAAGAGGACTTGCAGCAGCAGGTCACCGAGCTCCTCGGCGAGGTGAGGGAAGTCGCGGCGCTCGATGGCGTCGAAAACCTCATAGGTCTCTTCGAGGGTGTATTTGCGAATGGAATCGAAGGTCTGCTCGCGGTCCCAGGGGCAACCGTTGGGAGCACGCAGACGGGCCATAATCTCGACCGACTTGGCAAAGGCAGACGCGGCGCTCGCCGGGCTTGATGCGAGAGGCGCGAGATGTGCGTTGGAGCTTTCAGGCGGAAGGTCCATGCAGTTTCAGTCTACCTTGCCGAGGAGCGGCAGTCGTATACTCAACCTCGATGATGATTCGCATATTGGGAACTATCTTTGCGGGGCTGCTGGGGCTTGCATTCGGCAGCTTTCTGAATGTATGCCTGAGCCGTTGGCCGGAAGACGAGAGCGTGGTTGAGCCGCGCTCGCATTGCCGCCAGTGCGGGCGGACGCTGGCTTGGCGGGAGAATGTGCCGCTGGTGAGCTGGCTGGCGCTGCGCGGACGATGCCGGAGTTGTCGTGCTTGGATTGGTTGGCGATATCCGCTGGTGGAGTTTTCCGTTGGGTTGCTGTGGGCTCTGGCCGCTTGGCAGGCTCTAGTGTTGATGCAAAATCTATTTGCTTATAATTTCTCTCCGCTTCGATGGATAGAAATAGATTTTCTCCACTTTATCGGCAACCTGGTTTTTATCTGGCTTCTTGTTGCTTTGGCTTTTCTTGACGCTGAGCACCTATGGCTCCCAGATAGACTGACTATTCCAGGCATAGTGCTTGGCTTCCTGTATAGCTTTGGAGATTATTTACTCCATCACGGTTTCTCATTTCAACAAACCGATACGACTCCGTCTTTGTTTGGCACTCTTGTTACTCAGATGCTTAGTATCCTTGTCGCTGCCGGTCTCATTCTCGCGATCCGCTGGACTTACAGGCTGATTCGGCGCCGCGAAGGGATTGGGTTGGGCGACGCGAAGTTAATGGCGATGCTGGCAGCGTGGCTCGGGCTGTCGGGCGCGCTTCTCTCCTTTGGGCTGGGCGTTTTGCTGGGATCGATGGCTGGTTTGGCTCTCTTAGCGATGCGTTCCGGCAAGCTCGACACTGACTACTGGGCGGCGAAGAAGCTGCCGTTAGGGACATTCCTTTGCATTGGCGGCATTGTCAGCAGTTTGTGGGGAGAACGGTTGATAGGCATTTACAGGAGCTGGGCTGGGTTCTGAGAACTATTGTTGCGCCTCTGTTACCGCGGTTGGGTTGGGCGCGGGATTTTTGCCGTTGGCGATTTCGGGAGATTTCAGGGACTTGATTGCTTCCTTCCCGTGGTGGCTGTCGGGATCGTACTCGGCGACCTTTTGGTAGTTGGCGCGGGCGTCGGCGAGATTGCCGAGATGGCGATTGGCCTCGGCGAGGCCCCAATAGACGTCGGGATTCTCGGGGTCAAGAATTAGGGCGGATTCAAAGCGGGAAAGAGCGCCGCGCCAGTCTTTGGTTTGGAGATAGTAGGTGCCGACTTCGATGTCTTTGGAGGAGGCCTCTTGGTGCGTGGGCTCCTTGACGATGAGTTTCCGCTTCTTGCTTGACTGGTCGTCGTCCGGGCGAGGAAGAAGGCGGTCCAGGCCGGCAAGGCTCGAACTGAAGCCCGCGTCGGTAGAGTTGGTGGTTGGCGCTGGATCGTCGGGGCTGCGGACTGGGTCGAGATCGTCGCCGCCCTGCGGAGCCTCAGCAATTGGCGCTCTGGTATAAGTGGCGTCGGGCGAGGCCGCGGGCGTGTTCTTGGTGGGCATCACGGGAACTGAGCTGGTGTCTTCCGGGAATGGGTTGGAGTTGGCTGGCGAGGTTGTTGGGGGTTGTTGCCGCGGAGCTTGGGCGCGCGAAAGCGGAGTCGCCGTGAGGCAGATCGCGCATCCCAGAGCTGTGGTTAGAATCCCCTTCATCTTTTTCCTCGATACCGTTTGCTGCCCACTGTTCATTGAAGGCTGTTCACTGTTAGGATGCGAATCAAAGAACTCCCAAGGAAAGCATCGCACATTCGCATGGCATTGATCATCCGCTCCTCCGCAATACACGCCGCCGGTTGCTATACGACCGCACCGATCCGCAAAGGCGAACGCGTGGCCGAGTATACCGGTCACAAGCTGAGCAAGGCCGAGGCCGATATTGCTTATGAGACCTCGCCGATTACTTATCTATTTGGACTCGGCGACGGCTCTGTGGTGATCGACGGGCATTGCATGGCGATGTTTATCAACCATAGCTGCGACGCCAACTGCGAGACCAGCGAGGTGCGCGGGCGAGTTTGGATTACGGCGGTCAAGAAGATTGCCGCAGGAGATGAGCTAACCTACGACTACTGTCTTTACGACGGCGGCGACGACGAGGCTGTCTGCAATTGCGGCGCGGAGAAATGCCGCGGGACAATGTACTCGAAGGAAGAAGTGCGGCGGCGCAAGGCCGCTGCCAAGAGGGCGCTGAAGAAGGCTGCGCTGGCGAAGAACGGAAAGAGAAGCCGGTAAGCGCGGAGTGCTGTCGGCGTTTCCTTGCGGTGATCCCGAGGGTTGCGAAAGCAAACGAAAACATGGCATTTTGAGATAAAAAGGGCGATTTTGAGGGCAAAACGTGGGCAAAATGCGGGGTTAGCAGTTACTACTTAATTAATAGGTGTAAATATTATGTTGTTGATTTATTTACGTTTAGTTGAGGAGTGGGGGTTGAAAATGGATTTCCACAGGGTAGGGGGGGTGGGGGGTAGCGGCTTTATTGGCGAAGAAACAGCGAAACCAGGTAACGGAAACGGGTGTGGTTGGAGGGTTGGGGTGAGCGAGGCTTCGGGTTGAAAGCGAGTTTTTAGTCATGACTGGATCTACCCTTCCCTATTTACAGGATCTACCACCGGACGGTAATTATCCGCAAAAAAACCGACATAAAATTGGGGTGCGTTCAAGAGAGATGCAGCCGTTGGCTTGGCTGCGCGTATTATCGGTTGAGCATGTCGGCAATTGCGGGGCATTGGATCAGCGAGTTAGCTGGTTAGCGGGGCTACCTCTCGATTTGGCAGGGTTTTTCTGGCACTGTATTTTTCAGTGCGATTGCCCTGGAGGGTCAGGCAATATTTCTTGACAGCCAAACGGTTCCTCCGCGTAAAAGAAAGAGTTAACCTGAAGAGGAGGCTTACGCATTGCAGAAGTACCTGCTCATCGCCGCTGGGGGCGCGCTTGGCTCCATCGCCCGCTACTGGGTCGGCTCGACCATTTCCGGGCGGATGGGAACGCGCTTTCCCTTTGGCACCTTTGTCATCAATATGACGGCCTGCATCATCATCGGCTTCTCACTGACTTATCTAGGCAGGCGGGCCGGATTGAGTCCTGCGTGGCGGTTCCTGATCCCGGTGGGTTTCATCGGCGCATACAGCACATTCTCGACATACGAATGGGAAACCCTTTCGACGTTGCGCTCCGGAGCTTTTGCGATGGCCTCGCTCTACGCCTTCGGCAGCCTGATTCTGGGCCTTGCCGCCACCTGGTGCGGCGCGGTGCTGGCCGAGGCGATCTCGTAGAGCGTTTCTCCTGTAGGGCAAGCTTCATGGTTTCCCACCCATTCGCGATAGTGCTGCGAATGGATGGGAAACAAAGTTCCTTATACGATCAGTGAAAATGCTGTAAGCCAGATTCTGAAGCGAGAACAGGGGTGAGCAGCACGGAATCGGCAACTTGCTGTAGAATCCTGCTTTTGTAGAGGGAAACGAAATGTTGCAGCCTGGGAAAGCGGTCAAAGTCACAATCTATCTGAGCGACGGCGCGACTCATCACGGCGTTCCGCTCTACTCCAGCATTCTCGATTTTCTTTTCTATCGCGGCGTAGCCGGCGCAACGGTCACCAAAGGCATTGCCGGCTTTGGCGCGGACCACCACATGCACGCCGCGAACCTGGTGGACATTTCCGATCGGCTGCCGATCAAGATTGAGTTCATTGATAACCGCGAAAAGATCGACGCGATTCTCGGCAAACTGGAAGAGTTGGCGGGCAGCGGGCTGATCGAGATGCAGGAGACGACGGTGGCCAAGCCGGCTCAGGCATCCAAGCCCAAAGACGCGCCACATGGCGCAGCCCACCTCACGATCGAAGGCAAGGCGCAGATGATGCGCATCTTTGTAAATGAGGAAGATCGCTGGAAGACCAAACCGCTCTACGAAGCCTTGGTGGAAGCAATGCGCGCGAATGATATTGCGGGCGTCACAGTCTATCGCGGCATTCTCGGTTACGGAGCGCATCGCAGAGTGCACAAGGATCAACCGCTGCTCCATCCGCACCACGCATCGGTGATGCTTTCGGCCGTTGACACCGCGGAAAAACTGCGCGCCTTCCTGCCACTTGTCGATCAGATGGTCCAGGAGGGGCTGGTTGTCTTCTCGGATGTGGATATCATCAAATACGCGTATCGCGCGCTGGAAACCGATAAGCAGCCGGTTGCGGAGTAAGTGGAGGCGATGCGATGAGAGAACAATTCAGTGCCCGCATGTTGCGCGTCCACTTTGGCGAGAACGACCGCTGCCAGGGCAAGGCGCTGCATGAGGCGATTCTTGCGCGCTGCCTTGAATTGGGCATTGCCGAGGCGGTCGTCTTTCGCGGCATCGAGGGCTACGGATCGGCCAGCCGCATTCGCCATGAGAGCCGTTGGCCGCGCGGCAAAGACGCTCCCATCCAAATGAGCATTGTTGACACGGAAGAGCGGATTGCCAAACTCATCCCATATCTGGATGCGATGGTCGAAGAGGGTCTGGTTGCCGCCTCGGTTGTCGAAGTGATTCGTTACACGAACTCCGCTACTTCTCCGACGTAAATGGCGAAGCCGGCAGTCCCGCACTGTTGAAGAGGTTGCAGGCTGGGCTGT
The DNA here is from genome assembly GCA_050014335.1 of Occallatibacter sp. Taxonomy (GTDB): domain Bacteria; phylum Acidobacteriota; class Terriglobia; order Terriglobales; family Acidobacteriaceae; genus Telmatobacter. The sequence goes on along the minus strand of JBEKDN010000064.1, from coordinate 2,013 downwards.
TGGCCCATCCATAACGCGCCAATACCGGCTCAGCCACGGACGGGCTGTTCACCACAACGGTTTCCCCTTCGATTCTGGCCACGGCCGGCTGAAACCGCCTGTCTTTTCCAGCAACCTCAAAGCCGGTCAGTTCGCCGCCTTTGGCCACAAGCCCTTTGGAGTGGTCAAACCAGACACGGATTGAATTCTCTTCAACGGCTGCCTGGCGGAATAGCGGCCCTGAGTAGTTGATGTCTTCGTTATAGGCAATCGCGCGCGCAGCCAGAGCCAGTCTCATGCCCACGTCCACTTTGTCGGTAGGGTGCACGTTATCGGGGTCGCCTATATCGATAGTGACGGCCATTGCGGTCATGCGCAGTTCGAGGGTTTTCAATTGGCCTTGGCGTATCGTAGCCCAGTCCTCGACTGAGCCTGATTTAAAGTTGGCAATCTGCACATACAGGAAGGGGAAATCGCCCTCGCCCCATTGTGCGCGCCAGTCCTCGATGAGAGTGCGGAATAGCCGGTGATAGAGGCTCGGAGATCGCTCGATGATGCTGTTGCTCTCACCCTGATACCAGATGACTCCGCGAATGGGAAATTGCGTCAGCGGCGCGATCATGCCATTCCAGAGCAATCCGGGCGCCCACATATTCAACTCCGGGTGCCAGGGAAACTCCGGCAAGGGCTTGCCTTGTGCTTTGGCGTCTTCAATTTGTTTTTTGTGGTCCACGTCTTCCAGCAGCGCGTCGGACTCGCGGTCCGTCATTCGGCCCCGCGAAGCAAAGACGGGCATCAGCGACGCATCTTCGCCCAGCGCCTCCAGTCTGGTCCACGATTCGACCATGGTTCCCCCCCAGGAGGAATTGATGATTCCGATCGGCACCTTCTCTCGCTTCTCAATCTCGCGGGCAAAGTACCAGGCTACGGCGGAAAATTCCTTGGCCGACTCAGGCGACGAAGCAATCCATCCGTCGGTTGCGATGTCGCTCTGTGCGTATTCCGCGGCCTTTTGTTTCACCGTGAGCAGACGGATGCGCGGGTTGGCGGCCTGGGGAAGATCGACCGCCGCCGTTGCCGCCTGCCGCATCTGGAAGCCCATATTCGATTGCCCCGAGGCCAGCCACACATCGCCGACGAGAATATCGTCCAGGGTGATGGTCTGCACGGTCGCGGCTGGTTCGGCATTCAATGCGGGCTTCCCGACGACGGTCATCTCAAACGGACCGCCGGCCGCGCCTGGTTTCAGATAGATGCTCCAGTGGCCAAGTCTGCCAGCATTTGTGGCGCGGGTCTCGTCGCGAAAGGACACGGATACGCTTTCTCCGGGCAGCGCCATCCCCCAAACATGGACCGGCAGGTCGCGCTGAATCACCATATGGTTTGACAGAACACCAGGCAGGGTTACTTGCGCGTCCATAGTCGCGCAGGTCAGCAAAGCAAGCAGCAGCAGGTTAAGTACTTTCATTGTCAGCCTCAAGTGAATATTGTATCGGCAGTCCGCGGGCAGCACTCTAGGGCGCGGGGCTGCCATAGCCCAGTTAGAGATGGGCCAAAAAACTCGCATTGGCCTTATTTTGCACAGATTTAGATACAACTATTTCATGGAAAATGTGTCAAACTCTTCAGAACGAGCACACGGGCGCATTCTTTGCCCGCCGGATTTCCCAATCCCGGGAGCTCACCTCCTGCAGGCAGGAGAGATTGAAAGGAAGTTTCATATCCTGACCAGGAGGGGATCGATGCTATCGGTGCGGCTTCAAAGCGCAATTGCATTTTCTCTCATGATCTTGACGGGCTTGGCATGTTTTCCCTCCCAGGGCCGCGCGCAGGCGGCACTGCTCATGGAGGAGCCGTACGGCTTATTTGGCTCCATAAATCCAACTGGGCATAGTGCTATTTATTTCCAGCGGATTTGCGCTGAGACTCCCACGCTCCTCCGTCGCTGCCAGGATGGCGAATTGGGAGCGGTTATCGCCCGGTACCAGGGGATCGACGGGGATGACTGGTTGGCGATTCCGTTGATTCCGTACC
>JBEKDN010000063.1:0-18583 GCA_050014335.1 Occallatibacter sp. | reverse complement strand
ATGCATGTTACGAGATTTTTTCTATCAACAAACTGGCTCTACAGGGGTAGGGGGTGGGGGGCGGCGGATTTTTTGGCGAAGAGACGGAGAATAGATACTCGTGAAAGGGAGTAGAAATGCGCGGATTGGAGAGTGGCCATTGGTCATTGGGAACCTCGGATTTGCTTCTGGTTCTATTCTGCGCGCTGGAAGGATAATTACCACCTGCGGTGGGGCCAATCGCTCGCTACTCGCTCGCAGGAGGTTCGTTAGCGGGATGGATTCAGATTGGTTGGGGTTTGTGCTATTCGGCGTGGGAGAACCCCCGGCTTTGCCGGGGTGGCAGTAGGAGTTTGACATTTACGGGAGTCGCTCCCGCTTTGTGTTTTATTCATTCTTCTCGCAAAATCGCAGGAAGGGCGCGGAGTATGGGCGCCGTCCCTTGTACGGGACTCCGGAGCTCTTCTTTATCGCGCCTTCCCAGCGCTGAAGCGCTGGGCTAACAAACACTGCGCCTACGGCGCGGGGCGACGGGCTGCTACTGGCATGGAGCGCTTCTACACAGGCCCCTTTGAGGGGCCGCCAACCCTAAAGCCTCCGGCTCTCTCAAGGAACAAAATTGATGGGAACGAGTTGGAACCCGAGTTCTCTGGCTTGTACGTGAAGCCGGGCTGATTTCTGGTGATGCCGGCGCTCTTCCTGCTTTTGAAAGATTGTGGCGTCGTATGGTTGTTGGGTGGTGATCATGTGAAAGATGATCCGGGCAAGCTTATGGGCGGTGGCGGTCATGGCCTTGGGTGTGCCCATGCGGGCTTTCATGCGGCGGAAGTAGTCTCCAAGGAAACAATCGCTGCGGTGTAACGACTGTGTAGCCACGCGTAGTGCGAGGGCGGCGCGGTTTTTGGTGGGGCGGGTACGCGAGGATAACACCTGTCCGCCGCTGATCTTTGGGTCTGGGCATAGCCTCAACCATGAGCAGAAGGCGGCGGCCGTCGGGAATCGATCGAGATTCGGACCGATTTCGGTGAGCAGCATTTGCGCGGTCAAGGAGTTGACGCCAGGAATCTCCGTCAAGTCCACACCAAAAGCTCGATAGATATCCTCGCGCAATTGCGGCGGTTCATTCCTCCAGGGAGTCTTGCGCGCACGGCGTTTGCTTCCTTGCGGAGGTTCTTCGCCCTCGGCGACTTTAGAGGGCAGCCGTTGCATCATCCGCTTCACCTGCGCATCGACTTCCTGAATCATCTCTTGGTAATAGCGGTAGGCTTTGAGTGATTGGCGAAGTGTGAACAAGTGCTCTTCACGGTAGTCGCCGACCAGCGACTTCATGATGGTCTCTTCGCTGGCGCGAATGCGCGGGTGACGCAGTTGAGCCAGATTCAGCGGATCGCGCTCCCCGGCCAGGATCGCGTCCATGATGGCCAGGCCGGTGGTTCCATCGAGATCGCTGATGACGTGGTGAATCTGCAGGTTCATCTGGTCCAGCGCCTTCTGCATATGCTGAAGATGAAGGGTGGCCAACTGAATGAGGCTGTCGCGATGACGCCACAACGAACGGATCGCACAAATTTCATCGTTGGGACGAAAGGACCCGCGCAACAGACCCACGGAATGAAGGTGCTGAATCCACTGGCAGTCAGACACGTCGGTCTTTCTGCCGGGTACGTTCTTGACGTGATGGGCGTTGACCAGTCGTACGTCGATCTTGCGCTTGTCCAGAATCTGAAATAGCGGAATCCAGTACACGCCGGTCGACTCCATGGCTACGGTTCGGATATGGCACTGCTGAAGCCAATCCGCCAGTCTTTCCAAATCGACGGTGAAGGTGGGGAAGCACCGGATCGGCTCTAAGTCGCGATCCGCAGGCACGGCCACGAAGATTTCCGTAGCGCCCACATCAATTCCTGCGGCGTTGGGTTCGATCACGGGCAGGATGACAACCTTGTTGCGCTGCTTGGACATGACATCTCCTTGTCTGCCCCGCAGCGTCGGCCTGAGCCGTGCAAAAAGGTAGTCTCTCAAACGAGATCGTCAGCCTCTCAACGAACAAAAAGCGAGGACGTCATCACTGTACTGAACACGGGGCACAGAACCACACTGCCGGACGAGCTTGGAAAGCATCAGTGAGCCAGCGGTCTTAACTGCCAACGCTTGGGACTTCACCAGCTTAAATCCGGCTCATGCCCTTTGTTCCTTGCCTTATTGTCCAGACCTTCAGTCTGGTACCCCACTGCCGGAGGATACTTAGTGATAAAATGCCGCTGACGGGCGACTCCGAGATGGAATCGTCTGTCAGCGGCTGATTGGGACGAGTTAAATGCGACCTAGTTGTGAACCATGCTGCTGAAGAGCGGCGATTGCAACAGGCTGGAGAACTCCGCATCGCTGGTGGCGAAGTGAATGGTCAGCCGACCGGCGTCAGAAGCGATGGTAGTGCCGATGAGGGCCTGTTTTTCGGCTTCAGTGCCGCTGACCTTGCGCAGCGTTACGCCGGCTGTGAGCAGAGACGACAGTGTGGCCGAGGCAAAACTATCGCCGGTGGAGATGGTGAGATCGAACTTGACGCCGTGCTGGAAGTTCATCGAATACCAGGAGGCCTGCAGGTGCTTCTTGACGGTTTCAAAGTCGGTTGCGCCTCCGGCTTCGCCGAGAACCTGGCGCATCATGGTTTGCGTGCCCTTCTGGTCAAGGATGCTCCATAGAGGCTCGGAATCCACGCTCCGCATTGCGTCCATCATCGGCGCATTGTTGAGCAGGCTGGGACCAATGCCGTCGCGGGCATCAAGCGCTTTCTCGACCGAATCGGGGTCGCCGAAGACCATGGTGGAGGGGTCAACAAAGCAGACCACCATGTCAGTCTTGGCCAGCGGATAAACCTTGTTGGTGCGCACCAGCGTGGGCTTGATCTTCTGCTTGCGGAAGTTGGCGACAATATCGGTCAACGGGAATTGGCCCTCGGCAATGCCGACCGAGTCGATCTTGTCATCGCCGGATTTGGGCCGGAAGAGGGCAAAAGCCAGACTCTCAACATCGTGATTTTCATTGAGGCCGGATTTATGCAGCGCGTCTTCAAATTTCTTGAGCTCCGGCGGCATTACGCGATTGCGCAAGTCCATGGCTGTGGGCGAATTCTCCATTGCCTGATAATCGATTGCCACCAATTGCTGCACATCGCGTGGAACGACGTTGCGCGCATCGGTTGATAACTGCGTTGCCGGGGCCGAAGCGGCAGCGGCGAGAAAGATAACTGGAACAAGAACTTTGAGAATAGCTTTCAATGAATTCATCCTCCCTGGTACTACGAGCCTGATTACAAAAAGCATTGTTATGAAAAGCGGCGGCGGCATCCCTCAGGGGCTAAAGCCCGACCGTCATTCAGTTCGGTTTGCGGCACGGCTAAAGTCGTGCCCTTGCAAAACCATGCTTTCACCGCAAGATGTTAGCGCAACCCGGTTCGGACTCCGCAGCTAAACAGGCTGTGAAAAATGCCTTGTTAACAACAGAATTGGCTAATAATTCCCTCAGTGGCTAAATCCAGCGTTGATAAGGCATGGATTATGCACGGGCTAAAGCCCGTGCCCTTCACACAATCGAGTTTCTCCGCAGCCTGTAAAACCCCCGTCTCCCTCCGGATTGAGTTTTTCCGCTGCACTCTCCTCCGTCATTTTACTCGTTTTCCGCAAACGGATGGTGGGCAATCAAGCTCTTTGTGCCGCGGACGCGTCACCGGGCCAAGCCAGAGGGGCCGCAAGCCGGCGCTCCAATATCTTGGTCTGCTCATCAAACCCACCCAATTGACGCATCCACTCGCTTTCTCGCTCACAGGCGGCCTCAGGAATCAGGCCAATGACTTCACCCTCAACCGGCACCGCCTTGTGGCGCAGGGCGAGAGTGGAAGCTGTGCGAAAGACCTGCGAGATGGGCGTGACGGAAAAGTCAGTGATGTTCATGCTTAACTGCGCGCGCCCCTGGACCAGCACGCCTATCGCCTTGACGCCCTTCAATCCGCCGGAGGCAGCGCGAATCTCACGGGCGATGGCGCGCACCATGGCAACGTCAGAGGAGTTGAAGAAGATGTTGTAGGCAACGAGGAATTTGCGGGCGCCGACGGCGCAGGCTCCGGCGGTGGGATGCAGACTAGGGCCACCTATGTCAGGGCGGCGGGCGGAGTCTTTGCCAACGGCCTCACGCAGGCCTTCAAACTGGCCGCTGCGCACCTCTTCCAAATTGGCGCGATCTGGCCGCGCGGCGGCTGCTTCATAAAAGAAGACCGGAATATTAAAGCGGCGCCAAATCTCAAGGCCCGCCTGCCGGGCCAGCAGCGCGCATTGCTCCAGTTTGATGCCGGAGATAGGCACAAATGGGATAACGTCGGCCGCGCCGATGCGGGGATGAACGCCACGCTGACGAGTCAGGTCGATAAGTTCAGCAGCCTTGCCAGCGCCGCGCACCGCCGACTCGACGATGGCTGACGGATCACCGGCGATGGTCACCACGGAGCGGTTGTGGGCAGCGTCCATGGACCAATCGAGCAGGTGCACGCCATCGATGCGCATCGCGGCCACAATGGCTTCGACGCGCCGCACGTCCGTGCCTTCAGAAAAGTTCGGTACGCACTCGACTAGCGGTCCGCTCATGAGTCTCTTTCGCGGTAAGGAACCTTAAGTTAGTCCGGCTGTCCTATTTACGATCCCGCAGGGACTAAAACAAGCTGCGGAAAAAGACCGGAAATTATGTTTGAACCCTGGAAAAGCATTCCTCCGCGGCTAAAGGCATAATCATTCCATGGGCCTTACACGGGGGTTAAAACCCCCGTCTCCTCTGTATGGAATTTTTCCGGAGCCTGTAAAACCATGCCCTTTCAACCACTCAAAACTCCCCGGCGGAATCACTTCCAGAACGTATAGCCCACTTGTACCTGGACGCTGGCATTGACGCCGGGGTTACGGTCGCCCAGCGAGGCCGAGGAGATGTGCACGCCATTGACGCCGACGTCCCAGGACCTCTTGGCGGCGGTGAAAATATGCACGCCAAAGCCGCCTTGCGGAGAGAAATTCCAAACGCTGGTGCCGCCGTCGAGCATTTCCGTCTGGCCGTTGATGATCTGCGTGCTTTGATAATTCGGCGGAAACTTGTGCGTGGTGTAGATTAGGCCGCCCGCGCCCTGAAACCAAGGCTGAAAGCGGCGCGAATTGGTGAAGAAATTCCAACGCAGGATGACCGGCGTAAGGCTGACCCCGCGATAGGTTCCACCGCCCATGAGCAGTTCGCAAGGGCCGTTGATGCACTGGTACTTCTGGTAATAGGGCGCGGGAGTATAGGCCTGCCAGAGGGGCATAACGTTGCCGCCGAACTCGAATTGGCCGGAGACGAAGCGGGTATGAACGACCGGGCTGAGGGGTTTGGACAACTGGAATCCGCCCCAGAGGAATTTGTAGCCGGAGCGGTTGCCTACACCGGTTCCATAGTTGATGAACGGTCCGTACTCCCAACTGCGCGCCTCGCGGACGTGGGCGACGGGGTTGACCTCGGGCGGCGGGGACTTGTAGGTCAGTGACATAAAATTCGTTGCATCCTGGCCTTGCGCGGAGGCGATTGCACCGCCTGCCACGAAGACGAACGCGAATAGCTTTGCGACACGAATCAAGGTTGATTTTCCTCCCGGTAGATTCTTCATTCTCCGCAAAAAGGCCGCCTGACTCGGCGGCCTTTCGAGCGCCTTCATGCGATCGGCTAGCCAGCCGCCGCTTCCATTTGTTCGGCGTCCATATCGAAGTTGGAGTAAACGTTCTGGGTGTCGTCGCAGTCTTCCAACACCTCAAGCAGGCGGATCATCTGACCGGCCTCTTTGCCTTCGAGCTTGGTGTACGTGGAGGCGACCATGGTCACTTCGCTCATCACAGTCGGGATGCCGGCGGCTTTGACGGCCGCGGCGACGGCTTCATGCGCGGAGGGCTCGGTAACAATCTCCCAAGTGTCGCCTTCGTCGTTCAGATCTTCGCCGCCGTGTTCGAGGACGATGTCCATCAACTGCTCTTCGGTGGCCGCGTCCTTTTCAACGGCGATGAGGCCTTTTTTGGAGAACATGAAGCGGACCGAGCCGGACTCGCCGAGGTTGCCGCCGTTCTTGGAAAAAGCGTGGCGGATTTCACTGACGGCGCGGTTGCGGTTATCGGTGGTGACATCGACAATGATGGCGACGCCGCCGGGACCGTAGCCCTCGAAGGATATCTCCTCGTAGTTGACGCCTTCCAGTTCGCCAGTTCCGCGGAGGATGGCGCGCTTGATGTTGTCCTGCGGCATGTTCTCAGCCTTGGCGGCGAGAACGGCGGTTCGCAGACGGGCATTGGTGTCGGGATTGCCGCCACCTTTGGCCGCAACGGCGATTTCCTTGAGCAGGCGGGTGAATATCTTGCCGCGCTTGGCATCGAGCGCGCCCTTCTTGTGCTTGATTGTGGCCCATTTTGAATGGCCGGACATAAGAACCTCAGTGAGAGTGAAAGATAGCGGCGCGGGCACGCGCCTAACCTTGTGAGTATACCATCGGCGGGGGATGATCTATTTTTTCAATGTGAAGTATATCGAATTTAGGAAGTTTATGTATAATCGATAAACATTGTAACTTTGGTATACAAATGGACCCTGTAACAAATCCGTATTCCCCCGGCGCGGGAAGTCCTCCACCTGAGCTTGCAGGCCGCAGTGCGGTACGAAAAGATGTTGAGGTTTGCATTGGACGGCTTCGTCTGGGCAGGACAGCCAAGAGTGTAGTGATGGTTGGCTTGCGCGGCGTGGGTAAGACCGTGCTTCTGGATCAAATGCGGAAGGATGCGGAAGCGGCCGGAGCGCATACGATCCGAATCGAGGCTCCAGAAAATCGCTCTCTTCCAGCGCTTCTTGCTCCTCAAATGCGACTCGCCCTGCTGCGTCTCAGCAAAATCGAAGCTGCCAAGGATACTGCTATCCGCGCTTTGAGGGCGCTTGCAGGCTTTGCAAGCAAGTTGAAAGTCACGTACAACGACATTGAAGTTGGCCTGGACTACACTCCGGAAGCTGGTTTGGCCGATAACGGAGATTTGGAATCAGACCTGACTGCGCTGTTTGAGCAAGCGGGAGAAGCGGCGCGAGGGGCAGGCACATCGCTGGTTCTCTTCATTGATGAGCTTCAGTACGTTCACGAAGGCCAGATGGCGGCGCTCATATCCGCGCTTCACCGCTGCGCGCAAGAGCAACTCCCGGTGACGGTTGTGGGAGCGGGCCTTCCGCAGCTCATTGCTCAGATGGGTGAGGCCAAATCTTATGCCGAGCGTCTCTTTAATTTTCCGGAAATTGGGCCGCTCGGAAAGGATGATGCAAAGGATGCTATCCTCAAGCCGGCGAGAAACGAAGGGGTTGAAATCCTCGATGAGGCCGTTGACGAGATCGTTGCGAAAACTCAGGGATATCCGTACTTTCTACAGGAGTGGGGAAAGTGCACCTGGGATATCGCTCCGCAAAGTCCCATCACCAAGCGTGATGTTGAAAACGCTTCAGAGCAGGCGATTGCGGCCCTGGATGAAAGCTTTTTTCGAGTTCGCTTCGACAGACTCACTCCAGCGGAAAAGAAATACTTGCGAGGCATGGCGGACTTAGGCCCAGGGTCGCATCGATCCAGTGATATAGCGGATCAATTTCAGCGTTCTGTTCAATCGTTTGGTCCCACTCGGGCAAATCTTATACGGAAAGGCATGATTTGGAGCCCAACCCATGGCGACACTGCTTTTACAGTGCCCCTGTTCGACGAGTTCATGAGGCGGATAATGCCCGGAGACGATTGGAAAACTGTCAACGAGTGATGCGGATCATTTTGAGCAATGCATCCTGAACACAGATACCCGGCGAAGCTGATACCCTAGAAGCATGAAATTCGGGGTATTAGTCTTTCCCGGCTCCAACTGCGACCACGACACCTACAACGTGATTGCCGAAGTGGCTCATCAGCCCGTCACTTTTCTCTGGCACGATTCGGAAGACCTGCAAGGCGTGGATGCCGTGCTGGTTCCGGGCGGCTTTGCCTATGGCGACTACCTGCGCACCGGCGCAATTGCGCGCTTCTCGCCGGTGATGCAGGCGGTGAAGAAGTTTGCCGAGGGCGGCGGACTGGTGGCCGGTATCTGCAACGGCTTCCAGATTCTCACCGAGGCTGGTTTGCTGCCGGGCGCGCTCATGCGCAACGCAGGACTCAAGTATATCTGCAAGCAAGTCTATCTGCGCACGGAAACCGCCGACAGCCCGTTCACCAATCAGCTTGCGAAAGGCGATGTGCTTCAGCTTCCCATCGGCCACATGGAAGGCAACTATTTCTGCGAGCCGGAGCTGCTGCACCAGCTTGAGGCCGAAGACCGCATTGCGTTCCGCTACGCTACAGCGGCAGGCGAAATCACCGCCGAAGCGAACCCAAATGGGTCACTGAGCAACATTGCCGGCATCCTGAACGAACAGCGGAATGTGCTGGGCATGATGCCTCATCCGGACCGGTCAAGTGAACTGATTCTGGGCTCGCAGGACGGCTGGAAGATCTTTGCGTCGATGATTGAAGCGTTGGCAACGCATTGAGGATTTCGCAGCGAAGCTTGGAGCCGGCCGGGAATGATTGATATTCACCATCATCTGATCTACGGAGTCGACGACGGCGCGCGCGACCTGGCAACATCGCTGGCCATGGCGCGGGCGGCGGAGGAGGACGGGATTACCCACATCGTCTGCACTCCGCACGCCAGCGAGCGCTATCCGTTTCAGCACGGGCCCGTGGCCCAGCGATTTGCCGAGCTGCGCAGTTTACTGGCAGGCGAGATGGATCTGAGCCTGGCTTGCGACTTCCACCTCACGGCGGAGAATGTGTTTGAGGCCGCGGCCAACCCGCTGCGCTACTCGATCGACGGCAAGGGCTACCTGATGATTGAGTTTGCGAATACGGCGATTCCGCCGCAAATTGGCGAGGCGCTGCTGATGCTGCAAGCGGCCGGCTATACCCTGATTGTCACTCATCCTGAACGCTATCCTCCGCTGCTGAGCAGGCCGGAGATGCTGGCGGAGTGGATGCGCCACGGCTGTCTGGTTCAGGTGACGGCTGCCTCTCTTTTGGGACGTTTTGGCAAGATGGCCGAAGCATTCTCCAATGAGCTACTGGAGCGCAACTGGATTCACTTTCTGGCCACCGATGCGCATAACCTTGAAGGCCGGCCTCCGCATCTGAAGAAGAGCTACGAGTACGTTGCGCAACGCTTTGGCCGGGAGACCGCCGAGCGGCTCTGCAGGACCAATCCGCGCGCAGCCGTGGATGGCGCGCGCTGGCCGGATCAGCCGGAACCTTTGGGGCTTTGGGAGGGTGTGCCGCTAAAGTTCCATGCCAAGGACTATGCCGGCTCACGATGGAAGGATGCCGGCAAGGAAGGTTCCAAGAATGGTAGACCGGGGTTCTTCAAACGGCTCTTTGGGAGATAGAAACAGCGCAACAAATCATGCCGCCGTCTATAGTCCGAGTCCGCCATCCACGGCAAGAATCTGACCGGTTACAAAGTGCGGTCCGGCGGCGAAGAAGAGAACTGTCTGGGCAACATCTTCGGCACTTCCGTTCCGCTGCATGGGTGTTTTCAGCGCAAAATGAGCTGCCTGCCAGACCTCGCTGTCCTCCTGCTCGATCCAACCCGGCGCGACGCAGTTGACGCTCACTTCAGGCGCAAAGCCCTTGGCCATTACCTGAGTCAGCATGTGCAGCGCGGCTTTGGAGGCGCAATAGTGGGCGTGACCGGTCCAGGCCTTCATCCCGCCCAGGGAGCCGATATTGATGATTCTGCCCTCAGTGGCGCGCAAATGTGGGAGCGCTTCACGCGCCATCAGAAACGGACCTCGCGAATTGGTTTCAAAGACCGCATCCCATCGTTCTGCGCTCAGGGTCTCCAGCGACGACATGTCGAAGATGGCGGCGTTGTTGACCAGCAGATCGAGCCTACCAAAATACTCGACCGTTGCGGCCACGGCATTGCGGACTGAAGCCTCCAAACGCACATCGCACTCGACGGCCAAGGCGCTCTGCCCAAGGCTCTCAATCTCGCGAACGACCTTGAGGGCTTTTGTCCGCGAGGCGCGCCAGGTAATGGCCGCATCGGCACCCGCCCGCGCCAGCGCCAGCGCTATCTCACGCCCAACACGCCGCGCGCCGCCGGTGACTAGTACCGATTTGCCGTTGAGAGGTTGAGATGTCATTGTCCCGCTTTGCTATGAGATGGCCGAACCATTACTTTGGCTGCGGCTGAGTGGAGGTTGCCGGCGGGGGCGCTGCTGGCTTTTCAGTAGCCGCTGGAACTGCTGCCGGAGCCGGTTTCCCATCGGGATTTGCGTCGGGGGTCTTGCCCCCCTGGGCGCTCTCGGAATGATTTTTGTAGATCGAGTACTGCTCACCCGGCCGCTTCATGCGAACCTCGATGGCAACCTCCGCCTTGTCAATTTTGTAGTCGTCGCCGAAGGTCTGGAAGCCCTTGGCGATGATCTGCAGCCGCACCGGCTCACCGAGCGGCAGTACGTCGATGATGGCCTTGCCATCTTCGTTGGTCTTCAACTCCATGTTGCCGTCGTCCTTGCCAGCCTTCAATGGATGAAAGATAACGGCGGCATTTTCAATGGGCTTGCCATTGACGTCCTTGAGCACAGTGACTTCAACGCGGGCGGTCGGCGGTGGCGGCTGGTACTTGCGGCCGCGTTTGGAACTGTCTTGAGCACCCGCATCGAGTCCGGCGCCAAGCGACGCAAGGGTCAGGATAAACGAGGCCACCAGAATGGGCAGGCGAGGTTGGAATCTGCGATTCATGCCCCTCATTGTAATTGCTCCATGCCATGGCGGGATACATTGCGCCCAAACGCGACGGCGGCCTGGGCGCATTGCCCAGGCCGTCGCGGTGAACTGTTGGTATTGGACTAAGGCCATCGCGCTAAAGCGAGTGCCCGGGCATCTTCACTTCTGCCGCCAGCCCGCATTTGCCATGGGACGATACCCGTAAAGCCGGGCTCCTTCGGCGACCAACAACGTCGCGATCTTGAAAGAATCCGCCCTTAGCGCCCGCGGTCGAGGTTACAGCTACCAGTAAAAGATGCGGTTGCGTCCCTGCGGCAAGGCTCTTCTCCGCCGGGGCGATCTGGGAGTCCAAGGCGCGATGCCCTAGGCCTCAGTCACCTCACGCACGAAACAACTCGAACAATCACTTGTCATCAGTTGGATCAACCTCCTTTCCCGTGTTCGATCAATCTATCGCTTCCTTCATCAGACGTCAACAATTCTTTTTGCAGTCGATGCATTCTTCCTGTTGCCGACTTCCCAAATCGGCAAAGGTTCTTCCAGACTCTCCATCCTCCCCAAGTTCTAACTCCTTGTTCTTCGTTCTTGTTTCTCGATCCTCATGTTCTGGGCAAAGTGTTACCTTATCTATGCAAACAGTTGCACAGTTGCGTCTTTTGTTGAATCTCGCGTCCGGGTGAAAACCTTATTTAATTTTCATAGTATCTTATTCATATATAGCTAGTTGCCAGGAGAGAAAGGGGCGTGAAAACAACAGCTAATAAATGGCCCGCAATGTGCATGTATCTAAGCGAAACGGAGTGCTGCCGGGCATTGCTGGCGGTGTAGGCAAAGAGGCGGAACTCCAAATCGAGAAAGCGGTAGATGTTCCCCGAAACTGGTTGTCGTATGGAGCCCCCGCCCTTACGCGACCTTAACCAACTGGCATCGCACGGGCATATCGTGGGTTGACCCGTAGAAAAACAGAGGACGAAAAGTGAAAACCTTTCGCAGCTCAACATTGATACTTCGGACTTCCTTCATAGCCTTGACTCTCGCCGCAGCCACCGTGGCCCAAGCCGGATCGATCAGTTACACGACATCGGTTCCCTTGACTACCACCGACCTGGGTGACGTGGTTACCGCGCCGTTAGTGCCGGAGTTTGACGGCTCGCTGGGCACGCTGACCTCTGTAACGATTTCCTATACTGGCGGGGAAAATTCGGCATTCCAGCTATTGAATACAGCTGCGGGATCGGAGACTTTCAAGTTCAGCGAGAGCCTGCTTTTCACTTTGGACAATTCCAACGCAGGCTTGGACGCAATCATTAACGGCCTGAACCCTCAGATTAACAATGTGCCGCTGACCACGATCACGCTGGCGTCGGGTGGCACTCAGAATTACGGTCCGTTTACCAATTCCACGCCGACGGCAACGGAGACGATAACCAGTCCTTCGGAACTGGCGGATTTTGAAGGAAACGGGGATCTTGCAAATTTTCTGGTCAGCACATCGACACTTACGACGTTCGTGGGTGGTGGCGGCAACATTACGCTGAGTGGAGCTACGACTGCCGATGCAAGTATCGTGGTTACGTACGACTACACGGAGGCACCACCGCCGCCGACGGTTCCTGAGCCTGACTCTCTTCTGCTCTTTGGCACTGGCCTTCTGGGATTGGCAGGCGCGCTTCGCTATAGATTCGTCAAGTCACGCTAGAGATACTCGTCCGGTGCTTTTCAGGGTTCTGAAGAAATGGAATGCGTCTCCCCGCATTCCATTTTTTTTGTTGTCAGCACTTGGCGAATTACCGCAAACGATCCCCCAGCTAGCGCTGCAAGGTTGACCGCGTGCCCTCGTCAGGCCAAAAGCTGCATAGAAACAGACCACTCTTGCAGGATCTGAGTACCAGATCCAGTGTCGAAGAGAGCTGATTCCTCGAATCCGATTCCGCAGAAGATTTCGTTTGCATCATTAAGTTGGGGTACTAACAGCCCGTGCCTAAGTGTTCCTACGTCAATTGGGATGAATTGAGGAGAGTGAAGGCCCTTCCCCCACCGAATCCACGATAGGAAGTATGGAGAATTCGAGGCTTCATCCCTTCGCGGGTCGGCGAAGCTGAGTATCCCAAATCTGCCGCATTGTTTACGGCAGATTTGGAAAGCCACGAACATTTTGGCACGCAAGGGCTGGCGCCCCACCGCAGATTCTAGAACTTGACTGACGGCGCTGTGCGCGCGCTCTGGCTGGCCTCAAAGAAGGCATTGTTCACCTGGAAGCCCGCAATGCCTGCCCAGATGCTGTTGGGGAATTGCCGCACGAATGTGTTGTAGTCGCGGAGGGCATCGTTGTACCGCTTGCGCGCCACCCCGATGCGGTTCTCGGTCCCAGCCAATTCATCTTGCAGGCGCATGAACTGGTCGCTGGAGCGCAATTGCGGATAGTTTTCGGTGAGCAGCAAGAGGCGGCCGATCGCCGAATCGAGCTGTCCATTGGCCGCGATCTTGCCCGCCGGTCCCTGTGCATTCAACATTCCGGCGCGAGCGTTGGCAATGTCGCCAAAGACGGTGCTTTCTTCCTTGGTAAATCCCTTCACGGTCTCCACAAGATTGGGAATCAGGTCAAGCCGCCGCTGCATCTGCACATCCACTTCCGACCAAGCGGCCTTGACGATTTCATCCCTGGACACCATTTCATTCTTCGCGCTGACGTAGCTGCCGAAGACCATCAGCAAGATCAGCACAAATACGCCTACAACACCCAGCGCAATCCACAGTCCTTTACTCATAAAGCGCTCTTCTCCTCCGGCTCGCATTCCAGCAAGCCTATGCATTCAAACTCAAAAAACTACCAGCTACCTCCGGCTCCGCCTCCACCGGTATCGCCCCCGCCAAATCCGCCAAATCCACCGCCGCCGCCGCCGGAATCTCCGCCGCCGAAGCCGCCACCGCCCCCCCCGCTACCGATCCACCAAACACCGCTGCCACCAAGTAATCTCCCCCGGCGGCCAAAGATCAACCGTAAAATTGCAGATCCGAAGAAGAATGCCAGCCAAATAATCAAGAAAATGATCTTTCCTGAGGACTGCCCATGATGCAGAGGCTGTCTTTCAGCTACAGGCGCGTCGTCGGTCAGCGTGATCTTGGCGTCGGCGGCAATCACCTGCGCCGCCTCGGTAACGGCAAGTGTCACAGCCCCGTCATAGTCATTCGCCCGCAGGTCGGGAACCATCTCACGGCCAATGTCTCCAACTTTACCGTCAGGGAGGATGCCTTCCAGTCCATAACCGGTAATAATCTGGCGTTTGTGGTCGTCAACGGCCAGGAAGATCAAAAGACCGCGATCAGTTCCCTTCTGGCCTATTTTCATCTTTGAGTAAAGACGAGTGGCAAAATCGGCAGCATCGTCCCCGTCCAAGGTATGAACGGTCACGACGGCTACCTGGGCATTGGCGGCCGAGTGGTCGAGTTGTGCGCAGAGCGAGTCAAGCCGCGCAATGGCCTGCGGGGAGAGCACATGGGCAAAATCGCTGACGTAATCGGTGGGCTGAGGTAGATCCTCGACCTTTTCGGCCAGGCAGGCTGTAGCGGAAACGGCGAAAAGGGCTGCAAACAACAGCCGGAAGAGAGCGAAATGTTTGCGGCGAATGCCCTTCATCGCTTTCTATTGTACGGCACCCGCAGTGTGGCAGCGGCTCGCTGTTCGCTCGCAATAGCATCGAGCCAATGGCTGTCTTTGCTCTACACTGAAGAAGAGATGACATCCATTACGCCTCCCATTGCCCGCAAGGAACACAAAGAATCTCCGCTGCACGGCACGGTCCTTATCGACGACTATGCTTGGCTGCGCAACAAAGAGAACACCGAGGTTACTGCCTATCTGGAAGCTGAGAACGCCTATGCCACCGCGGTGATGGCGCCACTGGACGGACTGCGCGAGGAGCTTTATCAGGAGATGCTCTCGCACATGAAGCAGACCGACGTCTCGGTTCCGTATCGCGATGGCGCGTGGTGGTATCTGACTCGCACAGAGGAAGGCAAGCAGTACGCGATTCATTGCCGCCAGGCGGGAACAGCTGCTGGTCCGGAGGAGCGGGAGCAGGTCATTCTTGACGGCAACCAGCTTGCCGAGGGCCACGCCTTCTTCTCGATTGGCGCAACCGACATCAGCGACGACGGGCGCTGGCTAGCTTACACGACCGACCTGACCGGCTTCCGCCAGTACACGCTGCACATTAAAGATCTGGAGACGGGCGAGACGCAAAGCAATCTGGTGGAGCGCGTGGGCTCTGTGACCTGGGCTGCGGACAACCGCACGCTTTTTTACACCGTGGAAGACGAAGAGCAGAAGCGCCAATATCAGCTCTGGAGGCACACCCGCGGTGGGCAGCCTTTTGGCGCGGTGTTGGTTTATCAAGAAGACGATGAGCGCTTCAATGTGGGCGCGGGACGCACACGAGACGGCGCTTATATCGTGATGGAGTCGGCCAGTCACACGACAACCGAGTCATGGGTTCTGCCGGCTGCCGAGCCCGAGAGCGCATTCACGGTGATCAGCGCGCGGCGGGACGAGCATGAATACTCGATCGATCATCGAAGCGGTCTTTGGTTTATTCGGACGAACGATAAGGGTCGCAACTTCCGCCTAGTCAGCGCACCGATTGCAACGCCCGGCCGCGAACACTGGAGGGAGCTGATTCCGCACCGCGAAGGCGTGATGCTGGAGGAGGTTGACCTGTTCGCCGGCTTCTTTATTGCCTGCGAGCGCGAGGACGGCTTGCCGCGGCTGCGAGTCTGGCAATTCAGCGGGGAAGGTCCGCAAGCGGCACGGGCAGGCGAAATCGCCTTTCCCGAGCCGGCCTACAGCGCCCAGCCGCACGTCAACCGAGTTTTTGACACGCCGACATTCCGCTATGCTTACCAGTCGCTGGTGACGCCAGCATCGGTCTACGAGTTTGACGTGGCGAGCGGAGCATCCACGTTGCTCAAGCAGTTGGAGGTGCCGGGCGGCTTTGACCGCGAACTCTATGCAAGCGAGCGGATACACGCCACGGCTAGCGACGGCGTGCAGGTACCGGTATCGCTGGTGTATCGAAAAGACAAGCGCGACGGGGCTCGCAATCCCTTGTATGTTTACGGCTACGGCTCATACGGGTACGCGCTGCCGCTGGGTTTCAGCTCCAACCGGTTGAGCCTTCTGGATCGCGGTGTGGTGATGGCCTATGCGCACATACGAGGCGGCGGCGACCTGGGCGAGCCTTGGCACGACGCAGGAAAGATGCTGGTCAAGCGCAACACGTTTACGGATTTTGTGGCCTGTGTGGAGCGCCTGACTGAGGCTGGCTATGGGGATCCAGCGCGGGTCGCAATTGAAGGTGGATCTGCCGGTGGACTACTGATGGGTGCTGTAGTCAATTTGCGGCCAGACCTCTTCCGCGCCGTCCTCTCGCATGTGCCGTTTGTGGACGTAATGAACACGATGCTGGATGCCACGCTGCCTCTGACGGTTCCGGAATATGAGGAGTGGGGAAATCCGAATGAAGCCGCTTATTTTTCCTATATGTTGAGTTACTCGCCTTATGACAATCTCAGGACGGGGAGTTATCCGGCGATGTTAGTCAAGACCTCTCTGCATGACAGCCAGGTGATGTACTGGGAGCCGGCCAAGTATGTGGCCAAGCTTCGCACTCTGAAGACGGACAGCAATGCGCTGTTGCTGGTGACCAACATGCAAGCCGGGCATGGAGGCTCAAGCGGGCGCTACGACTATCTGAAGGAGATCGCATTCGACTATGCATTTCTGCTGCGCGAGCTGAGAATAGTGCCTTAGATTCTGGCGCCGGTCAACCGAGCAGCCTTGCCCACCCCATCCGCGCCAAGCCGACGGCCAGTATCCAGAGCTTACGCGCCATTGGAACGCTGGCGCGGGCTGAGAAGACATCGTAGCCGGCCCGTTCGATGCGCTTGAGCAGCGCATGATAAATCGAAACCAGCACCCAGAGGGCTGGCCGGCTCTCGCGGTCGATCAAAGGCAGCAACTGTTCGGCAGACATATAAAATTCTTCCGCGCGCTGGGCGATGGCAGCCAATAGCGCGCGTTCATTTGCCGTGGGCGGCGCGCCTGTGGCGCGATGCAAGAGAGAATCGAGTGCGACATTGTGGGCCGCTAAATCTTCAAGCGGCAGATAGACGCGATTGCGGCTGGCATCTTCTGCCACATCGCGCAGGATGTTTGTCAGTTGAAAGGCAATGCCAGTTTCTTCCGCCAGTTTCTCCGCGCGCGGGTCGGAATAACCGAAGATGCGTATGCAGACCAGACCGACGACCGATGCCACCAGATAGCAGTATTGATACAGGCCGGCGAAGGTCGCGTAGGTATCCGGCGCATCGCTCGCGGCCCGGTCCAAATCCATTGTCACGCCGGCGACTAACTCATCGAGCAAGTTGAGGGGAATATCAAAGCGCTCGACCGAATCGCGCACGGCCAGAAAAATCAGAGAGGATGAATCCCCGCCATGGCATACTCCGCGCCAATTCTCCTGCCAGGCGTCAAGTCGGCGGCGGCGCTCGTCGCGGGGCAAGCTCTCGTCATCGGCTAAATCGTCGGCCTGGCGCATGAATGCGTAGATGGCGCAGATGGCGTTGCGCCGCGGCTCAGGCAGCGCGACAAACGCGTAATAGAAGTTCTTCGCCTCGCGTCGCGCAATTTCGCGGCAGTGAGCGAAGGCCTCTTCCAAGCCATGACCGGTAGGCGTGAATCGGTACGTTCTGTCTTGCTGAGCCAAGATCTATCCTCTCAGATCAGCTTGCCAAGCGGCAAAAAGGGCAGCATCTTGGCGCAGACGGCACGCAGCGCAAGCTGGAGTTTGGCAGCCTTGGATATGGCCGGACGCGCCGCAAGCACGTCGTAATCCCGCAGTTCGATGGCGCGCAGTATCTCCAGCCCGCCGCGGCTGAATAGATCGAGGTCGATGGCGAGGTTGCGCTGCACATTGCCGATCAGCGGCAGGCCCTCCTCAAAAAGCGTGCGCGCATAATCCACCTCGCAGCGCATCATTGCGCGAAAGCCCGGCGTCACAATGCCTTCCGCAATGTATTCTTCAGTGACGTTAAATGTCTCCATATCTTTTTGCGGAATATAGATGCGGTCTTTCTTGTAATCCTCGCGCACATCCTGCCAGAAGTTGGCCAATTGCAGCGCTGTGCATGTCGCATCGGAAAGGCGGAAGTTTTCTTCGCTGCCCTCGCCGCAAGCATAGAGTACCAGCCGTCCCACCGGGTTGGCCGAGTAGCGGCAATATGCCATCAGATCTTCCATGGTGGCGTAGCGTTTCACGGACTGATCCTGGCGAAAAGCCTTGAGCAGATCGGCGAAGGGCTCCTTGGGAATGAAACAATCCTTGATGGTTTCAGCCAGCGCCACAAAGACCGGATGGCGTGTGCGGCCTTGGTAGCAGGCGTCCAGCTCCGCGCCCCAGAAGTCCAAAAGCGCAAGCGACTCCGGTGCAGTGCCAACCTCGTCGCCCAGGTCGTCAGAGATGCGGCAGTAGGCGTAGATTGCTTGGAAGTGCGGCCGCAGATCCTTGGGAAGAAACCAGGTAGCGACATGAAAATTTTCATAGTGCGACTCAGCCAGTTCCTTGCACCATGCCCGCGCCTCATCCAGGGATGGCGCGGAATAGGGCATGCGGTAACTCTCAGGCAGCTTGGCCCATCCGCCGGCCAGCAATTCTTCCTGTGTCAGCTTTTGTTTCTCGATCGATTTGCTATCCGATTCTCTAGTCGTTGTTGACA
>JBEKDN010000062.1:0-27520 GCA_050014335.1 Occallatibacter sp. | reverse complement strand
TTCAACGAGATTGGAACCCAGCAGTTTCTTACCGTAAGAAACTGCGTACGGAACCCCTGAAAATAACGTAAAAGTGCTTGAGAAAGCTCAACGAATGGTTTGCCCTACCGTAAGACACCGTGTATTACTTGTCCGGCCCCGCGCACGGAACTAGAGTCTCCCAAGTTCAATTTATCGTGGATTACAAGTAACGTAAATCCAATGATATGGCGATTTTTTGCAGAGGGAAGCATTCAAGTTTTCCCAATGCGCACAAACAACATCACTTCTGGAGGAATCAATGACGACCCAATCTTTGAAAGCGATTACAAGCAGAGTTCTCTGGGCCAAGGGCCCCTGGACTCTGGCCGTACTCGCGATCTGTCTACTGCTCGGCTCTGCCAGCTTGCAGGCGCAACTGCTCTCAGGCAGTATTTCCGGTACGGTACAGGATCCGACCGGCGCGGTGGTTAATGGCGCCACGGTCACCCTGCTGAATCAGAACACATCCGACATGCGCAAAACAGTCAGCAACGACCGCGGCTACTTCACATTTGCCGGCGTCATTCCCGGCACTTATACGGTGACGATCCATGCCAATGGCTTCAAGGGCTGGAAGCAGGCCGATCTGACCCTGAATGTCGGCGACGAGCGCAGTATTGACGGCATTCAACTTTCAGTTGGCGCGGCAAGCGAGAGCGTCCTGGTTGAGTCGGCTTCACAAGAACTGGTTCCCACGGACAATGCCGAGCGCGCGGCGCTGCTCGACTCCCACGACATTGAGCGGCTTACGGTTCAAAGCCGCGAAATTTCAGAATTGCTCAAAATTCTTCCAGGCGTCACTTCCGTTGCCAATGGCACATCGAATGGCCTGGGATTCAACTTTACGGTTATGGGCGCTGACGGCAGCGCCGACGGCGTTGGCCTCAGCACCAACGGCGCACCGTATCGCGGCGGCACGGCCTACCTCCTGGATGGCGCCAACATCATTGATCCAGGCTGCAACTGCTGGTCGATTGCCAGCGTCAATCCCGACATGACTGCGGAAGTAAAGGTTCAGACATCGAACTTTGGGGCCGACAACGCGGATGGCCCGGTCATCATCAACGTGACCAGCAAGTCCGGCGGCTCGTCTTATCACGGCGAAGCCTATATGTACACCCGCAACGGCATTCTGAATAGCAACCTGTGGCAGAACAATCACAGCGGCGCGAAGAGAACGAATGACGACTACTACTATCCGGGCGGCAACTTCGGCGGTCCGGTCCGCATTCCAGGCCTCGACTTCAACAAGAACAACAAGTTGCTCTTCTGGGCCGGCTATGAGTACCAGTACCAGAATCCCGGCTCCTCGACGATTCTGCATTCGATCATACCCAGCACGGATATGATGGCCGGCAACTTCACCAAGGACAACACGACGGCCACCAACCCCTTCGCCACCAACGCGGTTTTGTGCCCGAATGGATTCTCATCGACGCCGGGTACTATGTGCAGCGATCCTACCGGCGGCTATGACGCTTCAGGCAACGTGATCGTCAATGCCGGCCAACTGACGGAAGACCCCGGCGCCAAAGCGATCATGTCGTTGTTCCCGAACGCCAATGTGAGCCCCACGACCAACATGGGCTACAACTACTACCTGAATACCGGCGGCAAGCAGAACGTCTACATCATGCGCTATCGCCTGGACTACAACCTGAACGAAAACAACAAGTTCTATGCCGCCTTCCAACAGGGCAAGAATGTGACGCCAATTCCCGCTCACATGTGGTGGAACCCAGGAGACGACGTGCCTTATCCGGGCGGCGGGCTCACGAATCCCACCACATCCAGGGTGTTCACCGGCGACCTGCTCAGCGTTATTTCGCCCACACTCACCAACGAACTGGTGGGAGCCTGGGGCTGGGTCAATACCCCGGTTGAGCCCGTCAATCAAACGCCCTCTCTGCTGGCCACCACCAAGTACGCCTACGGAACTTACTTCACTGGTTCCAAGGTCACGCCGGGCATCTACTCCTATAACAACAACGGCGCATTGAACTTCCCGGATATGTCGATGCCGGACTTGTTTTCAGGGGAAAACGGCGCATATCAGACGGCGAAATCGTCCGTGGCCTTCTCCGACCACGTTACCAAGGTCTACAAGACCCATACCTTCAAAGCTGGTGCATACACCGAATTAGAAGGCGCCTACCAGAGCAACTACGGAACAGCCTACAATGGCGTGTTTGGCTTTGGCGATTCAGCCAATTCCGACGCTTTGGTCGGACCGGGGACTGCCTTGGGCGGCTTGGCTTCGCCCACGATCGGCACCATTAATCCTACGGCCAATCTGGTTATGGGCATTGCCAGCAGTTTCGCTCAGTCCAGCGCCACTCCGCTGGATAACATGGCCTATCGCATCACCTCATTCTATGGAATGGACGATTGGAAGGTCTCGCATCGTTTGATGCTCAACCTTGGCTGGCGTTTCGACCACGTTGGCCGCTGGTATGACCGGCACGGCAATGGCATGGCTGTTTGGATGCCTGCCCTTTACCAGGCCGATGTTGCCAGCAATACAACATGGCCTTTCCC
Source organism: Occallatibacter sp. (assembly GCA_050014335.1). Taxonomy (GTDB): domain Bacteria; phylum Acidobacteriota; class Terriglobia; order Terriglobales; family Acidobacteriaceae; genus Telmatobacter. The sequence goes on along the minus strand of JBEKDN010000062.1, from coordinate 24,961 downwards.
CGGCGTTCGCTGGCATGGCGTGGACCCTGGAATTCCGAACGGCGGATCTCCCGCCCGCATCGCTTTCGTCTCTCCGCGTCTAGGCATGGCTTACGATGTCTTTGGCACGGGCAAGACGGTTATCCGCGGCGGCTGGGGCGAGTATCGCTGGAACGACCAGTTCAACGACTTCGCAGGCGCACTGGCTACCGCAACGGAACTGCAGAACTACTACAGTCCTTCAGGCAACGTCCGGTTCTCCGATGTGGGGGCACTGGGCGCTTTGAACAAGCCGACCTTCGGCCTGCCCAGCGGCAGCGTGAACGTGGCCGATCCAACCGACGAGAATGTCGCCGGAACCGATGCCTACAACCTTACTCTCTCTCAACAACTGCCTTGGAGGACTTTGCTGGAAGTGGCCTATGTTGGCAACTCAACCAAGGACTTGCTGATGGGCGGCCAGAGCCTGGGAACAGGCGTTGGCGGCAGCGGCTTTACCAACCAGAACAAAATTTCCAAAGGCGGAGTCTTCAATGTTGATCCGGTGACCGGCGCCGCTGCGCCCACCGATCCAGAAAATACAGGATCCTACAGCCTGACCGATTATTACCCCTACTACAAGGGCTACGGTCAAAACTCGATCACCATGCCGACCCACAACGGCAACTCGAACTACAACGCGTTTCAGGTCTCGTGGGTCAAGCAGACCGGCCGGCTCAGCTTCAATCTGAACTACACCTGGTCCAAGTCGCTGGGCATCCTCGGCACCACAGTGGATCCCTTTATTGTTCACGGCAACTATGGCGTGCTCTCCATCGACCGTCCGCAGGTTATCAACACCTCCTACACGTACGATCTCAAGAAGGTCTACAAGACCGACATGAGGGCTGTGGACAGTATCGTGAACGACTGGACCATCTCTGGAACGACGACCTGGCAGTCCGGCGGCAATATGCAATCCAACAACAACAACCAGCAGAACCTGGGCATGACGGTTTTTGACACCACGGACGGCAAGAATCTTTCCGGACTGTCCTACTACGGAACCAATGCGGGCTATAGCATTCAGCCGCTCACGACCTGCAATGTGAAGGGTGGATTTACGGCCTCTCACCAGGAAGTGAACCCAACATGCTTTGCTCCCCCGGCGCTTGGACAGGTTGGGCCGGTTCAATATCCGTATCTTGGATTGCCGGCTTATTTCAACTCCGACCTTACGCTCTACAAGACCTTCCATGTTGTAGGCAAGCAAACCTTGCAGGTCCGCGGCGCAATGTTCAACTTCCTCAATCATCCGTTGAGGGCGTACACCACGACCAAGCAGCTCGCGCCAACCTTCACCACATCGGATAAGGTGAACTTTGTCTCGACTTACAACTCGGGAGCGAACTTGCTTAGCACTTCAGGACTCCTTCCTGGCACACCTGACTCGAAGGTCGGTTACCGCCTGAGCGAGCTTTCGGTCAAGTACAACTTCTAATTCCTACTGGAGCTGGTTCAAAGGCGAATGCCCTTGGATCAGCTCCATTTCAGTACGAAGCTTCATGCTGACACAGGCAGCTGCCTGGCGTGAGCATCTGTCACTCTTTGCATTGGTCTTTTTATCTGAGCCACGTCTCCCAGGTGGTTGCGTGGCTCTCTCTTTTTTGTTTCAAGCGTCCTAGAGAATGGCGCGTTACGGCGCTCGAGAGATTCGCGGAGTTACCCATGCGACGGCCCCCGATTGTTTTTTTACTTTTTTTCGGAATCATTCTTTCGTATACCAATGCTTTTGCTCAATCTTCCCGTGAGAGCTTGAGAATCGACCGCGAAGGCCAGACGATTGTTCTGGAACCTTATGCCCAGAACATTCTGCGCGTGACGATCAGCTTGACGCCGGAAGCGGCTGTGGCAGCTCCGGGCTATGGCGTTGTTGCCAAGCCCGCGGTGGCTGGCTGGAGCGCGAGCCAGACTCCGGTGGCCGATCTTTATCAGTCACAGCGAATTGTGGCCACGGTGGAAAAGAATCTTCCGCCCAGCCAACCGCCGTTGCAGACGAAGGAAGATATTGAAAAATATTTCAACGGCTCGGTTCCCGATGCGCACATTACATTGCGCACGCCAGCAGGCAAAACGCTGTTGGAGCTGACAGGCTGGTCGCAGGCCGTGCCCAATCAGAAGGACGGTACCGCAGATGTGGCCCGTGACCGGCGCCGCACCGATATCGAGTTCTATCAGGTGGGCGCGACTTTCGCATCACCCGACGACGAGCATTACTACGGCCTGGGCCAGAACCAGGAGGGCTTTCTCGATCATCGCGGCCATGTGGTCCATTGCTGGCACGATTACAACGCTCCGGCTGGACCCAGTGTATGTGTGCCGTTCTTGGTGACCAACAAAGGGTACGGTCTGCTGTGGGACAATCCATCGAAGACGACCATTGAACCGGGGTTCAATGAGAAGACGAAGTGGACTTCGCAGGTGGGGGATAGAGTTTCATTTTTCGTAATAGCCGGAGACACCGCGGACGAAATCTATGCCGGCTATAGATTGCTTACCGGGTCCACGCCGCTTTTGCCGAAGGCGGCATACGGTTACATCCAGTGCAAGCAGCGCTATGCCAGTCAAAAGGAAGTTCTGGATGTGGCACAGGGATACCGCGACCGCCACTTGCCGGCCGATGTAATGGTGGTGGACTGGTTCTACTACACCAAAATGGGGCAATTCGATTTCGATCCCAAGGCTTGGCCTGATCCCGCGGCGATGAACAAGCAATTGCACAAGATGGGCTTTGAGACGATGATCAGCGTCTGGCCGCGCTTTGTGCCCGAGGATCGCTATTATGCGGAGTTGCGCAGGAAGGGCTGGCTGATTCACAAGGCGGACGGCACGCCTATCAACGGCTTGCCGTACGACCGCGCGGGTTCAGACATCGATACCACCAATCCAGACGCTGCGCGGTGGTTTTGGAAGACGGTGCGCGAGGATATTCTGAGCAAAGGATTCGACTCGCTTTGGGCCGACGAGACCGAGCCGGATCTGCCTCCAAACGGCGCGTACTTTCATGTGGGCCCTGGCACGCAGTTTTTCAACATCTATCCGCTTCTGCACACTTCCGCACTTTACGATGGCTTTCGCAAGGACGAACCGGGCAAGCGGGCGCTTATTCTTTCGCGCGATGCGTATCTGGGCGCGCAGCGGAATGGAACGATCTTCTGGTCTTCAGACATCCAGCCCAACTGGGATACTTTGCGGCGGCAGATTCCCACTGGGCTGGACTTTGCGGCCTCGGGATTGACTTACTGGTCCAACGATACCGGCGGATGGGAGTATCTGCCGGCAGAGCACCATCCGGCCCACCCGCCTCTGCTGGATTATTCAGACGCCCGCGCCAATGTGGGCGATTACCAGGATTATCCGGAGTTATACACGCGGTGGTTTGAATATGCGGCTTTTTTGCCAATCTTCCGTACTCATGGCAGCAGGCCGGCCAATGAGGTCTGGTCTTACGGTCATCAGGCAGAGCCGATCCTGGAAAAGTACCTGCGCCTTCGCTATGCATTGATGCCTTACATTTATTCGCTTGGCTACAAGACCTGGCAGACGGGCGCGCCATTTATGCGGGCGCTGCCGCTCGATTTTCCAAACGATCCGCAAGTGGCCGATCTGCGCGATGAGTATATGTTTGGGCCGGCGTTTCTGGTGGCTCCGGTGACCGAGCAGGGAGCGACCTCGCGACAGGTGTATTTGCCGGCGGGAACCGACTGGTATAACTACTGGACGAATGAGCGCATCAAGGGCGGGCAAACCATCAAGGTTGACGCGCCAATCGACAGGCTGCCGCTCTTTGTGCGCGCTGGATCGATCATTCCGCAGGGAACCGCGATCGAGAATACGCGCCAGGAGCAGGCTATCGCCAAGGTGCTGGTTTATCCCGGAGCGGATGCGGATTTTACGCTCTTTTCCGACGACGGCACGACTTACGCCTATGAGAATGGAGCTGGTTCCGTGACCCGGTTGCACTGGGACGATGCACGACAAAAGCTAAGCCAGGAAGGCGCTATTGCCTGGCAAGGATCGGACGGAAAAATCGTGGAAGTGGTTGGACATTGAGCAGCGCGAGATGCCCAGTTACAGGGGCCTGCTCTGTGAATATCCATCCCGGTCTCTTGCTTTATTCTCTTATCATGCGCAATGTCTATACTGCGGTCCTTGCAATTTGTTTGAGTGCTTCAACTCTGGTATTTTCTGAGACTGCCGCACCCGTGATGGAACAACAGCCCGACGGCATGGCCCTGCGTCTGGCGTCAGGAGAACTTCGCATTCAGGTCATTTCCGAGGCGACTGTCCGCGTGGCGTTTTCTCCATCTCCGGATTTCTTCGGACGCACCTCGATTGATAGAGTTCCTCCGGCTGCCGCCACGCCAGCTTTCAAGATCAGTGAATCTCCCAGGAATTACACTCTCACCACCGCAAGGTTGCAGGTGACTGTCGACAAGGAAAGCGGAGCCGTATCGTTTGCCGACGACGCGGGGCATCCACTGCTATCGGAAGCTCCCGGCAGCAGGATGATGGAGCCAGCAGAGGTACAAGGAGAGAAGACCTTTCATCTTCAACAGAAGTGGAAGGCCCAGGAAGACGAATCCCTTTACGGATTGGGACAAACGCAGTTAGGAATAGTTGATATCAAGGGATACGACCTGGATCTTTGGCAACACAACACGAATGTCGCGGTGCCATTTCTTGTCTCTTCCAAGGGCTATGGCATTCTTTGGGACAACACATCGTTTACGCGGTTCGGAGATCTGCGCGCCTTTGCGCCTATTCCGGCTGCCGATCTGCTGGACGCAGACGGCAAGCAAGGCGGTCTGACGGTGCGACCAAAGGATGGATCGGAAGCTCCCCGGCAGAGCGCGGTGATATCGCTTGTAAATCAGGACCCCTCACAAAACGGCGGAGCTAAGATGGCAGGCGCCTCTGGGCGTGTGAAGGCTCAATCGTGGGCGGGATTCGTTCAGGCTCCTGAGACTGGCGACTACCAGTTTCAGGCCTACTCGAACGGCGGCATCAAAGTCTGGTTGGATGGCAAGCTCGTGATGAGCCACTGGAGACAGAACTGGCTTACCTCCAATGACCAGATTCAAATGCATCTTGAAGCAGGTCACAAATATTCCATCCGGATTGAAAACGACCCTGAGCAGCAGAATACTCTTACTTTCCTTTGGAAGACGCCCGCCGCCGGCTCTGACACTTCTCTGTGGTCTCAGGTGGGCGATGGCATCGATTATTACTTTATCTACGGTCCATCGATGGACCAGATCATTGCCGGCAATCGTCTGCTAACCGGAAGGGCAACCATGCTGCCTAACTGGGCTTTCGGGCTATGGCAATCGCGGCAGCGTTATGAAACAGCCGATCAGTCGCTCGATGTAGTCAAGCAATTCCGCGCGCGGAAGATTCCCTTCGATAATATTGTGCAGGATTGGCAGTACTGGAGGCCGGATTCCTGGGGCTCGCACGAGTTCGATCTGACGCGCTTCCCCGACCCCGATGGCTGGATCAAGGCCATTCATGCGGAACACGCCCATCTGATGATTTCCGTCTGGGGAAAGTTCAACCCCAACACGGCAAACGCCAAGGAGATGAATGCCAAGGGCTATCTTTATCAGCCGAATCTGGAGGAGCACATTCTGGATTGGATCGGTCAGCCTTACACGTTCTATGACGCGTTCAATCCTGGCGCTCGCAAGCTTTTCTGGTCGCAAGTGAACCCCCGCTTGTTCGCAAGGGGCGTTGACGCCTGGTGGATGGATGCAACCGAGCCCGATTTGATGCCATCTCCACCGACTCTGGAAGGCCAGCAGACCCACATGAATCCCACATACATGGGAACTGGATCGAGGATGTTGAACGGCTACGCCCTGGTAAATAGCGAGGGCGTCTACACGGGGCAGCGCGAGGCTGCTCCGAATCAGCGTGTCTTCATCCTTACGCGCTCCGGTTTTGCCGGCGAGCAGCGCTACTCCACAGTGACATGGTCGGGCGATATCACATCGACCTGGACAGCCATGGCTAAGCAGATTTCCGCCGGGCTGGGCGCCAGCATTTCAGGCCTGCCGTACTGGACGATGGATACCGGCGGTTACACGATGCAGGGCAAGTTCTCGCATGAACCAATGACGGCCAGCAATCGGGATGAGTGGGGAGAACTGAATGCCCGCTGGTTTGAACTTTCCACCTTCACTCCCATTCTGCGCGTGCATGGTGAAGCACGGCCGCGCGAGATGTGGGCGCTCGGCGATCGCTCAGCGGCCTACAACGCCGAGCTGAAATCAGATCGGCTGCGCTATGCGCTCTTCCCGTATATCTACTCGATGGCGGGCTGGACCACGCAGCGGGACTACACAATGTTCCGGCCCATGGCGATGGATTTTTCGCGCGACCGCTCCGCCCGCGAACTGACCGATGAATTCATGTTCGGCCCAGCCTTGCTGGTTGCGCCGATCACACATTACAAGCAGCGCGTTCGGCCCGTCTACCTGCCCACGGTATCCGCGTGGTACGACTTCTGGACAGGTCGTCTCTCCCCCACCGGCAACATCTCCGCATCCGCGCCCTATGACCAGATCCCGGTATTCGTGCGCGCGGGATCGATCATTCCGTGCGGGCCGCAGATAATGTATGTCGCGGAAAAGCCCTCCGACCCAATCACGCTTTACGTCTACGCGGGAACGGACGGCCAGTTTACGCTTTACGAAGATCAGGGCACTAACTTCGACTACGAAAAGGGAGCGTTTTCGCAAATCCCCATTCATTGGGATGACAGATCAAGCACCCTCACTATCGGCGCGCGGAATGGTGCTTACGAAGGCATGTTGACTCGCCGCACCTTCCAATTGGTTCTGGTGTCGAAGGCGCATCCCGAAGGTTTTTCGCTTACGCCCACTCCGCTCAAGAGCGTGCCGTACATCGGTGTGGAAATGCGCATCAAGCTGCAATAACTCGATCCTGAGCTTCATTAGTTTTCATCCTGAACGCAATGAGATTAGTCCCGCGCTCAAGGGTGGTTGCCACAGGCGCATGCGGTGAATGCCTGTTGCGTGTGATTGGATAAAGCGCAGACATACTGCGGCCAAAACAACTGGAGCACGGTAGAGGAGTTGCCTGCGGAGAAATCCCCGATGTAATTCTGACTAGCCTTGGTATTGGCGCCGGGATCGGCGGCGAAAGCTGAGATTAGCGCGCTCAATGAGGAAGCGGAAAAATCGGATTTACTGAAACTGGTTGCGAAATCGTATTCCGGTTTCCATTTTGCGTTGCCTCCTGTCAGGTTCGGGGATGAGAAGACACGATAGTCAATGAGGGCTGCGGATGAGGGATCGATCCGCGCGAGGGTGAAAGAGGGAAGATTCTGGTGTACTGGCGAGATGGACGAGACCATTTTGACGGCAACAGGCGGCGTGGTCGGGTTGCTGCCCTGCAGTAATCGCAGCTCATCCATGTGAGTATGGGCGAAGATGGCTAACTCGATCACGTCGCCGTAAGCGGCCATCACGTCTGCCATCTTCTCCGAGGACAGAAACATCACGGGCTTCTGGGTGCCACAAATGCCGCTCGATCTCTTTGCCGTCGAGTAGAGATCGACACCGGGAGGAATGTGGCCCATGACCCAGACCTTTTGCTTGCCGGCGCGCGCCAGGGCAAGCTGTCTGCCGAGCCATGCTACCTGGGGATCGGCGGCGGTTGGGTCAAGAACGCCCGCGCAGGTTCTATAACTCCTCGACATGAAGAGATCGTCCAGCACCAGCAGGCGCGCATTCTGAATGGGCGCCGGCAAAAAGACGCTGTAATAGCCGCCGTCGGTGAAGCTCTGTTCGGCGTCCTGGCGCTCGATGGCCGGGAAGTCTCTGGTCACGATGCTGCCGGTTTCTTTCAGAAAGCTGCTGCCGGCATCCAGCAGGTAATCTTCGCAGGCGGAGTCGTTGTTTCCCAGGGCGGTGTATGTGGGAGTCTTAGGAAAGCTCGCTTTCAGTTCGCCGATCACATATTCCAAGGTTTTTTCAACAAAGGCCTGGTACTGGGCGTTAGTGGCTTTTTGAAAGAGCGTGAAGTACTTGCAATGGAACTTATGGGCGATCAGATCGCCGCTGACGGCGATAAAAGATGCACCGGCGGCGTCGTTTCGCATCTCTCTCAGGGCCGATTGATACAGGGTGAACGAAGTGTCGGTGCCATTGGCATTGCAGCTTTGCTGCAACGCATCGAAACTCCGCTGCCGGCCGATGGAGGGCGGCGAGGCTAGGATGGCGTTCCACTTGGCCACTGGCGCGCCGTCCAACTGTGCGACCCTGTCCGGATCCCAGAAAGGCTCGAAGTGGATGTCGCTGAGCAGCAGAACAGGAAGACTGGCATTGGACGCGGCCCGTTTGGCGGCGGGCTGGGCGCTCTGGCTATTTCCGGCGGTGGCGCAGAGCAAAGCGCAAAGCAGAAGAACGCGCGGGTTGGCGGCACCGCGGGGAAGCTTTGCCGGAGCGAAAAAATTCATCGAATCCACCTTTTCTGGACCACTCTAGCATAGCGGTCATAGAGGAAGATGAATAGTGAGCTGTACTTGCAGATCCAAATGATCCGCGTTGTTCCCTGTGCTGTTGTACCCCCACCTTTCCGGAAATATGCGGAAAAGTGGGAGACGAGTTTGCCGAATTGATACGCTGACGGTTTATCAGTTCGCCGTGACGGTGAAGCTCTTTGAGACCAGCGGCGCTATCGCGTAGGTCGCATTGCCCGCTTGCGTCGCGTGGATTACGCAGGAGCCCGCAGCAGACAGAATCGCTTCCTGCGCTGAATCGCTTATCGTACAGATCGCGGGCGTGACCGCGGTATAAGTCACCGGCAGCCCGGAACTGGCTGTTGCCCCCAGAAGTAAAGCAGTTCCAGCAACCTGGGTTCCAATGGCGGGAAAAGTGATTGTCTGCGTGGCCAGATGCACCAGAAGATTCTGCTGCGCCATTGCCGCCGCCGAGTAATTGGCATTCCCGGCCTGCGTGGCTTGCACAATACAGGTTCCGGAAGTGAGCAGGCTGGCCGTTGTGCCACTGACGGTGCAAACGGTGGGCGTAGTGGATGCAAACGCGACTGTAAGTCCCGAACTGGCCGTAGCGCTCAACGGCAGCGTTGAGGCCGCGGCAAGTGTTGCTGTAATCGCCGGAAAGGTGATTGTCTGCGGAATCGAGTGGACAATAAAGCTTTGCGAAGCCATCGGTGCGACTGAGTAGACCGTTTTGCTGCCGGCTTGCGTGGCGTGAATGACGCAGTCGCCTAGGTTGAGCAGAGATGCGGTGACTCCTGAAACCGTGCAGACTGCGGGCGTGGCTGAGGCAAAGCTCACGGCAAGTCCCGAGCTGGCCGTCGCCGAGAGTGTCACCTGCGAAAGCACATACTGTGTCGCGGTGATGGCCGGGAAGGTGATGGTCTGCGGAGCAAGGTGGATGGTGAAGAACTGCGTTACCAGCGGCGCAATCGAATAGACATTATTGCCGGCCTGAGCCGCATGAACAAAGCAACTGCCTTGCTGGATCGGGTATGCCGTCGAGCCTGTCACAGTGCAGTACAGGGGAGTGATAGAGCTATAAGTGATTGGCAAGCCGCTGGTGGTTGTCGCTGTCAGCGGCACCGGAGTCAGCGCGTACTGTGTGCCTGCGGGGACCGGGAAGCTGATGGTCTGCGGGGCCAGATGAACTGGGATCAACTGCTGCACCATGGGAGCGGCGGCATAGAGCGTGCTGCCCGCCTGGTTGGCCTGCACAATGCAGGTACCCTGCTGCAGCAGTGTGGCCGTGGCGCCGCTGATGGTGCAGACGGAGGCGGAGGCCGCAGCTGCCGTAAAGGTGACCGCGAGACCGCTGCTGGCCGTGGCGCTGAGCGTCAAGGTGGAGGCGGCGTATTGCGTGGCGGTGACGGTTGGGAAGGTGATGGTCTGCGTGGCCTTGGAGACGGCAAAGCCCACCGAGACCGGGGGCGCGGCGGCGTAATCGGCGTTGCCGGCCTGCGTGGCCTTGATGACGCAGACGCCGGGGATCAGCAGCGAAGCGGTTGTGCCGCTCACCGTGCAGATGGTGGGTGAAGTGGAGGCGAAGCTGACGGTGAGGCCGGAGCTGGCCGTGGCTGAGAGCGTGAAGCTGATCAGCGCGTCATGCGTGCCGGTGATGGCCGGGAAGGTGATGGTCTGGGTTACCTTGACCCCCGTGCCGCTGAGCGCGATGCTCTGCGTGGTATTGGTCTGGTTGAGCGCATTGTCGGTCAGCACTACGCTGCCGGTGTTGGCGCCTGCGACGGTAGGCATGAAGTACAGCCACACGTTGCAACTGGATCCCTCGGCCAGGGGCGTGGCGGAGGAGCAGAGGTTGCTCTCGGCGGTGCTTTCAGGGAAGTTGGCCGGGTAGCTGGGATTGCTTCCGGCAACGGGCACGGTGAAGATCAGCGGCTGGTTGCCGATGTTGGCCACCTGCACATTTTGCGGAAAGGCGCTGCTGGAGGAGCCCATCGTAACATCCCCGAGGTTCAGCGAGGGCGGCGTGGCGCGGTTGAGCTCATTCACCGCGTTTTCTCCGTAATCGGCGACGTAGACGTTGCCGCTGCCATCCAACGCCACGCCCCCGAGCCGGTTGGATCCGCTGCTCAGCGCCGTCACGCAGCTCGATGAGGCGCAGCCAGCAGGCATCTCATACACCGCGCCGTCACCGTAGCCCGTCACGTAGACGTTGCCACTGGCGTCCACCGCCACGCCATAGGGATTGATGAAGCCGCCGCCCAGCGTGGTCACGCAGCTAGACGAGGCGCAGCCGGCGGGCATCTCCGTTACCGCGCTGTTTTGGTAAGTGTCGACGTTGCCCACAGCGGCGACGTAGACGTTGCCGCTGCCATCCACCGCTACGCCAGCGGGAGCGCTGAAGCCGCCGCCCATCTCCTTCACGCAGCTCGACGAGGCGCATCCGGGGGGCATCTCTTTCACCACGCCACTGGAATCGGTGACATAGACGTTGCCGCTGCCATCCACCGCCACGCCCTCCGGATAGCTGAAGCCGCCGCCCAGCACCGTCGCGACGCAACCACCGTCTTCGTAAACGGCATAAGTGCAGCCAGCGGGCATCTCCTCCACCGTGTTGCTGTAAGTATCGGCGATATAGAGGTCGCCGCTGCCATCCACCGCCACGCCTTGGGGATATCTAAAGCCGCCACCCAGTGTGGTCACGCAGCTAGACGTGGCGCAGCCGGCAGGCATCTCCTTCACTACGCTGTTGGCCCAATCCGCGACATAGACATTGCCGGCCCCGTCCACCGCCACGCCGAAGGGAGAGCTGAAGCCGCCGCCCAGCGTGCTCTGCGTGGCTGGACTGAAGACGACCTGCGGGCCTGTGCCCGTGCCGAAGATGTTGGTTGTGGCAATCGTGCCGCCGCCGGCGTTGAACAACTCAACTGCGCCGTTGCGCGAACCCGCCTTTGCCGGTGTAAAGGTCACGTTGAGCGTGCAGGTCTCACCCGTCGTGTAGGGCGTGGTCCCATTGCAGACGCTCGACCCCTGCGAGGCCGCCGCTTTGAAGTCCAGATTCTGCGCGCCCCCGGTCAGCACCATGTAGGGAGTTGTGCTGCTCAGGCTCCCTGCGCTATCGAAGGTGAAGTTCAGCGTCAGCGCCGTGCTGGTGGTTCCCACTGGGACGGTCAATAAGTTCACCGCGCGCGTCATAATCTCCTTCACCGCGTTGTTTTGGCTATCGGCGACATAAATGTTGCCGCCGCCGTCCACCGCCAAGCCCTGGGGACCGCCGAAGCTGGTGCCCAGCACCGTCACGCAGCTCGACGAGGCGCATCCGGCGGGCATCTCCTTCACCGCGTCGTTTTCATCGTCTGCGACAAAGATGTTTCCGCTGGCGTCCACCGCCACGCCGGCGGGATAGCTGAAGCCGCCGCCCAGCGTGGTCACGCAACTCGACGAGGCGCATCCGGCGGGCATCTCCTTCACCGCGTTGTGGAAAGAATCTGCAACATAGACGTTGCCGGCGCGGTCTACCGTCAGTCCAGCGGGACCGCTGAAGCCGCCGCCCAGCGCGGTTACGCAACTCGACGAGGCGCATCCGGCGGGCATCTCTTTCACCGCGTTGTTGTAAGTATCGGCGACATAGACGTGTCCGCTGGCGTCCACCGCCACGCCAAAGAGCTCCGCGAAGCCGCCGCCCAGAGTGGTCACGCAACTCGACGAAGCGCAGCCGGGGGGCATCTCCATCACCGTGCCGTTGTCGCTATTGGCGACATAGACGTTGCCGCTGGCGTCCACCGCCACGCCGGCGGGATAGCTGAAGCCGCCGCCCAGCGTGATCACGCAACTCGACGAGGCGCATCCGGCAGGGAACTCCATCACCGAATTACCAAGATAATTCGCGACATAGATGTTGCCGCTGGCGTCCACCGCCACGCCGAAGGGATCGCTGAAGCCGCCGCCCAGCGCCGCGATCGCGTAGGTGAAGGAAGCGGTCTGCGCCCGCGCGGAGGCGGACAGCATCAGGCTGGCCAGAACCAGCAGCAAGAGTGAGAACAGCGTCCGAGGCCTGGGCATCGGGCTTACGCGTGCGAAGACGAGCGATTTCAAGGAAACTCCTCAGTTCCGCGGAAAGGGTTGAAGAGCGCGAGGAGGAAAGCCCCGCCGGCCGGGCTGCAAGTTGTTCTTCGTGCGGCAGGAAGATCGCAGGCGCCGCGGAATCTACGGTTCGGGGGTGTCGATTGCCTTATGAATGGCGAGCCGCGCCTCAATACGCGGCTCGCTCTGAAAGAGGAAGCCTGATCGTTCGATTGCCGTGTGGCCCTTGGGGAAGTGCTTCGTGCGAAGGGGCGCTTCCGGCGATGCGCCCGACTATGTACAAATTAGACCATATCTCTCCATAAATCAAGCGGAAACTGGATGGATAGTTTTCGTTTCACTTGGTCGGAGAAAAATCTATGCGCCGGCAGGCGCGCGCATCGCCGCGAAAGCCGAGGTGAGGTCTTGAGCCAGTTTCTGCTGGGCATCTTCGGTCAGTTTGGCGCCCTGGCTGGTCAGATAGAAGACGTCGATGGCCGTCTCTCCTTCTGTATCGATCAGCGCGACCGCAATATTGCACTGGTTCAGGCTCAATGTCATGGCGATCTGACGGAGCAGGCCGGGAAGATCTTGCGCAACGACCTGCAATATCGTCGAGTGCGTGCTGGATTCGTTGTCGAATTCCAGGCGGGTTGCGACCTCGGTCTTCAGGTTAGTAGGGTTGTAGCTGTGGCGGCGCGCTTCAAGGAGTTGCTCGACGGGAACTTTGAGAGAGACCACGTCATGAAGGTAGTTGAGGAAGCGATCCTTCTCCGAGGGGTTGAGCTCAAGGGTGCGGAAGATATCTGTGAAGTGGAAGCTATCGACGATGACGCCGGCGTCGTTGGAGAATGCGCCGGCCTTCACGATGTTCATGCCCCAGGCAGCCAATGCGCCAGCGACGTCGGCAAAGAGGCGCGTGCGGTCGCGAGTGATGACCGTGAGGTCATAGAGCTGGCGATGCGGCCGAAGGTCAAGCTGAACATTATCCTCGTCGAGCTTGGCGGCCATCTGGAAGTGGTTGCGAATCTGCTCGGGCAGGCGGGTTTGCAGGTAGCGCTGGGGCAGGCCTTCCAGGAAGGTCTTGAGCGCGTCGTGCTGCGCCGGGGGAACCATTGAGCGGAGGCGATTGAGGAGCGTGGGATCGATCGCCGCGTGGTAGCGAACCTCATCGACGGAGCGGTCCATGAAGTTGGCGGTGGTCATGTAAAGCTGCCATAGATTCTCAGCCTTCCATGGCGTGAGGGCGTCAGGATTGACGGCCTTGATGTCGGCAAATGTCAGCAGCGTGAGCATCTTCAGCATCTGGGGATTGCCGATTTTCTCAGCGAAGTTGCGCACGTTCTCCATATCGAAGATGTCGCGCCGCAGTGCGTTGGACATTTCGATGTGGAGGCGAATGAGATCGAGCACGGCCTCGCGCTCTTCGGCGTCGAATTCCAGGCGCGCTAGAAAGGCATCGGCGAGTTCGATACTCGGAGCAACATGCTCGACGCCGCGGCGGGCCTTGCCGGTGTCATGGAGGAGCAGCGTAAGCAGGAAGAGGTCCAGGCGGTCGATCTCGGGAAGTAGCTGGGCCAGACTCTGCTCATAGGCGTTGGCGGGCTGACGGAGGCCGTGCACATTGTCGATGGTGAGAAGCGTGTGCTCGTCCACGGTATAGCGGTGATAACTGTCGCGGATGACCAAGGCATCGATGCCATGGAACTCCGGGATGAGCATTTCAAGAATGCCCAGGGCGTGCATGGTGCGCAGGGCGCGCGCGGCGTGCGGTCCCAGCAGGATTTCCCGCAGCGCGTTCCACAGATATGGGCCTTCAGGGATGTGAACGGCCAGTGCGGGCAGGGCGTCGGTGATGCGGTCTTCAGCGGCCTGGCTCAGGGCGTAGCCGTGCGTGGCCATGAGGGCAAAGATGCGCAGAATGGCGCCCGTATCACTGAATTGCGCGCCGGGAACAATGTCAATGCGGCCCTGGTCAAGGATAAAGTCGGTGCCGGCGATTGGAGTGCGGCGGCGGCGGAACTGGCGATAGAAGCTGACCGGCGCGGGAAGATGCTCCATGAGCAGCGCAGCGCGGCGATAGATGACCCGCGCATGGCGATAGTAGGTGCGCATCCAGTACGCTGGATCGGCGGTACCGCGCGTCTCAAGGCCAATCGAGTTGGCTGCCGCTTCATCCTGCGACTGCCAGTCAAGGGTATTGTCGTCGCGACCGTGGCGGAAGTGAAGAAAACATCGCGCGGCTGCCAAGAAATCGAAGGCCGCTTCGGCGTCTCCGCGGGCGCTCTGGAAAACTCCGCCGCGATGGCGCGGCCACTCTTTAGTCTCTTTGAGATGGAAGAGCAGGGCAAACCAGACCGCCAGACTGAAGTCGCGCAACCCGCCGGGACAATCCTTGAGGTTGGGTTCCAAGTGAAAAATGGTATTGCCAAATTTGGCGTGGCGAGAGCGGGCGATTTCTCCTAATTTTTGGGTAATGGTGTTCCACTCGCTGAGCACCAAGCCCGGCAAGACCGTCTGATGAAGCTGCTGGTAAAGCGGAAAGTGACCGGCCAGGAAGCGGCGGTCAAGCGTGGCCAGCGTGAATTCCAGGTTGTCTGGATCGAAGCGTCCGGCTTCCTTGAGCGTACGCGAACTGGGACTGGCCCGCAGACCAATGTCCCACATGCCTTGAATGACCGCGCGAACAGCTTCTTTCGAGTTGGCTTCGGCCTTGTCGTCGGCAAAGGCGAAGAGGACATCGATGTCGGAATAAGGAAAGAGATCCTTCCGCCCATAACCTCCCATCGCCACCACCGCGGCGCTTTGCGCGGGCTGATCGGTAAAGGCTCGGCGCCACATTTCAATGAGGATACGGTCGACAACGGCGGAGCGGCGGCGGATCGCCGCCGTGCCGTCGCCGGTGCGCTCACAGGTCTGGCGGACAAGCGCCATCTCCTGCGTATACTGCTCCCGAAGATCGTCAACCGCTAAAGCGACTGGATTCATATAAGGTTATGGTGGCTTGCCGAAGCAAGAAAGGGTTGTTAACAGCATAAGCGAAGTTGGCGCGGATGGGAATCTTTTGCGAGCCGCGAGCCGGATTATGGGACGAAATATGGAGCGAAGGGAAGTTTTTCTGCCTGTCGGACGCTTCAGGGTTCTCGGCTTCGGCTGCAGTTCCTGGGTAGCGGCTCAAGGAAAGCCTTCCGGCAGGCTTTCGGCAAACTTTGATCGAAAAAACTGTACTCCTTTCGTCGCGGTTTTTCGCAATGAGCGGGCGGACGCTTATACTTACTACGCGGGCGGCCAAGTGGAAACCATCACCAACGGTGGCACAGAGCTGAGAAGGCTCCTAGCCCGCATTTCTCATGCGCAAGGATTTTTCGAGGAATTGAACCGTGAGAAGGAGTGGCGCAACTGCTCATGATCGTTGAGGTCTTCGTAGCCAAGCGCCAGACCGTAGATGCGCCGCTTGAGCATCTTCCCGAGCTGGCGCGGACAAACAGAGGCGACCGCTTGTCGGTGAAACAAGCTGCCACGCCATCCAGCTAGTCTATCTTGCTGTCCACTCGGAGCAACAACAGCGCGCCGCCGTTGTTCGATACCCGTCCGGCCGCGAAGCCGGCCTCCACGCGGCGCGAAAAATGAGATGCAAAGATGCAAAACTGCAAATTTCCTGGTTACACCCTGTCATAAGAAAGGCCGCCCTTTCCTAGGCCACAACTACATTTTGCTAACGCAGTTATGCCACAGAAAAGGCGGTCTTTCCAATTTTTTCTTTTGCCCGCAACGCGCTATTCAACACTGCCCGTGAGAAATGCGGGCTAGGGTTACGGAAGCTGTCTCCCAAGCCCAGAGCATTCTGGTACAATCAATCAAGTTGTTGATCTGAAAAACTGTTTCCTGCGCCGCAAGGAAAACGCAGGGATGCGGAGCGGAAAGCCAGTTGCCATGCCGAGTTTCCTGTTTGTTATGAAAACCGGTCAGTTGGTCAAAGCCCAATTCAGAGAGGCAAGCAGTTTGGGGGACGTAGCTCAGTTGGTTAGAGCGCTGCCCTGTCACGGCAGAGGTCGCGGGTTCGAGCCCCGTCGTCCCCGCCAGATTCTAAAGGACTTAACTAGAATCTGGACCAAATAGTGACAGCCTTAGAATAAATTTCTCAAACTTTTCTCAAACTCCAGTTTCAAAACTAGCCTTTTGAGTCAACCTGCCTTGGTGGGAGTGTCGCTCGCTCCGTTCGCAGTGCTCATTGGTCGTGAGAGCCTACCGGAGCCCCCCACCCCCAAGTGATATGAGTCACAATCGCGGGGATACCACTTCGTCAGTATCGGACTCGAAAGCAAATTGGGGTATACCCCAATATCGTAGTTTCAAACGTGGGGTGGGATTCCATATAGAAAATCGGTCATGCCTGAATATAGTTGCACAACAGTTCTGTCCCACTTTTCCACTAGCGAGCGGCGTAGCATTTTCACAGAGCGCGGAAAGGGTAAGAATGGGCGTACCGTTGGAACGAGCTAGCGGATTGTTTGGAATGAGCAGCAAGTTTGAATCGGAGTTCCCAACGATAGACGACGCAATCATTCGGTTCACTGAATCGGATTTTGGGAATAGCCCTAAGACTGGAGTATGGAGTCTTCGCAATACTGGGCCGGTGATGTCGTGCGGCAATCCAAGATGTCAACGTGGCGGATACAATCTTGCCAACGAAGTGCAGATGATGATTTATGCAGGCATGAGCGAAAGAGAGATTCGACTGAGTTGCAATGGTGATGAAGGATCACCTAAAGGCCGAAGACCTGGACGCGAATGTATGCAGCGGCTTGAAGCAAAAATCACTCTCAAGTTCAAAGCAAAGCAAGATGGGCAGCACTCCAGCAAGTGAAAGGGGATTCAATGTCGATCATTCCACAAGCAGCATTGACAACCGTGCAGATTGTGAGCGGCCTTGCTGCGTCTGCGAAGAACGCCGTTGATCTAGCCAAGGGAACATCAAACAATGAATTGAAAGGCGCATTGAGCGAGCTTTACGATTCCGTTCTTGATGTGAAGGCGCGCGTGCTTGATCTTGACGAAGAAGTCCGCAGTCTAAAAACACAGCTTGCACAGAGGGAAGAAATCATCGGACCTGACGAAGTGAATGGATATTTTTGCTACAAGAGCAAGCCTGAAAAGCCGCTGTGCCCGAAGTGCTATCAGACCGTTCCATCGAATGCCGTTTATCTCGGTCCAATGCACACGTTTAATGGAGGGATTAGACGCATTTGCAGAGTTTGTGGATTTAAGCGTATGGAAACGTCCGCAAATCCTCCACAGATTCGCATGAACCAGCCGGGAGTCTGGAGCTAAACCGGCTCAATCCAAAATGGGTAGCCAGTTTGACCGCAAACGACAATTTCAACTGTTCACCAGCGTCCACCTATGTATATAGAACGAAAAGACTTGCGCTCCGCTCGAATGTGCGGTATGGTCTTTCATGTCCAGTCGGGCATACGCAACAGGTAACACCTTCCCAGTCGGGAACGATGGCGAACCAGTCGGCAAGCCTGGAATCAAACCAAATCCACTTTGATTCGAGGTATGCCACATGGCACAGGTTCAAATTACCGACGTTGTAGTTCCCGCCGAATTCACGGCCTATCAAGTTGAAAACTCTATGGTGAGCACAGCGCTGTATCGCTCTGGCGTAGCGCTCCCCAATGGCGAGATGCAGGCACAGCTACAGGCTGGTGCGCAGCAGTTCACCGTGCCGTTCTGGTCGGACATTCCCGACATTGAAGCCGACATCACGAACGACAACCCTGCGATCCTTAGCACCGCGCAGAAAATCGGCGCAGCATCGATGCTCGTTCGCAAGTCGTTCGTTCATGCGTCGTGGTCTGAAATGTCGCTCGCTTCCGAACTGAGCGGCAGTGACCCGCTGGAATTGCCGTAGGGTGTCTCTGTGCGGAAATAGAAGTGAAGGCCCGTCGATGGAGTCTCCACAACAAACGCGCTAGATAGGTCGATTGAATGGGCTGCACAAAGAGCTTGGAATGCTGCTACGCCGTCTGGCCCGTTTGGCTTGCGGTCACAATCGATGACGACAAGCGAGTGAGCCTCAACGGGGATTGCTGGCAGCAATTGCGGATTGCCTTGCCACTTCGCTTCGATAGAGAACGTGTTGTCCGTTGCGTTTTGTTCCCATGCTGCTACTCGTGGCGTCTTGTCTGGATTGCACGGAAAGATATCTGACTACGAGCTGTCTAATCTGTGTACGCATTCCAGGAAGAGAAGACATCGCTGGGCGGGGTACTCAGGAATCTTTCTGTTCTCCTGATATCGGGGCGATTCCGCGGTCCTCGCAGATCGCATCCAGCCACAGTTGCAGAGTCAGATCTTCTCTTTTGGGCACACCGAGTTGTCGATCGCACTGACAGGCGCCTCCGGAGATTTCCGTGTTGGCATCTGTCAGAGTCAATGATCTGTCTGTCCCTGCATGGAGTTTAGAAACACATTGCTCGCATTGGAGCCGTGAATGTTGGAGTGGCAGCTTGTACACGATTGGCCCTGCGCCGATTGGCTGTGCGATGGCACGGCAGGCTGGCCTGTAGTCGAGTACAGCGGCGGCAAATGGCATTGCAGGCAGATCGTGTTCACATTGGCTTGGGTTAGCAGTTTGGGATTCGTTCCACCGTGCGGAAAGTGACAGGCATTGCAACCTTCAGCCTTTACTGCGGCGTGCTCATAAACGAAAGGCCCGGCCGTTGCGGCGTGGCATTTTGTGCATACATCGAACTGCCAAGTGGAGGTGTGACGTTGGCTCTCGCGATCAGCGTCATGTGCATCGTGGCAGTCCGTGCACTGGATCAACCCCTCTGCAACCTTGTGGCGGAAGGGCATGGAGAATTGCGGCTTGATGTCATTGTGGCATTGGTAGCACAATTCAGGCTGCGCCAGCTTGAGCAGATGCTCCGGCGCTCTGGCGGCATGGACGGTATGACAGCCGGCGCAGCTTACATTACCCATGCCGTGGGATGATCGCTGGAAGTTTACGTGCTTGCCGCCATGACACGCCTGGCATTTTTCATCCACCACTTTGGCCGTGGCTGTAGAAGGATTGAATATCAATAAAACGTCGCCGCTCTCTGCGTGCGCATTGCCGGGGCCGTGACAGTTCTCGCAGGTCAGGCCCTTGCCGCCAGGCATTCTTGCTGACCGCGTATGCGGATTATTGGCAAAGTCCTTCACTACCTCTATGTGACAGGGGGCGCAGGAGGCTCCGTCCGCAGAGTCGATCGAGGCCTGTTGCCCGTCGGGATTAGCTTGGCCTCTCTGAGCCGCCGTTGCTGTGACGCAAAGCATCGCCACACCAAACAACAGCCTGAATCGGGGTCGCAGAACTAGCCTCCTGCCCATAACCGCAGCTTTAAGGCTTCGCAATACCGGCTTGCCGCTTTCAATCAAATGCCGCCTCTGAAGCTTTAAACTTGCTTGCATGTGATGGGTACCTCGGTTCAGATTTTCAGTGGCTCTTGAATTGAACCTCTGATTGCAGCGAGTGTCTTCCGGCACCCATTCATTGCGCCGGTGGGTTCTCTTCCCCACCCTTCGGAAGCTGTGCGGTTGGCGGGTTGGCAGGTGGCTGGATATTGAACGGCTCGGGACTCATCTGGCCGCGATGGCAGATTCCGCAGGTGACCGGAAGACCCGAGCTGTTGATCTTCGCCACATACTCCGTGTTGATCTTCTCGGTCATCGCATACATCGTGCGCGCCGCGAGCTTCATTCCCTTGGAGTCGTTGCCAAAGTCAAGCGTCGGTTGGCCGTTGGGGCCGATATTGTTGCGGTCCTCAACGTGGCAGGAGTTGCAATGAACACCAAGCGCCGCAGACCATCGCTCCATGATCTCGTGAACCTGCTGCCCGGTCAGATCTTTCGGCAATACTTTTAGATTGATGGGGGGTGGATAGATGTGGGCTTCTGCGGGTGGCGGTGCAGGGCCGCTCCTCAGCGGAGTTGCAGGTGTTTGTGCGGATGTGGCGACCGTTATGGCAGCCGCCACAAGCAGAACTGCTGCCGAAGAAAAAAGTAAAACCGATGACTTCACTGAACCCTCGTTGCTGGTCCGATTGATCTTCTCCGCTGGGCTACCAGGCATCTTTCGTCTTTTGCTGCTTCGACCAGAGATAGTCGGCAATGCGGTTGATGTCTTCGTCGCTCAGCACGTGCTTCCACGATGGCATATAAAGAGGCGGAGTCGGCCCAGTTGTGTTCTCCAAAGGAGGCGCTCGGCCATTGCGAATAATCGCAATCACTTCATCTTTGGTGTAGTCATCGGAGACATGCAGTAGCGAGGGCACTTCGCCGCCTTGCGCATTGGGATTGGCAACGCCGCCCTGCAACTCTGTCCCATGACAGCCGACGCAACCGAAGCGCGCGAAGTTCTGCTTGCCGGCTTCGATGGCAACATCCTCGGGAGTCCAGGCACGCCTCTTGCGAGATAGAATTAACTGCACATCGTCAGGAGTGGCAGTCGCCAGGTAGGCGAGGAGAGCCTTCCGCGCATTGGTCTCGAGATCGTATTCGGGCATTGAACTACCGGGATAGACGAGTTCGGGATTCACCAGCTGTTCGTCGAGCCACTCGGTCGAGTGGCGCGTGGTTACGCCAAGCAGGTCTGGGCCGGTCTTCGCGCCCACACCGCCAACGCTATGGCACGCGATGCAGTTCTTTTCGACAAAGAGCTGGCGTCCGTATTCCGGCCCTGGAATCAGGCGCACGCTCGAATAGTAGCTTCCCATGTCTTCATTGGTGAGCGAAAGCATGTAATAGGTAAGGTCGCGAGCCTGCTCGTTAGTGAAGTGGAAGTTAGGCATCGCCGATCCGGCCGAGACAGCGTTGGGCGTTAGGAAATGACGTTCTAGCCATTCGGGCGCGCGGCGGTTTGCGCCTTCTCCTGTCAGGTCTGGACCGATGCTGCCGCCTACGCCGTTGAGCTTGTGGCAGCCGCGGCAACCCTGGGTTTCGAACAGACGGCGCCCCGCGGTCAGTTCCGGCACTCCCGGCACATCGCCTTCTTTGTGGCAGCGGCCGCATGAGGCGCGTATGTAATCTTTGGAGAGCAGCGGGTTGGGCCAGAAATCGACCTTGCCATGAGCGCCATCCTTGTCAGTGGCAAGGCCCTGGCCACCATGACAGATGGTGCAGCCGAACTTGGAGGGAATATGCGGCCCGAGGTTGGCGTGATAGCGAAAGGGCTCGGGCGCGTTCTTCATGGTCGGGTCATCGACCCCAAGATGGCAGGTTGTGCAACGGTCCACGCGTTGTAGACCTGTCAGAATCACCTGATGAATCTCCGGCGGCGTGACCAGCACGGCAGCCTTGGCCACGGCATTGGGCTCGCCCTGCGCTTCAAGCTGCAAGAAGCTTCTCTGATAGGTCTTCCAGGAAGGGGTGTTAGCCTGCCAGGCCGCGGCCACAATCAAGGCCAGCGCAAGAAGACTGAGCGCAAAGAATATCTGCTGTAGTCTGCGTTCCATTATTCAGCCCCCCCGACAACATGTGCCCATGGTGGAACCAGTGCCCAGCCGGGTCCGCGGAAGAAAGTTCCCACAACGATCAAGACAAGATTGACAGCGACGAAGAAAGTAAACAGCCATAGGATCAGCTTGCGGTCAACCGGACGCCGGCTTGGGTTTCTGTCGAGATATGGGATCGCAAGCAAGGCCAGCACCATCAGAGCGGGGGCTACCACGCCGCCGAGCAAGGCAGAGTGACTTACCAACTCCTGCAAGCCGAGAAAGTACCACGGTGCCTTGGCAGGGTTAGGGGTCTTTGCGGGGTTGGCTAGCTCTTCAAGCGGCGCATGGAAGAAGAGCGAAATCGTCATGATGGTTGTTACTGTGGCCATCAGCGCGACGGCTTCGCGAACAAAGGCATAAGGATACGAGAAGACGGTATCCTCTTCTTCTTCGGGGGTCACCGTTTCGAAGATGGGCTTTCCGCTTACCACTTCCATGAGGCCATAAGTCTTGGAACTGGACGCGGGCGCTGCTTGCAGTGGAGCCGCTGTTGCGGGTGCGCCGATGGTGACCAGCGCCTCAGACTTCGCGGGCTTGAGCTTCCACACAGGGCGCGAGAGCCCGCCGTCCTTGCGTACCCGCCAGAAATGAACGATAGTAAGCAGGATCACGGCCGCAGGCAGTACAGCCACATGGAGAACGTAGAAGCGCAGTAGCGCGGCTTCTCCAACACTATGGCCGCCGAGCAACAGTTCGCGCACCTGTCCGCCCACAAGCGGCGCATAACTGCCGATGTTAGTTCCCACTGTGATGGCCCAGAATGCCAACTGATCCCACGGCAAGAGATAACCGGTGAAGGACAGGCCAAGAGTGAGCAGCAGAAGCAATACGCCGACCACCCAGTTAAACTGGCGGGGCTTCTTGTAAGAGCCGGTGTAGAAGACCCGGCACATGTGCAGGAAGACGCAGACCACCATGCCGTGCGCCGCCCAGCGATGCATGGCGCGCAGGAAGCTTCCCATGAAGACCACAAACTGGAGGTCTTTCATGTCCTGATAGGCCTGCGGCGGATAGGGCCGGTAATAGCACATGAGAGCTATGCCGGTAGTTACAAGGATGAGGAAGAGAAAGAAGGTGATGAATCCCAGGTAAAAGGAGTGCCTGAACTTGAGATTCTCCTTCTTCACCTTGGCCGGATGGATATGCAGCCACACGTTGAGAAAGACCAGTTCGGATTTTCCCTTGTCGGTGGAGAGCGGATCCCGCCGCACGATCGATTGCCAGATTTCGCGAATCAGATTCATGGTTACACCATAAGCCGGTAAGTCGGTGGAACTACCTTGTCTTTGTCCACGCTGAGCTGCCCATCACGAGCTTGCGTCACTTCAAACCAATCGAGCGAGCGGGGTGCGGGACCGTGCTGCACCGAACCATCAGCGGCAAAGACGCTGCCGTGGCAAGGGCAATGAAAGCGTTGATCGCTGGAGAAGTGAGCCACCGTGCATCCCAGGTGCGTGCAGACCGCGCTGGCAACAGCGAAGCCCTTGTCACGGTCGCGGAATACAAAGATCTTCTCGTCGACCAGGAAGGTGGGGGGGCCAAAGGGGAAGTCCGCGGGGTTGCCAATCTTGAACGATTGCGGCGGCTCGTAAAAGACACTCGGCATCAGAAACCGGACGACGGCGGCCAGACTGACTCCTACCGCCGAAACCAGAGCGGCTACACCAATGGATCCCCAACTCAACTTGAAAAATTCCCTTCGATTCATGCCCTTGTTCCCCTATTCAAAGACTTCGCGTTCCTGCTGTTCAAGCGCTTCCATGGTGATGGCCCCGGTTGGGCACCGCTGGGCGCAAAGTCCGCAACGAATGCACTTCTCTTCGTTCTTGATGATGGCTCCAGCCTGTCCAGCCTTCAGTTCATTGGCGGGCACACCGTAACGATTCTGGATGAGCGCGTCGTAGCGCGCATCTCCGCTTACCTGCACCAGGTCCACCAGGCGCAGGCAGTTCTCTGGGCATACATCCACGCAACCGGCGCAGAGAATGCACTTCGAACCGTCGAAGATTGTATTTACCTGGCAGTTGAGGCAGCGCAATCCTTCGGCGCGGCCCTGCTCCTCGTCAAAGCCAAGCTCCACCTCTGCGATCCCGATGCGCCTGTTCGCAGCGAGCACCGGCATCTTCTGCCGCGGCGTGGAGAGAAAGCCGCGCGGCATCTCCCAGTTGGGCAGTATGCGGAAGCGGCTAAGAATCGTCTTCTTGGTTTTGCCGTTGAGAAAGACGTGAATCGACCGCGCCGCCTTGTGCCCATTGGCCACAGCCTCAACCAGGATGCGCGGGCCAAAGGCTACATCGCCTCCGGCAAAAACACCGGGGGCGGTCGTCATCAGGTTTCCGTCGATCTTGAGAATTCCGCGCGGAGTCACCTGCACGCCCTCTTCGCCACTCAGAAACGAAAGATCGGCTTGCTGGCCGATGGCGAGAATCACGCTGTCGCAGGGAATGATCTTCTCTTCATCGCTGAAGGCGGGGTTGAAGCGGCCATTCTCATCGAAGACGGTCAGACAGCGCCGAACCTTCAAGCCGGTAACAACCCCGTTTTCACCGACAATTTCCTTGGGGCCCCATCCGTTTTCAACTGTGATGCCTTCGTGTTCGGCCTCATCCACTTCGCCCTTCCACGCCGGCATTTGCGCGCGCGATTCCAGGCTCACTAACTCCACTTCTTCGGCGCCTGAGCGCAGCGCCATGCGTGCAGCATCGAAGGCCGGCTGGAGTCCCTTGGCATCTTCATCCTCAGGCGCAAAATCAACCGCTTCGTGCACCAGCCGAACGGCGGCGCGCGCAACATCGATGGCCACGTTGCCGCCGCCTACCACCACAACCCTTTTGCCCAGATCGATCTC
>JBEKDN010000061.1:0-18798 GCA_050014335.1 Occallatibacter sp. | reverse complement strand
GACGGCAAAACGCATTGAAGCGGCCTTCAGGGATAATCAGATTCTGAAACAGCCGCAAGTGAGTGTCGACGTTCTGCAGTATGCCGGCGAGTATGTGACAGTGCTTGGCGAAGTGATGAACCCGGGACGCGTGGCGATCTTCGCGCCGACACAACTCAGTGATGTTCTTGCGCAAGTGGGCGGTTTGACTTTTCTGGCAGGCGGGCATGTCAAGATCCGCCATGGCTCCGATACCAGTGCGCCGGAGGAGGATGTTCCTTATTCTCGCAGCCAAAACACGCGGGAGACTTCCTCGGCTCTTGTGCGGCCCGGCGACTCAATCCTGGTTCCGCGCGCCGGGATTGTTTATGTCTTGGGTGCGGTCAACAGGCCCGGCGGATACCTTATGCAGGAGGATGGGAGGCTGAATGTGGCGGAGGCGCTTGCGCTCAGTGGAGGAACATTCATGCAGGCCAACACTGGAGGCTTGCGGGTGATACGCCGCAACGCGGACGGTACTGTGCTGGATTTTCCTCTTTCATATGATGCAATTGCCAAGGGAACTCAAGCACCGCTGGCACTTCAGCCGCAGGACATTGTTTATGTGCCGATGAGCAAGATCAAGTCGACGCTTTCGAGCACGCAGGCAATTATTGGCGAGGCAGCCTCAGCCGCCATCGTTACTCATTAGTGCGCGCGGAGTTTCACCGGAGTTAGTAGGAATCTATACAGTACCCCCCATAAAATATGCTTTGTTGCGGCAGCATTCGCCTGCTTTGCCCAGAGGAATTCCAGCGCGGCCGCCAATGCCGCGCGATGAAGCTAAATGCGAAGAACTAAGCTCCGAGCGCGTTTTTTTGTTGGTTATATCTTCTGATAGAGATTGTTCGTTCCTCCATTATTCTTGCGAATTCATTCGCAGTCTTGAGAACAATTTCGACTGAAAAAGAGGTGAGCGATCGACTTGCTTCAGCAGACCAGGCGCATGAAATCGCTATTTCGTCTGCGCCCATTCGATACTTCGACTGCCGAAGGGCGCTCTAAGGAACGGCTTCGGCGCGCCGCGATGACAACAGTATCGGCTGGCGCCGCGCGAGTTGTAGGACTTTCGGCCACGCTGATTACCGTGCCGCTGACCTATACCTATTTGGGCCAGGAGCGCTACGGGCTCTGGATGGTTCTGGTTTCCATCATCACGGTAATGGCATTTGCGGATCTCGGCATTGGGAATGGATTGATGAATGCCATTTCCGAGGCATACGGAAAAGACGATCGTCCTCTGGCTAAGGAGTATGTAACAAGCGCCTTTGTCATGATGACAGGAATTGCAGCTTTCTTCGCATTGATAGGAGCGGTTGGCTATCCGTTTATGCCGTGGATGCGGCTTTTCAATGTGAAATCCGCGTCTGTGGCCACCGAAGGCGCACACGCATTCTTGGTATTGTTCTCTTGGTTCGTGGCGAGTATTCCCCTGGGTGTGGTTATCCGCGCCCAGGCAGGGCTGCAACAGGGATATTTTTCGCAGATCGTCGCCGCCGTTGGAAGCGTGATTTCTCTTCTTTCCTTGCTGGTGGTCATTGCATTGCATGGAAGTCTGGCGATGCTGGTTTTAGCCTCGACCTTTGGCACAGTGGCCGCGACGGTGTTGAACGGGTGGTTTCTCTTTCGCGAGCACCGCTGGCTGCTTCCCTCATGGCGCGCCTATCGAGGCAGTTCCGCAAAGAAAATACTGAAACTCGGCCTCCTGTTTTTTGTTCTGCAGTGCGCTGTCGCCATCAGTTATACGTCGGACAATATTGTCATCGCGCAGGTGATGGGGGCGGCGGCCGTTGCCATGTATGCGGTGCCGCAAAAACTCTTCAGTTTTGTGGCGATGGTGGTCGGCATTGGACTAGGTCCTCTTTGGCCCGCGTATGGAGAGGCCTCGGCGCGCGGCGATGTAGTTTGGGTGCGCAGGGTATTCATTGCATCTCTGCGCGTGACGCTGGCTATTTCGGTTCCTCTCTGCACGTTACTAGCGCTGGCCGGGCCGTGGATTATACGTGTGGCAGTGGGTAAATCACTGACCGCGCCTATGTCTTTGTTGGCGGTTCTGGCCTTGTGGGGCGTAGTCAGCGCCGTTTCGACTGCCATGTCGATGCTGCTCAATGGGGCGGGGGTTCTGAAAGCGCAAGCTACCGTGGCGGTCTTTGCGAGCTTGAGCAACTTAGCCCTGTCGATCTTTTTGACACGCCGACTCGGCGTAATGGGAGTTTGTTTAGGTTCGATCGTTACGCAATTGGCAATTACTTTCCCGGCATGCTTTTTTATGATTCGAAATCTCTTTAAAAGCTTTACTCCAGTGGTTTTTGGCGAAGAGTTACAAACAGATTCCGCGCCGATCGCATCTTGAATCCAAAGCGCGCCGTTGCGCGCCGCTGGACGGCAAGCCTTCAATGTTCTCGGCTACTTGCTGAATTACTTCCAAATGAAGTTGCAAATTTGACATAGGGTGGTTTACTGGTGAAGGTCGCGCAAGTCAGCTATTCCGATATCGATGGCGGCGCCGCTCGTGCAACATATCGCATTCATCATGCATTGCGCCAGCAAGGAATAGATTCCCAGATGCACGTGGTGGCCGCGAATGCCGGCGACTGGACTGTTCACAAGGCTGGCTCGACCGGGTCAAACACAATCAATAGCTTGCGCAACTTCCTGGGCGCTTCATCGATAAAAGTTCTGGGCACGCAAAACAAGGTTCTTCATTCGACGGCAATTCTCTCTTCTCGCTGGCCGCGGCGGCTGAACCATTCGGGAGCGGACGTTATCCATTTGCAATGGGCGCAAGGAGAGATGATGTCTATTGCAGATATTGGCAGGCTTCAGCAACCGGTGGTTTGGACGTTGCACGATATGTGGGGATTTTGCGGGGCGGAGCATTACACAGAGGATTCTCGCTGGCGCGACGGATACTTATCGAGCAATCGACCGTCGCACGAATCGGGCATCGATTTAAATCGCTGGACCTGGCAACGAAAGCTGAGGCAGTGGCGACGGCCGATGCATATTGTCGCGCCCAGTTGCTGGCTGGCCGATTGCGCGCGTCAAAGCGTAATCATGCGAGAGTGGCCAGTGACCGTAATCCCGAATGCAATCGATACTGAGGCGTGGCGGCCGATCGATAAGATATTGGCTCGGAAACTGCTCGGCCTGCCTGTTGAAGGGCCTTTGCTTCTCTTTGGCGCCACCTACGGCACACGCACCCCACGCAAGGGATTCGACCTCCTTCACGATGCTCTCAATCTACTACACAGCGAAATACCGGGACTGGAGTTAGTGGTTCTCGGCCAACTCGCACCCAGGGAACCTTTGAATTTGGGTTTTCCCGTTCACTATACCGGGCATCTGCACGACGATATCAGTCTCAATTTGTATTACAGTGCCGCGGATGCGGTAATTGTGCCTTCGCGGCAGGACAATCTACCAAATAGCGGCGTAGAAGCGCTCGCTTGCGGCTCTCCAGTGGTGGCTTTCAACACAGGCGGATTGCCGGATATTGTCGAGCACAAAAAGACGGGCTACTTGGCCCAGCCATTCGATTCCCAGGATCTGGCGCACGGAATTCGCTGGGTGCTTGACGGAGCTGATCGCCGCGCTCTATTAAGCGCAGAGTCACGGAAAACGGCTGTTGCCCGGTTTGCCTACCCGGTAATTGCCGAAAAGTATTTGCAGTTATACAAGGCCGTCGCGCATTGCGAATAACCGGACGTATATTTGCACCCAGGTCAAAGGACAATAACAGATTGAAGATAGTGATTCTCGGTCCGGACGGGGCAGGAAAAAGTTCCGTCATTCTCGGATTGATTTACAAGCTGTCTGAGAGCGGACAATCCGTGAAGATGCGGCATTTGAAGCCTCGCTTGGTTTCGCTTCTGCGAAGCGAGCCCGGATTAACTGTAGTCGAGCCTCATGGCAAGCCCCCGCGGACCGCAGTGGTTTCAATTGTAAAGATATTGTTATGGCTTGTGGAAGAGTGGCAGGCAAATCTCTTTCAAGACGACAGGGCGGCTTTACTGATCTGCGACCGCTACTACCATGACCTTTTGATCGACCCCAAGCGATATCGCTATGGTGGGCCGGTGTGGGTTGCAAAGTTGGTGGGCAAGCTGATGCCGCGGCCGAGCATGTGGATTTTACTGGATGCTCCGGCGGCGGTGTTGCAAAGGCGCAAGCAGGAAGTTCCTTTTAACGAAACAGCTCGGCAGCGGCTGGCGTATTTGACCTTTATTGAAAAACAGCAGAGGTATGCGGTCGTGAATGCCGCGCAGCCACTCGAGAAAGTAATCGCCGATGCGGAAAATGCCATTAAAAGCGCGATGATAAAAAATGACGGAAATCGTGGAGCAAGTTAAGCGTTTCTACGCGCCGAAGAGCGGATCGACTGGAACGCATCTTGCTTTGCGATGGAATAAGCGTGTGCGCTATATAGTTTCACGCAATGCCGCATCTCGCGAAAAGTGCTGGGAAGTCTTTCATCCAGGCAGGCTGGAATATCCACTGCGCGCAATGGCGCGGGCGCCGTGGCTTCTGGGTGCCAGTAGCTGCGCAGAATCTGAGTATCTTGCATCGATCAGAGAAGCAGTTGGGCAAGAAGCCGGCGAGTCTTGCTTCCGCGCCGGAACTCCCGGAGTATGGTCGAAGAGTACCATCCTTTTTTTAGATAAGCGCAGTGCGGAACCTCTCTATCTGGTAAAGGCTGGCACGGGCGAAGCGGTTGATTTTCTTTTGCGGAACGAGGCGAACTGGCTCCGAGCTTTGCGCGACCAACCAACGCTTTCCGATTGCATTCCCGGGTTTATAGCCTATCGCTCCGAAAAGGGCCTATGTTTTGTCGCGGAACGTCCGCTCCCAGGCGCGGTAGCCGTCAAGTTTGAAGAGCCGCATATTATATTTCTGCGCGCGCTTCAAGAGCTATCGCGGCAGAAAATGCGGCTGGAGGAATCCAGAGTTTACCGTAGTCTCCGCTCGCGCGTGAAAGACATGGAGGGTCAGCTCTCCGACATGTGGTCGGCCCGTCTGAAAAAGGGAATTCAGCGAATCGAAGAAGCTCTTTCGGGATCGCCGACGCAGTTTGTCGCTGCACACAACGACTTCACGCAATGGAATATTCGCGTGCATTGCGGCATTGCCAGAGTCTTTGACTGGGAGTATGCCGACTACGAGCAGCTTCCCTTGATGGACCCTCTTCATTTCGCTTTGCTGCCGATGGCTTTACGTTGCAGGCCGATGGCTGCGATGCTCGCAACGATGCGGCGGACTCTAGGGAATTGCAGAACCTGGTTTGGTGAGGAGTCTTGCCATAAAGCCGAGGTTCAGGCGCTTGTTTATCTAATGAGTCTTTGTACACTCTATCTTTGGTCGAATCGCGGAGTATCTGAATCGGGCGCAGTTACCGATAGTTATGCCAGACTGATTGATTACTTGTGTGAATTACCGAATTAACGTTTCGCAAAGGAGTAAGAACGGAATGGCGACTTTACCCAAGATTACTGTTGTGGTGCCCTCGTTCAATCAGGCAAAGTACTTGGAGCTGACTCTTCGATCCATTCTCGATCAAAACTATCCTGAACTGGAACTCATAGTGATCGACGGCGGCTCAAAAGATGAAAGCCCTGACATCATTCGCAAATACGAACAACACCTGAAGTTTTGGTGCAGCGAGCCGGATGGCGGACAAACTCAGGGAATAATGAAGGGTTTTGCGCATGCGACGGGCGAGATATTGTGCTTTTTGAATAGCGACGATCTTTTCGAATCGGGCGCACTTCGCGAGGTAGGAGAGTACTTTGCCGCGCATCCCGGTGTCGATGCCGTTTTTGGCGATACACTGTGGATCGATACTGAAGGCAACGCTTTGCGCAAACAGAAGGAGATTCCGTTCAATCGGTCACTTTGGTTATATACCTATAATTATATTCCGGGAATGTCGATGTTTTGGCGCAGGACGATTTACGATAGGGCCGGAGGATTCAATCCCGCATTGCAGTTAGCCTTTGACGCCGATCTTTGGATACGATTCAGCGACCATGGAAGTATCAAGCATGTGGCCCGCCAGTGGTCGCGCATGCGCTTTTATCCCGAGCAAAAGAACCGGCGGCTGCGCGACCAAAGCGACCGTGAAGACCTGCAAATCCGGGCGCGCTACTGGAAGAATCAGAAAGCTCCGAGGACTCTTTATCTCCGCCGCAAAGCTGCCATCTGCATCCGTTTTGTCTGGAGATTATTTACCGGGTGTTACAGTTGGGGGTATCGCAGATTCCTGGAGAAGGCGGAAAAAGCATGAGGGTTTTACTCTCCGCCTATGCGTGTGAACCGAATCGAGGTTCAGAGCCGGAGGTTGGCTGGCAAAGGGTTTTGCATATGCCGGCTCATGCCGATGAAGTATGGGTGATTACGCGCGCCAATAACAGAGAAGCAATCGAAGCCGAGCCGGCAAGCCCTAACTCTAAGATCCACTTTATCTATTACGATCTTCCGCAATGGGCTCTTAGACTCAAAAAGCAATCATGGTTTTTGCCAATGTACTTTGTTCTTTGGCAGTGGGGGGCATATCGCGCGGCCAAGCTATATCACCGCGAAAGTCCCTTTGAATGCGTTTACCATGTAACGTTCTGTACAATGCTTTTCGGTTCGTTCATGGGTCGGCTAAGGATTCCATTCATCATTGGGCCGATCGGCGGCGGAGAGTGGGCCCCCTCTCGACTGCGCCGTAGCATGACTCTGCTGGGCAAAGCGAGCGAATTTCTTCGCGACGCGGAGATTGTCTTGCAGCGTTACAGTCCACTTTCAGCCATGGCGTTCTCCTCAGCCGAACGCATCTATGTGACGACACATGACAGCTTGCGACTTATTCGGTCCAAGTGGCATGGCAAAACCGAAGTGCAGATTGCCGTCGCGAATCACAGCCCAGTTGTCGAGCGCCGCGAACACTCTATTTCGATGACTCCAAGATTTGTATTTGCAGGACGCCTGCTTCGCTGGAAGGGCGTCCATCTTGCTATTCCAGCGCTGGCTGAAGCAAGAAAGGTTCTTCCGTCGGCGACACTCACTGTGTATGGCAACGGGCCGGATGAGCGATGGTTACGCGGAATAGCAGAGAGACTCGGAATCGCCGATGCCGTCGAATTCAATGGTGAGCTTCCGCGGCAGAAGCTGACATCTGCGCTGTCCGGCTTTACCGCTCTGGTCTTTCCAAGCCTTCATGACGCGGGCGGCATGATTGTCTTGGAAGCACTGTCAAAAGGTCTTCCTGTAGTTTGTCTCGATCTTGGCGGACCTGGAACCTTGGTGAACGCTAGCTGCGGGATGCTGATTTCAACAAAAGACGCGGATGAAACGCGAATCGTGAGTGACATCGCCAAGGCAATGATTGCTTTGGGCACCATGCCCGCGCCGGAATTGGCTCTGCTCTCGATGGGTGCAATGGCAAGGGCGGAAGAACTTTCTTGGACCGCGTTGACAAAGCGCGTAGTAGCAAGCCGCGGTAGAGACATATCCAAAGACGGCGGTTTCACCACAGCAGCGTAGGTTTGCGGAAAACTGCTTCGAGGCCCGGTTATCTTAACAAAGCATTCGCTGCAAAAAGCCCGGCGTGAGACGATGCAAATAATCCTGCGGGCTTGAAAAGCGATCGAAAGGAGACCGGCTATTCTTACATCATCGGAGCCCGTCGCGCTCAAGCTTTCCAGTTATCTCTGGGGCTTTCAGAATCTGAGCATATTCTTTGCCGCTATCGGTCTTGGAACGGCGGCCGGCCAAGTAGCTATCGTTCTTATCTACTGTATCTACCTCATCTATTTATTTGCTATTAGTAATCTGCGCCAAAGCACCTTGCGAGATATACAGCTAACGCCTGTCCTCAACCGTTTTGGTCTCGCGTCAAAGATCGGCGCTCTTTTGCTTCTCTGGGTAGCCATAACCATTGTATGGACTCCATTGCGATCTGTCGTGGCAGTTTATTACATGGCCAACCTGGTAACAATAGCAATCCCCTTTATGTTATGCAAACTTTATCCTATACGCGATGTATTTTACAGGTTTTGCGTAGGCATGGCTTACGCCACGGCGGCATCCACTCCGCTGACTCTCTTGCTCTCCGGTTCTTCGGGCTCCCATATGGGAGATGTGTCCGATCAGCTCACCCTTTTTGCGATAATCGCTTTAAACGACTGCCTGGGGCTCATGGCGGTCTTATACCTTGTATGGAACCGGTCAATGTCGAAGAGAAGGGCGATTGTTCTATCGACTTCGTTACTTGCCGGACTTTATTTGACTTTCGGCAAAACCGAAATCATAGCTCTTGCAGTTGCTGGGATGGTCTATACCCTGCTTGCGCCAGGCACTTTCAAACGACGCTTGATGCGAATCCTATTGATGGCAGCTGGCATCGGGATCGGCTGGATAGCTGTTGCGTCAAAGATTGACGACTATTTAAGCTCATCTGGAAGTACGGAGACCTTGTCAGGAAGGATAATCTTGTGGACGCAGACGCTTGCGCAGATCTCCAATGGCCCATTTATTCGCGGCTTCGGTTTTTATTCTTTCCAGGAGATAGGCCCCAATCCATGGCGCAACCCCAACGGCATTGTGCATGCTCACAACGAGTTTTTGCAAGTTTGGTTTAATTTGGGCCTCGTTGGGGTTGCGCTCGTCTTTGGAATGTATTTCGCGCTTGGATTTACTTCGCTGAGATCCTTGAGAAGGAAAGGCGGATTTGTTCCCACTCTGATCTTGGCTGCGGTTGTCTATTGTTTGATCCGGGGACTGGCGGAGGGCAGCCCAAACATTTGTACTTTTCCGATTCCGTGGTTGCTTCTATTTGACTGTCTGGTGAGCACGCCCGTCTCAGAAAGAATTGGGAGAGCTATTCCCGAAAGAATTCCCATTGGAAGTCCATAGAGGCGCACTTCGGGAATTGCCTCTCAAGATAGCAATAGTCCGGCGCCACTTACAGTCAAATGCCACTCTAAGATCGTTGATTTTGGGTGCTATGCCGCGCCGGGACAGGACCAAAGAGGAAGCCCTTCCCAATTCTGGCGCGCAGAGTTTCAAAGATAAAAAACTGCGAACCAAACCAAGGGGCGATGGGTTATTCTTTCCGATATGCCCTTACCTACAGGCGATTCCTTACTGTTGCAAATCATGAGCGCGACCTTTGCCGAGGCGGCACAGCGGGCAGGTGACCGGCTAGTCTGCCGGCAGGGCTGTACGCAGTGTTGCCACGGGGTTTTTGCTCTTAACCAATTAGATGCGCTGCGACTGCGCTCCGGGATGGAAACGTTGCGGGCAACAGAGCCTGCACTGGCCGCTGAGATTGAGCATCGTGCTCAGATGTGGGTCGTTGAGCACGAAGCGGGCTTTCCCGGCGACGCTAAAACGGGCCTTCTGGGCGACACAGAAGCTGATCGGGAGCGCTTTGAGGGCTTTGCCAACGAGGCGCCTTGCCCGGCGTTGGACCCGGAGTCCGGCCGCTGCGACGTTTACGCTTGGCGGCCAATGACCTGCCGCATTTTTGGCCCGCCAGTCCGCATGGGAGACGGTGGGGCCTTGGCCCACTGTGAGCTGTGTTTCAAGGACGCCAGTACAGAAGAAGTGGCAGCCTGCGAGATGGCGGTTCCTTTTGATCTGGAAGCGGAGCTGATGGAGGAGATTCCGTTGAAACGTGAGACGGTAGTGGCGTTTGCACTTTTGGGGTCGGACTGAGCGCTTTGAGTGTAAGACATCGTGGCCGAGCGCGTTAAACTAAGGCTTGGATAGTCTGATGCCAACACGTCCCTGCTGGGCAGAAATCTCCGCCCGCTCTCTTGAAGACAACTACCGAATCCTTTCCGGGGTGGCGGAGCCTCATGCGGAGTTGCTGGCCATTGTTAAAGCCGACGCGTATGGCCACTCCCTCAATATTTGTGCGCCAGCGGCGGTCCGCGCCGGCGCTTGCTGGCTGGGTGTAACGAGCGTTGAGGAAGGCGTTGCCGCTCGCGCGCTCTGCCCGGAAGCGCACCTGTTGGTGATCGGCGGAATCTTTCCCGGCCAGGGCGCGAATGTATTGCGGCACTCACTGACTGCCGTAGCTTGGGATCCTTGGCAGCTGGATGAGTTGGAAAATGCTGCGCACAAAGCGCAATTGGCGGCGAATTCACTTCCCGTGCATCTGGAGATCGACACGGGCATGAGTCGCCAGGGAGTGGCTCCCGACCAGATGGGCCCGGTGCTGGCGCGCTTTGCTTCGGGTTCGCCGCTGCGGCTTGAAGGCGTGATGACCCACCTTTTTGCCGCCGACGAAGCGGACGGACGGGTGACTGAAAAACAACTGGCGCGCATGGATGAGGCGCTGGCAAAGATTGAAGCCGCTGGAATCTATCCGGAATGGCTCAACGTGGGCAACTCCGCCGCATTGCTGGCAGGCTGGACGCGTGCGACCTCGGAGTTGGGCGCTCGTCACGGAATGAAGACCCTGCTCCGGCCAGGTTTGGCACTCTACGGACTCGTGCCTGAGTATGAACCCGGCTTTCAACCGCGGGAGCCCGATTTGCTGAAAGAGCTGCGCGGTCTATTGCAGCCGGTTTTGCAATGGAAGACGCGCATAGTGGGTGTGCGCTCGATTCCAGCGGGTGCGGTGGTGGGCTACAATGGTACGTTTTTGGCCACCGAGCCGATGCGGCTAGCTTTGGTGGCCGCGGGTTACGCAGACGGCTTGGACAGGCGGCTCGGCAATCGCTTCAGCCTGCTGGTTCGCGGGGTTCGTGCGCCGCTTGTGGGCCGCATAAGCATGGACCAGGCAGTTCTGGATGTGACGGAGATCGACGGAGTGACGGCCGGCGATGAAGTGGTGATCCTTGGTGTGCAAGGAAGAGAGTCCATTACTGCCTTCGATCACGCCCAAGCTAGCGGGACCGTTCCCTGGGAAGTCTTCACCCGCATTGGGCCGCGCGTCAGGCGAGTTGCTGTCTGAGAAGTTTATTTAAAAATTAATCGCCATTTTGCGTGGAATAGGAATTCAGCTTTCTATCGATCTAGACGAAGGCCAGACCAACCTTCCTGCTGCCCAATCTGGGCCGAGCTTTCTGATTCGATGCTACAATCGGAGTGTACGGCGGCTATAGTTCAGCGGCAGAACGCCTGACTGTGGCTCAGGATGTCGTGGGTTCGATCCCCACTAGCCGCCCCAACTTGCACTCGTTTCAGGGGGCGCCATGAGCTCCGTTGACCGAATCAGCGAGTTACCGATCTCCCCAATCTTGAAGAATGATGAGAATAGCCAGGTTGCCAAAGGGCTTCCATTGGGATTTCCCGCCTTTGCGCCGCGCCGTGGATTAAGCAATGGCCATTTGCAGACGATTGTTGGGAATTTTCTGCCCCGGCCATCCTTCACGCTAACTGCTGCTTCTGAGACTGTCGAGGTGGATTCGGCCGACGGCAGTCGCGTACTCTGCCAATGCCACTGGCAGCCCGAATCGGTGCGGGCTAAACAGCTTACCGTGGTGCTGGTTCACGGCCTCGAAGGCTCGTCGGATTCTCGCTACATTCAAGGGATTGCGGCGCGCGCCTGGGCGGCCGGCCTGAACGTTGTCCGAATGAATATGCGCACCTGCGGAGGAACAGAAACATTGACTCCGACGCTTTATCATTCGGGACTTTCGGTCGATGTGGGCGCGGTGGTGAGTTATTACGCCGGGCGATTTGGGCTGGAGCGGGTGGCGCTGGCGGGTTACTCAATGGGCGGCAACGTTGTGCTGAAGCTGGCGGGTGAATGGGGCACTCGCAAGCCGCTCTGCGCCGTAGCCGCCGTATGCCCAGCGATCGATCTGGCTCCTGGCGCCGACGCGCTACACGAACCGCTCAACCGGGCGTATGAGTGGCGCTTTCTGCGCGGGTTACTGGCGCGATACGCTCGTAAGGCCAAGCTGTTTCCAGAGATCTACGAGTCCAGAAAGGCGATCGGCCCTGTTCGCTCGATTCGCGAATTCGATGACAAGATAGTGGCCCGTTATTGGGGCTTCCGAAATGCCGATGACTATTATGACCGAGCGGCCAGCGCTCGCGTAGTGGACAAAATCGCGGTTCCAACGTTAATTCTGCAGGCTCACGACGATCCCTTCATCCGCCTGCTGCCAGAGACCCGTGCCAAGCTCCTGGCTAACCCGCATATAAGCTTAGTCGAGACTCGCCACGGCGGTCATTGCGCTTATCTTTCGCGCGACCCTGGCAATGACATCCACTGGGCCGAAGCCACAGCGATACGTTTCTTGCTGGCGGCCACCAACGAGTCCCATGGAAGCTGACTGGGAGTTCGAGGTAGGCGGCGATGCGGCAGTAATCGACGCGTGCTGGCCAGGGCTTGTGGATCTGCGGCTCAACCCGGAACTGGCTTGGGATTTGCCGGAGGCATATCAACTGCCTGGATTGGCCAAGGCTCTGGCGCGGCTGAACGGTGCCGACTCACCTGTCTGGACCTCTAAATGCGATGTCTGGCCGCTGACAGAAGCCGATGCATTCGACCCAGATGAACTGCGCGCTCCACCTGATCGAGTGGGCAACGCCATCGGCTGTTATATCGATCTGATCCCAAGAGAAAAACGGTGGACAGTCCCTGCGGGGGCAGCTCAAGCGTGCAAGGACTTGTGCGCGCTCTTGGGAACACCTCCACTCGATTGCTGCCGCGTCGATCTAGTGATCCGCCGTGCATTTTTGGCCGCCGGACAGGCGGATCTGGGAATTACCGCATACTTCATCTCTTGCGGCGCGACCTCTGTGGAAGCAGTGAAGACACTTCAGGAAGCGTTGGTTGCTTTTGCGGGTGCGCTTTGTGCTTACTCGACGGTAGAATGAAAGAAGTATGGGCGAGTAGCTCAATTGGATAGAGCACCGGCCTTCTAAGCCGGGGGTTGTGGGTTCAATCCCCGCCTCGCCCACCATATGTTTGCTGTCAATTCTTTTTTTTCTATCGCCGCCGATACTACGGTGTAGAATATCGACGTAATCACTATAGTTTGTGTACTCTCTGGGTCCCCCGAATTTCATCTTCCATCCCAAGTTGGACCGGGTGGGAGCAACGCCGGGCGTTGTGCGGTATTCAGCACGTGTGGAGACGCATGGGCATTTCCACCGAGCGCGGCTAATTACCTGAAAGCGAGGTTCAGAGATGAGCGAGATTCCGGTCCTTGGCCCCCCCGCCCTGCTTTTCGCCGAAAAATGTGACCGAGGCATCCTCCGCCAGCAGAATCAGGATGCCGTTCTCCATGTCCGCATAGCCTTGGGCGATCTGTTGATCGTCGCTGATGGCATAGGAGGCTATCAGGGAGACGTCACCGCATCGCGTATGGTTGTAGAGCAGTTCCTTGAGCATTTGGCGTCGCTGCCCCGTGAATATCCTGCAAGAGACGCGCTACGCGAGGCTGCCGCCAAAGCCAATGCAAAGCTGCTGCTGACCCCCAGAGAGTCCGGGATGCCAAATGTGCGCCTGGGTTCCACGGTGGTTGCGGCGCTGCTGCAACAGGACGCAAACGGGCCTTGCGCCTGGGTTGGCCACATTGGCGATAGCCGCGCTTACCTGGTGCGCGTTGGCCGCCTGCACCGCCTCACCTCCGATCACTCCGTCGTCCAATCGCTGCTCGACCGCAATCTGATTACACCGGAAGAAGCTAGGCGGCATCCAGACATTCCGGTGCTTACCCGCAGCCTGGGCAGACAGCCGATGGTGGAAATCGATATTGAACAACATCCGCTTGGTATCGGCGACACACTGCTGCTCTGCTCCGACGGACTGTGGGGATTCGTTCCTGAGCAAGTGATTGAGGAGATGGCTGCCCGTCCTACGCTGGAAAGCGCGGCGGACGATTTGCTTGATCGAGCTATGGAAGCCGGCGGTCACGACAATATTTCCATTGAGATGGCGCGTGTGATCCCGCCTCCCGCCGTTGCCCCTCGCGGCAGCGGGTTACCCATGGCATTCAAGTGGATTGTCGCTATCTTCCTGGCGGCCATCGCGGGCTTGTGTGTATTGGCCTACTTCGCCTTTTGGGACAATTGAGCTTCAGTCGCCGCTGCATACGGGCATGTCCTCGGGGAACTCAGTCAGCCCATGCTCTTCCAGAGCGTCACACTCCGCGCCGCGCGCAAGCTGCGCCTCAAAGAACATGTCTACCTGCGCCAGCACCTCGGCTCCAGTCTTTGCCTGGTAGATAGCTTTGCGCAAATTGGCCCCTCCCACCACTCCATGCGTGAACCAAGTGGCGAATTGCTTCATCTTCCCGGCCGTTTCCCCGAGCCGCGCGTCGCGAGGAAGATCCTTTGTCGCATCTGCCTCATCCAAAAGCATCCGGAAATACGCGCGGATCATGTTATAGCGATCCTGAACCGTGGGGCGGTCAAAGCGGCCCGTGGCAGTGTATTGCGCAATCTGCCGAAAGATCCAGGGATTGGCCGCCGCTGCGCGCCCAATCATGACACCATCGCAGCCGGTCTGAGCCACCATTGCCGCGGCATCTTCTGGCGTGCGAATGTCGCCATTGCCGACGACCGGAATCCCTGACGCTTGCTTCAAACGGGCAATCCACTCCCAGCGCGCCTGGCCGCTGTAGCCCTGTTCTCGGGTCCGCGCGTGCAGCGCCAGCCCGTTCAGTCCCTCGGCCTCAGCCATCCGCGCCAGTTCCAAGCAAACAATATCCCTGTCACTCCATCCCAGGCGGAACTTCACGGTGAAGGGAATTGTGACGGCTTTGCGCACGGCTTTGAAAATCTCCTGAATGCGCGGCAGGTCGCGCAGCAGCCCCGAGCCCCCATTCGAGCCGACAACCCGCTTGGCCGGGCAACCCAGATTCAGGTCCACCAGGTCGAAGCCGGTTTCTTCCACAATCCGCGCCGCCTCGGCCAATGTTTCGGGATTGGCTCCAAAAAGCTGCGCACCAATCGGGTGCTCGTCTTCATAAAAGGTCAGATAGCGCCGGCGCTTGGTCTCCCGCATCCGCGCCAGACCGTCCGCCGAGGTGAACTCCGTCATCAGTAGACCGCAGCCCGATTGGGAATTGGTGACAGGTGAGTCGACGCTAGTCTGCTGTTCACAGTTCCCTGTTCCCTGTTCCCTGGAAAACAGGCTGGCGTGGCGGATGAAGCGCCGGAAGACTGTGTCCGTGACTCCTGCCATCGGCGCCAGCACTGTAGCCGGAGCCACCACCACGGGCCCCACGCGCATTTCCGCAGGCACTCGCGCCTCGGCGGGCATGGCGTGCTCGGTGGGGTTGTCCCACTCCTTCTTTACGGTAAAGCCTTTGCCCGCCATGGAGACACCTAACCTATCAGCCTCTAGTTTCTACCTATTGGCTTACTGTTGCGCGATATCCTGATTGCTATCCGCGGAACTCCCAGTTTGCAGTATGCGAAGCAACAAATTGATCGGACATTTCGGCAAGCTCTTTTGAGTTGCGAAAACGCTCAGCCCGGAGAATGCCCCGGACCTGAAACTTCGGGTCATCTTCACATAAATCTACATACAAGATCCCCATGCGCCCCACGCCATCTTCGGCAAATGACTTCTGAATAATTTGCTCCGAAGGAACGAACTTGCTTGCGCCCGGCCCATTGTTAACCACGGCAGCGTAGATAAAATGCGGGAGGATATTCGCTGGAGGCGGAGGGGTTGCAATATTTGCGACGATAGTCCCCAATGCATTCTCAACATCCGTTCCTTGATAAATGATATAGACGGCATGAACGTCGCCTGTGCCCTCGCGGTCAATCGCGAGCACATCAACCTTCTTACCATTGAATTCAGCATCGAGATAGACCTTTGGATATAACAGCTTATGAACCAAATAATCCTGCACAACGTTCTTCGCCCTGCCTAATCCATGCGCCATTTGAACTTCAATCATCTCCCTACCCCCAAATCTTCAAAGCCCTGCCTGTTCTCTCTGCCCAGTCCGCAAAACGCCGGGCATGCTTGACAATGTCCTCAATCTCATTTTCTCGAACCGTTACGGAACGATACTCAACCGTATTCTTTTTGCTGAGAAGGTCTCTGAGATGGCCAATCCCTATTCGATTCCCAAAGTTTCGGGATTTGAGGAGGGACTCCAAATCGTATGCCGCTCGATCGTGATCGTCCGACGACACTGTTTCTTGCCCCAGGCCTGTTCTCAGAGCATCACTGTACGAGATTGCACCATGAATGCCCAGTACAGCCGGTGAGTATTTGTAGCTGACCAAGTCGTCGTCAAGAATGTAAAACTCTTCCTTCTCAAGGTTTTCCATCCCTTTCAGGAAGTCTCTTGCTCTACCCAGGAAGTGTTGGACTTGCACGACAGCCATGCAGCCATTCTCGCATAAAAGCAGAATGAAAAGGCCTTTGCCCTGGATCTTCAACTCAGCCGGGCAACTCATCCACTTGATAGAAATAAGGCTGACCGCGCGAGCCGGGATCCCATCCAGCGGCCATCGCTTTCCGAATGCCGGCCTCGATTACCGCTGGCAAAATCGGATGGCGCGGAGGAGCATCCTTCGATACACCGGCTTTGTCCGTACCGACCGGTGGAAACTCCAGAAAGATCTCACGGCGCACTTTATCGGCCACGCGAACATGAATGGCAATGCCCTTCCAGCCGTCGGCTGTGAACCATTGCTGCTCACGATGCAAACGCCAGATCAGAGAAAAACCGTCGATGGTCACTGCGGCTTGAATCGATCGTTTGGCGCGAGGCATATTTGACCCCATCTCATCTTCAAATCCGATTGAATCGCATTTGAATTGTCATGCGTTTACTGGAACACAACGAGGCCTCCGCCAAGGCGGAGGCCCATTCACGTTGGCTGATTATCTGAGCGCGGCTACTTGGCCGCAGCCGCCGCCACTGCTTCGTCAGACTTGGCGTACTTGCGGCGGAAGCGCTCGACACGGCCAGCCGTATCCACCAGGCGCTGTTTGCCGGTGAAGAACGGGTGGCAGACCGAGCAGATTTCCACGTGGATGTCGCCCTTGTGGGTCGAACGGGTCTCAAAATTGCTGCCGCAGGCGCACTTGACCTGCACTGCGTCGTATTTGGGGTGAATCTTTTCCTTGGGCATCTCTCTAGACAGACCTTTCCTGCAATTCTTCTATTGTAGGGGCATTGGGGCGGTTTAGCAATTCAGAAACAGCGAAAAGCCAAGGCAATCGCATTGAAAAACACGGGTGCCTGCCCAACTCTGCCAAGGCGAGAGGTAGTCTCCGCAAACCCGCTACCCCGATGCCCCGCACTTTCCGACCTGCTCAACCGCTCACCCTCACGGCGGAGCCAACCGCTGCATCTTTTTTAACGCGCCCCATTTTTATGGAGGATTTTTGCAGATAATTACCGCCAGTTGGCAGATCCTGTTAATAGGGAAGGGAGTTCCAGCTATGATCGAAAACTCGCTTACAACCCGCGGTCTGGCTCATCCCAACCCACAAACCCTACGCATTTCCCCTACCCAGTTTCGTTGTATATTCTCCAAAAAATCCGCCGACCCCCACCCCCCCTACCCTGTGGAGCCGCTTTTTTGTCCGCTAATTTCCCGTAACAAGCTTCGTATCAATGGCTTGCATTTTAAGCATGTTTACCAATCAGTAACTGCAAACCGCTTATTTTGCCTTAGTTTTAGCCTCAAAAACCGCTGTTTCCGTGCAAAATACTCGTCTTTTCGCTAGTTTTCGCGGCCATTTCTACCGATCAAGCTCATACTCAAACCCTCTACCAGAACCTTGAAAGTGCTCAATCGAATCCGGTGCAAAACCTCAAAATACGATTGCCCTGAGCTAAGAGCTACTTTAGCGCCCTCTCGATCCCGGCTTCGACCAGCGGCGTCATCACTGCGTAACCTGCGGGCAGCGGGGGAACGCCATCATGGCTCAATGCGGCTGGCAGTCCGTCGCGGGTGTCTTTCATGACGGTGTGGTAGTCCACATAGACAAAACCATGCTCTGCTGCGTAAGCCTTGATCCAAGCATTCAGAGCCAGAATCTTGGGCGCGGGCGTCAAACCTGGCTTCCAGGGAAAATCAAAGGCCGGTGTCACCGAGCAGAGCACAACGCGAATCTGGTGGAAAGCGGCAAGCTCGGCCATTGATGCGAGATTGTCTTCGGTCTCTTCGATTGTCATGGGACCTGTGTTGCCGGCAATATCATTGGTGCCGGCCAGAATCACGACCGCCTTGGGATGGAGATCGATCACGTCCTGGCGAAAGCGAACCAGCATCTGCGGCGTGGTCTGGCCGCTGATGCCGCGATTGATGTATGGCTTACCGGGAAAGTATCCATCCAGTCCCTCGATCTTCCAGCCTTCGGTGATTGAGTCACCCATGAAAACCACGCGATCCTCGCCCTTGGCGGGCGGCCCAAGAGCCAAATCAGCCTCCTTGAACCTGGCAAGCCAGCCGAAATCTACCAGCAGTTTTTCGTTGAACCGCTGTT
This sequence comes from Occallatibacter sp., assembly GCA_050014335.1. GTDB lineage: Bacteria > Acidobacteriota > Terriglobia > Terriglobales > Acidobacteriaceae > Telmatobacter. Next base: position 362 of record JBEKDN010000061.1, on the reverse strand, counting down.
GCCAAGCAGAGATTGGCGCGGAGGAAAGTTGGGGTGCGGATATTGTCTGCGTCGCCACAGGTGCCTTGGTTGCCGGTGCTTCAGGCGTCTGGGCAATGAAAACAGTCGGAGACAGCATTGCGGCAAGAGCCACTGAAATAAGTGCGATACGCAAAGCGATTCGATGCAAGACGGGTGCTCTCTTTCCGCAGGTGCGATGCCGTGCTCCCGCGCAGATTTGATTGTAGGCAATCGCGGTTCGACCGTAAGCGTCTTGTCTTCCCACCCTCGACATAGACTGGCAACATTGAAACGATGAGGGCATGGAAACGAGCAAGGTGCGTGTACGGCGAACGGTCGCGGAGAAGCGGCGGATTGTTGAA
>JBEKDN010000060.1:0-18887 GCA_050014335.1 Occallatibacter sp. | reverse complement strand
TTTGGGCTTGGCCTCGGCCAGAAAATCGTCCACGCCGGCCTCGCGGGCAATTACCGCTGCGGTCAGCGGGTTGTCCCCCGTAATCATAATGGTCCGGATGCCCATGGCCCGCAGCCGTGCCAGCCGTTCCTTCAGGCCGCCCTTCACAATGTCCTTGAGGTGAATCACCCCCAGCGCCGTCGAGTTTTCGGTCACCACCAGCGGCGTGCCACCCAACCGCGCGACTTCTTCCACCGCGTCGCGCACCTTATTGGGCAACTGCGAGCCTTGCTCTTCCAGGAACCGCGCAATCGCGTCCACCGAGCCTTTGCGGATGCGCGCGCCGGGGAGATTGACGCCGCTCATGCGCGTCTGCGCCGTGAAGGGAACAAACTCGGCGTGTGCATGACTAAGATCGCGCCCGCGCAGGTTGTATTTTTCCTTCGCCAGCACCACAATCGACCTGCCTTCGGGTGTCTCGTCCGAGAGCGAAGAAATCTGCGCCGCGTCTGCCAGCCGTTCGGCGCTCACATCCGGCGCGGGAATAAACTCTGTGGCCTGCCGGTTGCCCAGCGTAATGGTACCCGTCTTGTCCAGCAGCAGCGTGTTCACGTCGCCTGCGGCTTCCACGGCCCGCCCGCTCATCGCCAGCACGTTGTATTGCACCAACCTGTCCATGCCGGCAATCCCGATCGCTGAAAGCAATCCGCCGATCGTCGTCGGAATCAGGCACACCAGCAGAGATACCAGCACGAAGACCGTCTGCGGCGCCTTGGAATACATCGCGAAGGGTTGCAGCGTTACCACCGCCAGCAGGAAGACAATCGTCAAACCCGAGAGCAGAATACTCAGCGCGATTTCGTTGGGCGTCTTCTGCCGCGTGGCGCCTTCCACCAGCGCAATCATGCGGTCAAGAAATGTCTCGCCAGGATTCGACGTGATGCGGACCTTGATCCAATCCGACAATACTTTTGTCCCGCCGGTAACGGCCGATCTGTCGCCGCCCGCCTCGCGGATCACCGGAGCGGACTCGCCGGTGATTGCCGACTCGTCCACCGACGCCACGCCCTCGATCACCTCGCCATCGCCGGCTATGTAATGATTTGCCTCGACGTAAATCACGTCATTAACGCGCAGCAGACCGCTGGCAATGTCTTCCAGTTCACCCGTCGCCGTATAACGCCGCGCCACGGTCTCGCCCTTCGCCTTGCGCAGCGTATCGGCCTGAGCCTTGCCGCGCCCTTCCGCCATCGCCTCGGCAAAATTCGCAAAGAGCACTGTGAACCACAGCCAAAGCGTGATCTGCAGATTGAAGCCAAAACCGACGCGGTGATGCATCGTGTTATCGATCAGCAGCGCCGTGGTGAGCACGCAGCCCACCTCGACCACAAACATCACCGGATTCTTGGCCATCCCCCGCGGGTCAAGCTTGCGGAATGAATCCAGCAGCGCCTGGGCCATGATTTGCGTATTCCAAAGACTCTTCTTTTCAAGCATGACAGTCCGTTTCTTGATTCAGCCGCTAATGGCTAGCCTCTAGCTGCTGATGCTGGAAAAACCTGAATTGCCGACCTGACCGCCGATAGCTGGAAGCCAGGAGCTAGAAGCTAAAAGCTAGGAGCTAATGGCTAGAACAGTTGCCCTGCCTTCAGAACAAGGTGTTCCAATATCGGTCCCAAACTCAGTGCCGGGAAGAACGTCAGCGCGCTCAGAATTAGAATCACGCCCACCAGCAGCACGGTGAACAGAGACGTATTCACCGGAAAGGTTCCCGGCGACGGAGGCACGCTCTTCTTTTGCGCCAGATTGCCGGCCAGCGCCAGCACCGGAATCATCATGAAGAGCCGTCCAAAGAGCATGTCCCAGCCCAGCGCCACGTTGTACCACCAGGTGTTGGCGTTGAGCCCCGCGAAGGCCGAACCGTTGTTGCCCGCGCCAGACGTGAAGGCATAAAGAATCTCGGTCATTCCATGCGGCCCCTGGTTGTTCAGGCTGCTCAAGCCAATATTCGGAGCCATCACAAAAGCCGCGGTAAGCGAGAGAATGATCAGCGGGAAGATCAATACGTAAAGCATGGACATCTTCACGTCGTAAGCTTCGATCTTCTTGCCCAGATACTCCGGTGTGCGGCCCACCATCAGGCCCGCGATAAAGACCGCCAGCACCACCATGATGAGAATGCCGTAGAGGCCAGACCCGACCCCGCCAAAGATCACCTCGCCCATCATGATGTTGATCAGCACCGCCATGCCGCCTAGTGGAGTGAAACTATCATGCATGCCGTTGACAGCTCCGCAACTCGCGTCGGTGGTGATCGTGGCAAACAGAGCGCTTTCAGCAATGCCGTTGCGCACTTCTTTGCCCTCCATGTTGCCGCCTGGCGCGCCCAGCGTATGTGTCTGTTGCGCGCCGTGGATCAGCGGATGCGGCTGCGACTCAGCCCAGTAGACGGTCGTAAATCCCGCTGCGAAGAGTATGAACATCGCCGCCAGAACCGCCCAGCCGTGGCCGGGCGAGCCAGTCATGCGCCCCAGCGTATAAGTCAGCCCGGCCGGAATGATAAAAATCGACAGGATCTGAAGATAATTCGAGAGCGGCGTCGGATTCTCGAAGGGATGGGCGCTATTGGCGTTGAAAAATCCGCCGCCATTGGTGCCCAGCATTTTGATGGCTTCCTGGGAAGCAACCGGCCCCTGCCCGATCGTCTGCGTCTGCCCCTCCACCGTATGCGCCTGCGTGTAGGCCTTCAGATTCTGCGGCACGCCCTGGCCCACCAGCAGCAACGCATAAATCAGCGAGCCCGGCAGCAGAACGTAAAGCAGTGTGCGCGTCATGTCTACCCAGAAGTTGCCGATCGTCCCTGAGGTAGTCCGCTTGATTCCGCGGATCAGGGCTACGGCCACCACAATGCCCACCGCCGCCGACCAGAAGTTATGTGTCGCCAACCCGGCCATCTCGGTCAGGTAGCTCATGGTCGTCTCGGGTGTGTACGACTGCCAATTCGTGTTGGTCGTAAAGCTGGCAGCTGTATTCCACGCCAGATCCGGACCTACCGCGGCCAGACCTTGCGGGTTCCAGGGCAGCAGATTCTGCAACCGCTCCAGCGCGTACGTAAACACCATCGTGACGGCTGAGAAGCCCAGCATGGCAAACGCGTACTCGCGCCAGTTCATCTCCTCCGTGGCCGTGACGCCGCAGAGTTTGTAGATCAGCCGCTCGATGGGCCGCAGCACGCGATCGAGCCAGGTGCGTTCTCCCTCAAGCACGCGAGCCAGATAGATGCCCACCGGACGTACGCTTGCCAGAAGAATCAGGCAGTAAATGGCAAATTGCAACCAGCCGTTGGCGGACATTTAGAATTTCTCCGGGAATAGCAAGGTGAGGGTTAGATAACCCAAAAGCAGAACGGAAAGTATCAGGGCGACGACGGTCGTAATGTCGGTTGGCATGGGTTACCTCAGCTTCTGGCAAGCCTTGACGTACAGAAACGCCAGGGCAAAGAAAACCACCGTGAATAGCAGCATGACCGCGTCTTGCGACAGATTTTGCATTGCGGATCTCCGAGCTTCGTAGGCTATGTAGGCTCGAGGCCTGAAAGGATTGTTCCGGGCGAAATCGATTTCCGCCCGCCTTTCGTCTGCCCCTCACCTGCTCAAGAATGATTCTGGCTCTCGTCTCATTCGAGTATCCAAAATCTTTCCTAAATAATTCGTAAAGAGCCGGAAGAAGCCCGCCAATCGCGAGAACACCGGTCGGGGGGGCGTCGAATCTCTGCCTTGATTTCCACACAGGAGCTATCTGACGGTATCCATCCGGCCTTGTCCGCGTCCAAGACATAGTCAAGTCAATCGCGCCCCATTTTTATTGCGGATTTTTTGCGGATAATTACCGTCTGTTAGTAGATCCTGTAAATAGGGAAGGGAGTTCCAGCCATGACCAAAAACTTGCTTTCAACCCGCGGTCTGGCCCGTCCCGTCCCTCCACCAATCCCCGTTTCCGCTTCCCGTTTTCGCTGTTTCTTCTCCAAAAAACCCCGCACCCCCCACCCCCCCTACCCCGTGGAGCCGCTTTTTTGTCTGCCAATTTCCAGTAACAAGCTTCATATCAACGGCTTGCATTTTCGGCATATTTACCAATCAGTAACTGCGAACCGCCCATTTTGCCCCCTTTTTGGCCTGAATCTGCGCCGTTTCCGTCAAAAAAGCTCGTCTTTTCGTCAGTTTTTGCCGACACTTCTGCCCATCTCGCGCGTACTCAAACCCTCTTCCACGGCCTCGAGTGCGCTTCATCGAATGGGTGGCCCAAATCTCAAATCCGATTGCCCTGAAGACACAGCCGCCACAACACTCCGGGGTCACTCCTCTGATTTACAATCACAGGATAGGCAGGAAAGACACTGAATGAGGCTTTTTCGCATGAGTTTTGACCAGACGCGTCTGCGGTTGGTTCAGGCGGGCGCGGCGTTTGCGGTCGCTGCCCTGATCGTCGGCTGCGGCAACAACTATCGGCCCGTGATTACGCCCTCCAACCCTTCCGGTCCTCCGGCACAGCCGCAGTCCTATGCGGTGGTGGTTTCAGCGCCTACGTCCAGCTCACAGGGTGTCGACGCGCCCGGCATCGCCACAATCATTGATTATTCTGGCGACACTGTGATGGCCACAGCAGCCATCGGTCCCGGTCCAACCTCTTTTGCCGTAAATTATTTGGGATTCACCGGCTTCACCCTCAACAGCGACGGAACCCTCACCAACTTCCCCGTCTCTCCCAGCTTGCAAGAAAAGCAGATCACCTACACCACAGTGCCTACTACCGCGGAGCCGGTGAACATGTTCATGGCCTCCTCAGGTCTGTGGGCGGCAGATTTATGCGTCTCCGACACCACTGTCGTTCCGTGCGGGTCACCTTGGTATCCCGTCGGCCCCCAGTTTTCACCGGGCGTCGATGTCTTCGTTGGCAGCCCTGAGACTTTCCTACGCTCCGTTCCGCTAGCCCCAACGCCCGTGACCATCGCCGGTTCTGGCGGCTTCAGCCAGCGCGCCTTTGGTATCAGTCAAGGCAATAGCCTGGGCGGTGGAAACAATATCTCCAGCGCAATGGCCTGCAATACCTCGCCTTCCACGGTTGGCGTCAACGGAGAAGCCGACGGAATTGAGATCTCCAGCTACACAGTCTCCAGCCAGATTCCTTTGGGTCAATGCCCGGTTTACGCCGTGATGAGCAGTGACTTTTCCCGTCTCTTCGTTCTCAATCGCGGGGATGACACCATTACCATAATCAATGTCACCACCAATACGCTCGATGACAATTGCCCCGCGGTCAACCAGAGCGGCCAGCCCACTCACTGTCCGCCCAACGGCATCCTGCAACTGCCGCATGGCTCCGGTCCGGTCTATGCCGAATACAACGCCGCCACCAACCAGTTAGTCGTCGCCAACTACGACGGCGGTTCGGTCAGCGTGATCGATGCAACCCTGGACGAATACGGCTATGACAGCCCGACCTTCGGCACCACCTTTACCATTCCCGTGGGCAACAACCCAGCCAGCGTGACAATTCTCAACGACGGCAGCCGCGCTTATGTAGCCAATCAGACAGATGGCACCGTCTCGATTGTCAACCTGAGCAGCCATTCGGTCGAGAAGCCCGCACTGCCTGTCAACGGTCATCCCCGCACCGTCGTCTCCACGCAGAACTCAAGCTACGGCAAGGTTTATGTCGCCTCACCCGATAGTCCGTACTTGACCATCATTCGCACCGACCAGGACATCGTCGTTGCAAGCCCGCTCGTGCAAGGAAATATCGTCGATGTGCGCGTCTCTTCCGCCAACGCATCCAGCGGCAACTTCAACAACACAAGCCGCACTCCTGGATACGGCGAGCCCTGCAACCTGCCCAATATCGCTGGAGGTTATCAGTTACCCGGAGGGACAACAACTGAGCCCACAGCCTCTTTGAAAAATTGCATAGCCCAGAGCGCGTCGCAGTTGGCAGTGCCGTAAAGCGGATTCCTGCACAGGTTCAAGCAAAGCAGCCAAAGGTTTCTTCCCGCAAGGAAGTTTCCTTTGGCTGTTTCTTTCTCCGCTTAAATGAATGCGGATTCCAAATTGCTCTGGTGTGAAACGATAAAGACAATGACAGCCGAAGCCAAAACACGTATTGATATACTGCTCGTCGAGCGAGCCCTGGTGCCCAGCCGCGAACGGGCACGGGCGCTGATCCTTGCCGGTCGCGTACTGGTTCGCGAGCAGAAAGTGGAGAAGCCCGGCACGGCGGTTCCCGCTGACGCGCCCATCCGCCTGCTCGGCGAAGATCAGCCCTACGTGAGCCGGGGCGGCCTCAAACTGGCTGGCGCACTGACGCACTGGCCCATTGCCGTCAAGAACCGCGCTTGTCTTGATATTGGCGCATCCACTGGCGGCTTCACCGATTGCCTTTTGCAGCAAGGCGCCGCGCACGTCACCGCTGTCGATACCGGCTTCGGCCAGATTGCCATGAAGCTGCGCATTGACCCGCGCGTCCGCCTGCTGGAGCGCAACAACGCCCGCAATCTTGCTCCGGGATCATTGGAAGAAGGCAGGGAAGAACCGCGGCTCACGCTGCTGGTCATGGATGTTTCCTTCATCTCAGCCACGCTGCTGCTGGGACCGGTTCTGGCGGCAGCACCTGGATTGACTGAGGCCGTCATCCTCGTAAAGCCGCAATTTGAAGCAGGTCGCGGCCACATCGGCAAGGGAGGAATCGTCCGCGACCCTGAAGCGCGCCAGCTTGCCATCGACAAGGTAGCCGACTGCGTCCGTTCGCTAGGTTGGCAGGTCGTCGAAACCATCCCATCGCCCATCACCGGCATGGAGGGCAACCACGAATTCCTGCTCTACGCGCGCAAGTCGTGCGCATGAATCAACCGAGCATCGTGTAGGGCTCTGGATATTTTGGATTGGGTCCGTATTCATTCGGTCCCGGCTCGCTGTCCAGGATGGTAAAGACGAACAGGATCAGACCGCCCAGGAATGGAATCAATGCGATGAGCAGCCACCAGCCGCTCTTGCCGATGTCGTGAAGCCGCCGCACACTCACCGCAAGCGAAGGAATTATCTGAGCCAACTCATAGACCAAACACAGAACAAAACCCCCATGCTTGAAAAACAGGATTCCGATGAACAGGAGACCCAAACAGATCAGGAAGTTGAAGAGCGCAAACATCCAGTACTCTTTGCGGCGCGACCGTCCATCGAATTCGGCGAATCTTTGCCAAACCATTACATACCAGTCCATCCTCGGCCTCGTTTCCAGTTCGCTAGTTCAGCGGAGAAGTGAAAGCATCCGATCATGACGGCGGTCTGACTTAAAGTCGATGAACTTTCACTTCGCTCCGGTGCGAAGCCAATATACATGGAGGCCACTAATCGAGTCACCAACTATTTATGGAACTCTTCGGCAGCCGGGTAGCAACGTATCTCTGATCCCTTCTCACTGGAGAGATTCAACAATGAAAGCACCAATCACCCGCGCGCGAACAGCGAGCTATCGGCCCCTTCCAAGGGATCACGCCTTCGCTGCCTCCAGCAAAGTATTCAACCTGGCCATCACGGCAAAGGCATCGGCGACATAGACGACATCGGCCTTCCCGCGTGCCCAGCCGCAGTTGGGGTCGAGCGAAATGGCCCGCCGAGAGCCGATGAATCGCCATCCCACCACATGCGGCTCCTCGCCATGGCAGCAGGTGGACAATCCCTTGGCGTGGCGCGGCGTTGAGCCCGTCTGCCCAATCTGGTTAAGATGCGTGAGAAAAGGAAGAACGGAGTTCCCCTCGCCGCCCTGATCCACAAGCGACTTGCTGCTGCCCAGAGACGCGCCGGTAGCATGAAGGAAGCCGAGAATGAGATCGCCCGCTTCAGCGACATGAACTTGACCGTCGGGCTGCTTCTTCGTCCAGCCGGCTCCGGCAACGAGGAGCATCTTCGCATCCGGGCGAATCGTCTGCGTGCCCTGCGATGGCGCGCGGAATCCGTTGACTGTCGTGCGAAGCTCCGGCAGTGCTACGGCTACTTGCTCGACGTGCGCTTCGCCGGGCTCAGCAGCAAAGGCCGTATGAGTTCCAGCGTCCAACAGCAGAAACCAGGGGCGCGTCGTGCGGCTTACAACCGCCTCAATGCGCTGGCGATAGAACCAGCGCGTGGCTTCCACGCCTTCCGCGCCGCTGAGTGCGGTAATGTGTGTGTCAATGAAGCCACCCAAGCGGTGCGCCACGCCTGCGGCAACCCGCGTAAAGCGAGAAGTTCCCGGCGCAAGCACGATAGTTGCATTCGCTGCGCGGCAGATTGCCTCGACTGCGGCGGCATCGCTCGCGTAGCGCGCTTGAGCAAAAGTCTCGCCCGAGACAGCCAGCAATCGCGCGCCAGTCGATGAAAGGGAAGTAGCCGCAGCATCGGCGTCTACAGCTACAATACCGATAGTCAAGGTTGCCGAGAGCCGCGCGGCAAGCTCCAGGCCGGCGGTGACAGCTTCCAGTGAAGCGCGCGTAAGAGCGGAGCCTGTTTCGTCTGCATGAGTCAGTACAAGTATTGTTTCCATTATTCGGCTCCGATCCATTCGACGAGTTCCGCTGCAATCTGATCTGGAGTCAGGTCTTTTGCCACGCGGGTCTCGCGTTGCTGCTTCGGCAGGCTAACTGAAACGTAGCTCAGTCCATTGGCGTCGAGTTTTGCCACCTTGGCCCTGGCAAGCGCGGGCATGATTGTCCGCATGTTGTTCATGCCAATCTGCGGATTGTTGCGCGGCTCAGCCAGATTGCCTGTCGCCCAGCCCAGAACCGCCGGCGTTCCAGCACAATCCGAAACCTGATGCTTGCCGCCTTCCACACGCTCCAGTACTTCAAAGCTGCCGTCTTCGTTGAGTGTGATTTGGTCCACTCCCTGAAACTGGTCGGTGATTCCAAGCCGCTCGCCAACTAGCTGCAATGTAACGCCCGCGCCGCGCGTCGCCGATTCCCATCCGCCGAATAACAGCAGCTTGCCACGCTCCAGGCCAGGCAGCGCCGCAATCGTCTCGGCCAACGCGGCCGCTGTAGCGTGAGCGTCGGGAAAGCCGCCAATCGGTCCGTCGATGGGAACCAGCTCGAAGGCTACCTTCTGCGCCACGGTCATCATCACCTGTTGCAGCTTGGCCTTTGGCCCCAGGCTGACCAGCCAGAGCTTGCTGCCCGGATTTTTCAACGCCAGTTGCGCCGCTTCATAGAGCGCGCTCGCCGCCCACGGATCCAGAACCGCCGGCAAGACCATCTCATTCTTCAGCCCAGGGCCGTTCGGGCCAGTCACCGGCTCCAAAGTTTGCAGCGGATCGGGAACAATCCCCGCGCAAACCACGATGTGCAAAACATTTGCCATGAAGGTTTCCTTTTCTAGTTATTTTAATTGACTGGTTCTCAGTTCTCCGCCGAATGCAGCCCGCCCGCACCAGCGCGGAACTCGATATTGCCGCGCTCGCCATCAGACGAGCTTCCGCAGTTCCACAAACAAGCGCCGCAGTGAACGCACTTCTCGCGCTCAAAGGCCGGCGCGCCGTCTTCGCCCAGCGTAATCGCCTGGCCGGAGCACATCGCGATGCAAGTCTTCTCCTCGCAGGCAATACAGAGACCAACATTGCGGAAGGTCACGTGATCGGCAAAGCCCGGCATCGCCTGCACCTTGCCACCGATCAGCAGCGCGTCCTGCTGCGAGACCAGCAAACGCCCGTCAAAAGGAATCTCCGGCCAGCCGCGCGCGCTGAGCAGCGCATCGTGCAGCGCGCGGCCGTCGGCAACCGCCAGCGCGGCCGCCACTTTCAATTTGAGACCTTCAGCCGATTGCGGCGCAACGGGGTGAATCTGTTTGTGCGCCGGCGTCTTCTTCGCGTTCAGAGAGAACTTGCCTTTGGTGAGACCGGCCAGCGCCATGCCGGCCATGCCCTTCACAAGGCCCTCCTGAAAGCCGTTCCGAGAGTTCTGAGCCTCGCGAGCCCCCTGCTCCACCCAACTCGCCCGGCGGCGTTTCTCGTACGTCCCGTTCAGGTTTTCCCGCGTAAACGGCTTGCCCGCGCGCAGTAGTTCAATCACCGCCTCACCCAGTTGCGTGCCAGTCGCCCATGCCTCATCAACGCCAGAGCCGGTCAACATATTCGTCGATCCAGAGCCTTCGCCGATCCGTGCAAAGCCGTCGCCTGATAGAAACGGCTCGCCGTGGCGGCCCGACTCCTCCAGAGACTTCGCTCCCCATGACCGCAGCGTTCCGTCCTTCAGAACCTTCCACAGCGCCGGATGCTGGATGTAATGCTGCAAATAGCGATAAGCTGTGCGCGAAGGATCGTGCAGCCATGAAGGAACAAAGATGCCCACCGAAACCAGCCGCTCTGGATGTACATAGAGGAAGCCGAAGATCTCCGGCTCCGGATAGCCGAAGCTATGCCAGACCGTGCCGGGTTCCAGCCCTGAGCCGTCGAGTGTAGCCCCTTCGGGCAGTTCTATCACAAACTTCATCCCCAGCGCCCACTCGCGATGCGCGTGACCTTCCGGCATGCCGAGCTTCTCATCCAGAGCCTGGCCCACAGCGCCTACCGGGCCGTCGCCGACAACGGTCAACTGCGCGCGCACATCCATTCCCGCCATAAAGCCGCCGGTCGGCGCGCCGCATTTCTCCACACCTTGGTCGGCCAGTCTGACTCCATCGACCTTTGTTCCCGAGAAGAGCGGCCCGGCTACCGGGCTCCCGGGCCAGATCTGCATCATGCCAGTCGCCATCAGTTGTGAGCCAACCCACTGATTGAATTGTCCAATTGAGAGCACCAGACCAGGATGCTTGTTCAAGAAAGCCGGCGTCCAGGGTAGCGTGAAGGCATGATCCTTGACACCAAAGAGCGGACCAACCAGACGCAACGCCGCGTCCGCCGCGCGCAAAAAGAAAGAGCGCCGACTCGCGCCAACCGGGTCCAGCAGATACATCACCCGTTCGTTTTTAACCTCGACGGCCATTGGAATATCGGTCGGATTCAGGGCAGGGAAGCTGGCACGGATTGCCTGGGCGCGGGTAACCACGCCGCTGACACCCGCGCTGATCTCGTCGGCGCGCTCGTAGCAGAGAACCTGCAGCGGCATTCCCGGCGCGGCTTTGCTCTCAAACGCCGGATCGGCGGGGTTTTCATTCCATGCATGAGCCAACGTTGTCAGAAAGCCGCCCATCGCCGGGCCAAAGCCGGCGCAAGCGATATCCACTTCCATCGATTGCCGCTCAACCAACGGCTGCACCTGCTCTTCTACGATTGCGCTTGTGCTCATGCGGGTCTCCTTGCTGATTGGTTCCGTTGAGCCCGCCGTATACTAATCCCCAAAAACGGGTCTGAGTTACAAAGTTTGTTGCAGCAACGGCCAAGCTGACAGCTAGAAGCTAGTAGCTGCCATTACGCCGGATAATCCAACGCCTCGGGAATCATAATCTTACTGACCGTCTCGGCGGCGCGGTCCTTAGCCAGCCGGGATCCGCTCAGGCAGGCGGTCAACCTGTTTTGCAGCCGTAAAAAGTCGTCGTTGCCGGCGCAGGCCGCGCACGGTCCGGCCTTCTGCGGATGCTTGCCGTCGGCTGCCAGCACATCGAAGGCCATCGCACTGATGCCAGGCATCGTCTCTTCATACTCGGCAAGCTCACTGGCGAGGAAGCAGTTGCGATGCTCTTCCTCGTCCCAGGTGGGATGTTGATTGTAGCCGAAAACCAGTTCGGCGCAGATGCGCGAGACTTCGCCCGCCGCGGCCGCTGCCTGCGAGTGGCAAAGATCGCTGAGAAACTCCACCGTACCTTCCAGACCCTCTGCGGCCACCGGATCGGCAGGCCCGCGCGCCTCCAGTTCCAGCACGTCCAGAATCTGTGCACGCGAAGCCACCAGCCAGCAGAGCGCATCGGCCAGCACAAAGGTCACCCCTTGGCGCTGCCCGTGATAGAGCTTGTTGCCGCTGGGGTCGGTAGCCTTCTGCAGGTGATCCAGCGTCCAGAGCCACATCTTCATTGCCGAGGCCAGCGTGCACGCGCCTGTGCCTGGCCGCGAAGAGGCTATGTGCCGCATCTCGCCCGTCCAAACGCGGAACTGCGCCAGAAAGACCTCCGAGGTCATGGTGACAGTCATCTGCCGGCGTTGCACCGCTTCAGGGCCTTCGTAGGTCGCTTCCAGTTGCGCATCCATCCATTTATTGGCCAGGAAGCCGGGGCAGTCTTCAGTGATGCCATAGCCGCCCATCAGGCTCACGGCTTCGCGCAGCAGGTTGGTTCCGTGGCCTGTATTCCAGAGCTTGGTGGCGGGGCACAGCACGTTGGCCGCGGCGTCCATCAGCACGTATTGAACCAGCGGATCGGCTTCCAGTTCAACGCGGCGCGGATCGCCTTCGCTCAGCCCCAGCAGCTCAATCGCCCGCTGTTCACTCTCTTTGAGAGCCTTTAGTTCGGCGCGCCCACCTTGAATGCCGCGTTCTTTCAAGAGCGCCGTCTTCCGCTTTTCAATCGGATCCAGCTCGTCAAACAGCCGCGCGGTGGCAAAGCCAAGCGAGGTAGCCGCTTCGCCAGTGGACCAGATATCCACCAGCCGGTGCAGCGCATCCTCTCGCTGCTGGATGCCTTGCTCATAGCGCACTGAGCCGGGCTTGGTTCCTTCAGCTCCGCGGAAACGCCCCCGTTGGTAGCGAATCACCGGCTCAATTGCCGAGAGCAGTTTGGCCGCCGACATAATCCCAACAGGAACGCGAGTGCGCTTGAAGACTGCTTCGATCACTTCGCCGTGATTGTAGTTGGGGATGATGACGCCGTCTTTCACGGTATATCCACCCACGATGCGGCTGGCTGGAACCTTCATATTGAAAATAGGATCGCCGGTTGAAGAAAGCTGGTGAACCAGCTTTTTGGTCGGCGTTCCGTGATCAAAGGTGCCCTCGTCCGTCTCTTCCAAAATGACCATGCAACTGCCCTTGATGCGCGGATCGTCCGAGGTCACAGCGGCAGTCACGAAGTTGGCGAAGGCGATATTGGTGATGAAGCGGCCGCGCTTGTCTACCTGCAGCCAGGGCTCTTCGCCGTCTTTGCATTCGGCCACGCGCATCTTCCCGCTCAACATTCCCGTATCTACTCCGACGTACGGTATGGGCTCGGTCAAGACAAATGCTCCCCGCCAGGGTTTGCGATCCTCACCCGGCTGTGGAGGCGCGGAGAGACTTTTATAGCGCAGAATCTGTTCGGCGGTGCCACGCTCGTGAATCGGTGAGAGCGCCAGAAAGCCAGCCAGGCTGGCCGTCGCCGCGCCGCCGTCCACCCAGGCCAACTCAAAGGCCGAGAGAGCCAACGCCAGGTTCTTCGGCCCAACAATAAATCCGCCCTCTTCCGGTTCCATAAAGGCCGCCGTTACGCCGGCGCGGTCAAAGGCCTCCATCATCTCGTTCTTGCCCGGCGTCCATTCGTGCGTGTTGCGCTCACCGGCAGCTACCAGCCGAGCCACGGTTCCCCGCGCCACGCTCCGCGCCGACTGTACCAGCATCTGCAAATCGAAACGGTCAGAAAAGCGCCATTGAACCTGACGTACGGCGTCCCCAGGCAGAGTGAGCATCATCTTCGCTTCAGTTACCGCAACAGTGGCCATTCAAAAATCCTCAAGCAGCGGTCATATTGTGAACGACTGGAGGCCTCATCGGATGTGACATGTATCACTTTGGGACTCCGCAAGTTATCTTCCGCCCATCCTGAGAAAGCGGGCAACCGCCAACTGGGAAGTTATGGTCGTTTCGCGCTGGAATCCGACTACCATCCTTTCAAGGTGTGACAGGGGTCACTTCCGGTCGAGCAACGAAAGGAATATGAAAAGGCTTGACTGGAAAATCTTCTGGCGCCCGGTTCTGAAAGTTTCGGGTGCATTGAAGCGGAAGATAAGGAGCAACACCATGATCTCAAAAACTCGAATCGCGGCCATCCTCACATTGGCCGTCCTCTTTGCGGTGCCTGCCTTTGCGCAGGGCTCCGGCGCGGACATTTACAAAGCCAAATGCGCCATGTGCCACGGCCAGGACGGCCTTGCCGCCTCGCCGATGGCAAAGAATCTCAAGGTGCTTTCTTTTAAAGACCCTGCGATGCTCAAGGCTTCGGATGCGCAATTCATTGCCTCGACAAAGAATGGCAAGAACAAAATGCCCGCTTACGCCGGCAAACTGACCGACGCACAGATCAAGGATGTTATCGTCTTCCTTCGCACCTTGCAGAAATAACGTTGCACCAACTGCTTTAAGTTGCAAGGACTCGTCGGAGCCTATAGATGAAGAGAACTTCCGTGATTGCGCTCGCCTTTGGAGCGTTACTGGCTGTTGCCGCGCCAGTTGCAAGATCCCAAACCGATTGCCTCGCCTGCCATGACGACAAGAGTCTGCAAGACGCCGCCGGTCACAGCGTTGCCGTCGATGGACAGGTCTTTGGCGCCAGCATTCACGGCGTTCTGAAGTGCGGCGATTGTCACGCGGCGATCAAGGAATATCCTCACCCCGAGCAGATCACGCCGGTCAAGTGCGAGAGCTGCCACGCCGATCAGGCGGCCGGCCTCGCCGGTAGCGTCCACTCGCTCAAGGCCGAGCATCCATGCACCAGTTGCCACGGCGACGCTCACGCCATCTTCCCTAAATCCGATGCGCGTTCGACCGTCTATCCGCTCAATGTGCCGCGCACATGTGGCGCATGTCATAGCAACGACGCATTGGCCAAAAAGCACGGCCTACCAAATGTATACCCGCTCTACATCGACTCCATCCACGGCTTTGCGCTCAGCAAAGAGGGCTTGCTGGTCGCGGCAAACTGCCAGAGCTGTCACGGCTCCCATCACATTCTGAGTCACACCGATCCGTTAAGTCCTACCTACAAGGCAAACATCCCCAAGACCTGTGGCGCTTGCCACGCGGGAATCACCACCGACTATCTCGTTGGCGTGCACGGCAAAGCTATTACCGCGGGCAATCTGAAGGCGCCCGTATGCTCGGACTGCCACACCGCTCACGCAATTCTTCAACCAACCGCGGCGGCCTTCCGTATGCAATCGACGCCCATCTGCGGCTCCTGTCACAAGGAAAAGCTCTCCACCTATCGCGATACCTTCCACTCGCAACTGGGCGCGCTGGGCGGCTATGTGGAGACGGCGCGCTGCTGGGACTGCCACGGTGCGCATGAGATTCTGCCGGCATCCGATCCGCAATCTCCCGTCAACAAAGCCAATCTGGTGGCCACCTGCGGTAAGTGCCACGTTGGCGCCAACGCCAGCTTTGTGCAGTATCAGCCTCATGCCAACGCGCATAATCGCAAGCTGAATCCGGCGCTCTACTTTGTGCGTTTGTTTATGAATCTTCTGCTGGCCGGCACATTGACGTTCTTCGTGATTCACACCATTTTGTGGCTGATCCGTTCGCGCTACGACCAGGTGAAAAAGCGGTCCGCGGAAGGAGGCAAGAATGCCTGATATGGAGCACGAAATAATCGCAGTTGAGCAAAGACGTGGTGCCGGGGGCCGCTACTTCATGCGCTTCACGCGCGCCCAAAGATACCTTCACGCCGCCCTCTTCACCAGCTTTCTCGGCCTCGCCGCCACCGGCCTCCCGCTGCGCTTCAGTGAGAGCATCTGGGCGCGCGGCCTGGCCAAAGCAGTGGGGGGATTTGGAGCCATTCTCTTCTTTCACAAGTTCTGCGCCCTGGTCCTGACCGCGGCCTTTCTCATCCACGTCAAAGACCTTCTTACCCGCGTGCTGGTCCATCGTGAAAAGGGAATCTTCTGGGGCGCGACCTCGATGGTCGGCAACTGGAAGGACGTGAAAGATCTCTTCGGGCATCTCCGCTGGTTCGTAGGCCTCGGCCCCAAGCCGAAATTCGAGCGCTATGCCTATTGGGAGAAATTCGATTACTGGGCCGTCTTCTGGGGAATGGTCGTCATCGGATTCTCAGGATATGCCATGTGGTTTGCGCCCTTCTTCGCCCACTTTCTTCCCGGCTGGGCGCTCAATGCCGTGCTTGTCATCCACAGCGAAGAAGGATTGCTCGCAATCCTCTTCATCTTCTCCATCCACTTTGTCAACACCCACCTGCGCCCGGACAGTTTCCCCATGGATCTGGTGATCTTTACCGGCGTCGAAAGTGAAGAAGAGTTCCAGCACAAGCGCCCGCTGGAATATGAAAGGCTCAAGGCAGCCGGGAAGCTCGATGCAAGACTTGGTGAAGCGCCCGGGATCTGGCAGATCAACTTCTCGAAAGTCGTAGGATTCACCGCCATCGCCATCGGCCTGATTCTGCTCGCGCTGACCCTGAGCGCCTACTTCCGCTCCTGAGTCAACTTCCCATCCTGTAGCGCCGGCCTCCCGGCCGGCTGTAGCGTGGACCTCCCGGTCCACGCTTGTATCTCTGTACGCGCAGCATCAAATACTAACGCTGCTGCCGGGTACCCCATCCATTCCGCAGTTTCATCGCGGAATGGGTGGGAAGCCACGAACCTTCTGCGAGCGAAAAGCGAGCCGCCAGCCCCACCGCGGGTGGCTCGCCCCGCTCAGAGTTAGAGAACCGTAGCCAGCCATTTTCCGGTATGAGAATGCAAGTTCGCCGCAATCTCTTCCGGCGTTCCCTCGGCCACAATCCGTCCGCCAGCCTCGCCGCCTTCCGGGCCCAGGTCGATCACCCAGTCTGCGCATTTGATCACATCCAGATTGTGCTCGATGACAATCAGCGAGCCGCCGCCATCGATCAGCTTCCGAAAGGCCGTCAACAATTTAGAGACGTCGTCGAAGTGCAGTCCCGTCGTCGGCTCGTCAAGAATATATAGCACGCGGCTGGCCTGTGAAGGCTTCGCGTTGGCATTGGCCGCGCGCACCTGCGCCAGGTGAGCGGCCAGCTTTACGCGCTGTGCCTCGCCGCCTGAAAGCGTCGTTGCCGACTGGCCCAGCCGCAGATAACCGAGGCCGATCTCATCCAGCACCGCTAGTTTCTCCAGCAGCCGCGCCTGTCCGGCAAAGAAGCGCAGCGCTTCCTTCACCGTCATTTGCAGCACGTCGTGAATGTTCTTGCCCTTGTAATGAACATTGAGAATCTTGGTCTGATAACGAGTGCCGTTGCACTCCTCGCACGGCAACTCCACGTCGGCCAGGAATTGCATTTCCACAGTGACCGTGCCGTCGCCGTCACAGGCGTTGCAGCGTCCGCCGGGCACGTTGAACGAGAAATGCCCGGGCGTGAGCGAAAGCTTTTTGGCCTCCGGTTGCGCGGCAAAAAGTTCGCGCACCAAATCAAAGCCTTTGATATAAGTAATCGGATTGGAGCGTGGTGTGCGGCCAATCGGCGCCTGATCCACCAGCACAACGTCATTTAATCGTTCTACGCCAGAAAGGGAAGCGAAGACTCCAGAGACATCCGCGCCGTCGCTTTGCCCCAGTGCCCGCGCCACGGCACGAAACAGCACCTGATGAACCAGCGTGGATTTGCCCGAGCCCGAAACGCCCGTAATGGCCACCAGCATTCCCAGCGGGATCTCTACGTCGAGCCCATGAATATTATTGGCCGTCGCGCCGCGCAACAGCAGGCGTTCCTTTCCCGGAACCCGACGGCGTGCCGGCAGCGGAATCGTGATCTGCCCAGAGAGATAGCGGCCGGTGAGCGAGTTGGGATTGGCTTCGATCTCGGCCAGAACGCCTTCGGCCAGCAGCTTGCCGCCAAACTCCCCCGCGCCGGGGCCCAGATCGAGCAAGTGGTCAGCTGCACGCAGAACGTCGGCATCATGCTCGACGACGAGTATGGTGTTGCCCAGATCCCGCAGCTCTTCAAGAATGTGGATCAACCGTGCCGTGTCCCGCGTGTGCAGGCCTATAGAAGGCTCGTCGAGCACATAGAGCGCGCCCACCAGCCGCGAACCCAGCGACGTGGCTAGCTGAATCCGTTGCGCTTCGCCGCCGGAGAGCGTCGAAGCCAACCGATCGAGCGTAATGTATTCCAGGCCCACCGCATCCAGAAAACTAAGCCGCTGGCGAACCTCTTCGAGAATCGGCCCGGCAATCTCCTCCTGCATGGGCGAGAGCTGCAATGCGCCAAAGAACAGCTTTGCATAAGCGATCGTGAGCGCCGTGGCCTGGCAGATATTCAGTCCGTTAATGCGCACGCTGCGCGCCTCGGCCCTCAACCTCTGCCCGCGGCAATCCGGGCATTCGGCATAGCCGCGATACTTGCTCAGCATCACGCGCACATGCAGCTTGTACTTCTTGCGCTCCATATGCGCAAAGAAGCCGTAGACGCCCGCGTAACCTCCCTTGCCGCGCAGCACCGTCTCCCTTGCAGCATCAGGTAGCTCCCGCCACGGCACGTCGAGCGGTACACCCAACTCCGGGGCCAGCTTGCGCAGCTCGGTAAACCATGGCCGGCACTTGGGCCGATTCCAGGGATCGATTGCGCCCCCGTTCAGACTGAGTCCCTTGTCGGGAATAACCAGATTCAGATCGAAGTCCACCGTGTTGCCAAATCCCTGGCAGCGCGGGCAAGCGCCGAAGGGATTGTTGAAACTGAACAATCGCGGCTCCGGTTCGCGTCCTGGCCGGTGACAGCTCTTGCACTCGTACGCGCCTGAGAAGCGATGCCGCGGACGGTCGTCCATCTCCTCGCGCGGAACCTCCTCGAAGGTGACCTCGCCCGCCTCGCGGTAGGCTATCTCCGCCGCATCCACAATGCGGCTGCGGTTCTCCGTGCTTACTACAATCCTGTCCAAAAGGACAAACACGGGCAGTGTGAAGTCCAAATCGAGAAGCGACTCGGGCGTGGAGAATTCAAAGATGCGGCCCTGCTGATAGAGGCGCGTGAATCCGGAGCCGCGCAGCTCCATCAGCCGCGACTTCAGAGATTCCGTCAGCG
>JBEKDN010000059.1:0-19089 GCA_050014335.1 Occallatibacter sp. | reverse complement strand
CCGTTGTTGTTCGTTGGGTCGTCGGCGATGGTCTCGTTGGTGAGGCGATAGATGTTGTCGTAGCTCCAGGTGAGCGCGCGGCCGCCCTGCTCCGTTGCGCCGGTGCGATTGCCGGTGGGGCCTAACAGGTAGTTATAGCTGGCGACCGGCGTGGACGACGCTGTGGTGGCAAGTGCGGTGAGGCGATTTAACGGGTCATAAGTGAACTTCGAGGTCAGGCCGTTGGGAGTTTCGACTGTGGCCACGTTGCTGGCCGGGTCATAGGTGTAAGTGGTGATGTTTTGGCCGGGCAGATTGTTATCGACAACCGTCGAGAGGCGATTGAGATCGTCCCACCCCGTTGACGAAGACCTGTCAACGGGGGCCCCGGCATCGTAAGTATAGGCGACCGATGCGCCGTTCGGGTTGGAGGAGGTGATGGATTCCACTTGGCCGTCCGCGTAGTAAGTATAAGCGCCCGCCCGCTCATCGCGAAAAGCTGCGAGGAACGGGGAACAGCTTCTTATCGCTCAGGGTAATTCTTTGGGGTTGATGAAGGGGCAGCTCCCGAACGCACAGGGTCTTTTTTAATGAATTACTTTCGTTTGCCGATGAAAGGAAACGGGAGCATGTGCGATGAACCTGAGGCAGATCTCCGGGTGGGGCAAGGCCCAGACCGCGTCCGATGGAGAGGCGGCCGTGGATAACACGGTGCTGTGCATGACGGCGCTGGTGGAGGGCGTGGCCGAGGCAATGCCGCGCATCGACGCGAAAACATATTCGGAGTTTCGCGGAACCGCCGCGAGGATGGCGCTGCAGATTCCCGATCGCATGGAGAATGCCAACCGGCAGATGGTGGTGAATGCGATTCTGCATGAGTTTGAGAACTATCGCCACGGGGTGGAAGAGGCGCTCTACGAGCGGCAGAAGAGCTGGCACGGGCTGACGACGAAGCTGGCGCGGGAGTTGCTGTTGGCGCTGGGGGTGAAGGCGGATTCTCCGGTGGGCCAGCCGATGCTTGAAGGCATCGATCAAATTGTTACGGCCGAGCAGATACGGGAGTATCGCGGGGTGGTGGAGGCGTTTCTGGAGTTGCGCTCGGCGGGCGACGAGGCGGCGCAGATCTCTCCGCTGAATGTGGCGGATACATCGACCGCAAACGACAACGCGGCCGGCCTGCTGGGCGGCGGCGCGGCGGTGGAACATTTGCAGCAGGTGCTGGACCGCGGGCTGACGGGCTTTGTGGCGATCTTCAGGCTGAGTTGCCTGGAGATGGTGAGCCGGCGGTTTGGCGTGGAGGCGGTGGAAGATTGCCTGATGGCTGTTTCGGCATTTTTGACGGCCAGCCTGAATAGCGACGACGCAATCTATCACTGGAGCGACTCGTCGCTGGTGGCGATACTGCTGCATCGTCCGAACGAACATCTGGTGACGGCGGAGCTGACCCGCATTGCCGCGAAGAACAGCGACATCAACGTGAATATCGGCGGGCGATCGATCATGCTTCGCATTCCGTTTTCTTTTGATTTGATCGCTCTGGAGCGGTTTAAAAACGCGGCCGAGCTTTACAAACTTTCACTTCCAGCCGCTAAAAAAAGGTGAAGACAATGGACGAAATCACGGGGCAGGTTGCGGCGCGGAGCAGCGTATTTTTTGACCCGCTTGAGGAATTGCCGGTGGCGTACGTGGAGATGGATGCCCAGGGAGCGATAGTCCGCGCCAATCGATTGACGCGGTCGCTGCACTCAAGCCATGCGGGCGAGCTGATTGGCAAGGTGGCTTGGAAGCTGATGCCTGCCGAAGAGCAGGAGATGAGCCGCGCGAGTTTTACTAAGGCGTTGGAGACGGGCGAAGATCCGCCGGTGGCGCGGCGCTCGCTCTTTACCGCCTCTGGGCATTACCGCGTGCATGAGGTGCATCGCAACGTGATCCGCGACGACAGCGGCAAGCCGGCGGGGATGCGCGTGGTGACGGTGGATGTGACGGATGCGCACAGGGAGTTTGAGGAAGCGCGGCGGGCACGAGTATGGCTGGAGAGCGTGCTGGCCGCTCTGTCAGCGGCGGTGATAGTGACCGACGCGCTGGGATTGGTTCGCAATCTGAATCCGGCGGCCGAGGAACTGCTGGGCTGGCGGGCCGAGGAGATGATCGGCGTGATGGTGGACGAGGCGCTGCCGGTGCTGGCTTATCGCTGCGGGGAGCGCACGGAATTCAATTTTACGAATGCGCTGGCAGGCCATTGCCGGGGCGTGGCGACGCTGTTGGACCGGGAGAATCGCGAGGTGCGGGTGGAGATTGGCGCGTCGCCGATTCTGAATAAAGAAACCGGCTTCACGGAGGGCGTGGTTACGGTGTTGCGCAAGCTGGAGGAGGATTAGCTCATAGCTGCTAGGACGGCATCGGCGAATTGGCTGGTGCCGGCGGCGCCGCCGACGTCGCGGGTGAGAGATTTGCGCTCGGCGTAGACGGCTTCAAGGGCGGTCTGGACTTTGTCGGCGGCGGATTGCTCGTCGAGATGGCGGAGCATGAGCACGGCGGATTGCAGCAGCGCGGTGGGGTTGGCGACGTTTTTGCCTGCGATGTCTGGTGCCGAGCCGTGCACGGCTTCAAAGATGGCGCAGTTGAGGCCGAGGTTTGCGCCGGGGACGAGGCCCAGGCCGCCGACCAGACCGGCGCAAAGATCGCTGACGATGTCGCCGTAGAGATTTTCAAGCAGCAAGGTATCATACTGCCAGGGATTCATCACCAGTTGCATGCAGGTGTTGTCGATGAGGTGCTCGGCGTAGACGACGTCGGGAAAGCCCTCGGCTACCTTGCGGGCACAGCGGAGAAAGAGGCCGTCGGAAAGCTTCATGATGTTGGCCTTGTGCACGGAGTGAATTTTCTTGCGGCCTTGTTTGCGCGCGTACTCGAAGGCGAATTTGGCGATGCGAGTCGAGCCTTTTTCGGTGATGACCTTGATGCTCTCGACGACGCCGGGAACGACTTCGTGCTCCAGGCCGACGTACTCGCCCTCAGTGTTTTCACGCACGATGATGAGATCGACGCCGGGCCATTTGGTCTCAAGGCCGGGAAGATTTTTTACGGGGCGGAAGTTGGCGAAGAGGTCGAATTTTTTGCGCAGCGTGACGTTGATGCTCTTGAAGCCGCCGCCGATGGGGGTGGTGACTGGCCCTTTCAGGGCCACGCCGTTGCGCTCGATGGATTCATAGAGCGCGGCGGGAATGTACTCGCCGAAGATCTCGAAGGCCTCGGCCCCGGCGGCAAAGCGCTCCCACTCGAATTTAACGCCGGTGGCTTCAAGGATGCGCAGCACGGCCTGAGTGACTTCAGGGCCGATGCCGTCGCCGGGGATGAGGGTTACTTTGTGGGTTCTTGCTTCTGCCATGGATGACCTCGATGAATATGAATACTGAACAGAAGCACGGAGGAGGCGGCTAGGCCCAAAGTGCATTCTGTTCAGCGATTCTATTACAAGTGGGCCTTGAGCACGGCGCAAAAAAGCAGGACAGCCATAACCAAAATGCCGCAGGCCAATATGCGACGCCAAAGTTGGCCGAGTATTGAGAGATTGCATTCAGCGCCTCGGTTTTTTTTCCCGCATTTCGCCGCTCACTAGTCTCCAACTCCATTCTCTCTCTACCTCGCATGGAACATCTGGAGAAAAACCCAGGGAAGCACGATGGCGTCATTCAGAAAATGACAAAGAATGCATGGCATCAGGCTTCGCCGTGAAAGCAGATACACACCGGCAAAGAGAGCCCCCAAAAGCGCCGTATGGGAGACAATATCGAGCCCGTTGCTCAAGCCCTGGCTGAATCCGTAAAGGCCGTGCGCCAGCCCGAAGAGCGCACCGGACGCGATCACCTGCACTATCCAGCCGTATCCGGCATCTGCCAGCCGAGTCATCAGATACCCACGAAAAACGACCTCCTCGCACAGCCCCGCGCTCAATCCCAATACCAGGGCGGTATAGATATGAAACAGGCTTGGCTCAAAGAAAATCATCGTGAGCGGGAGGTGCGCTGAGCCCGTGTGAAAGCCCACAACAGCGTAAACCACGTAATAGACGGCGACGACCAAGCCGGCGAGCCAGCCGATCCAGGGGGAGCTTTTCCAGAGCCCAAGCCGTCCGAATGAATCGTTCTTTCTCCGCAGAATCAGCCACAAGACGATCAACAAAAGCAATTCTCCGGCGCCCGATCCGGTCGCGAACAGCATCGCCAATTGCTGTGCGCTGCGAGGGTGAACCGAAGGGTAGACCGGTTGGATCAGCCGCAGCGCCAACGCTAGTAAATTTAGCGCAACAACTACCCCGGCGAGCATCCCGAAGATAGCGCCGGCTATTGAAAGCCAAGCGGCCTGCTTGCTCGCTCTGAAGCTTTGTGTGGAGATATGCGTACCCGTAGATACCATAAAACTTGCCTTTCTTCTTCCGCTTTCAATCGCGGGCCGAAGGTCAAGGAGTCCTACGCACTACTTCTTTGATTTGTTCCCAGCGCGGCTGCCGAGGAGGCCTTCCAGCTCTTCCTTGAACTCGCGCACATCCTTGAAGTCGCGATAGACGGAGGCGAAGCGGATGTAGGCTACGGTGTCGAGGCCTTTGAGGTGCTCCATGATCAGCTCGCCGATCTCGGGGGTGGTGCGCTCGCGCTCGGGTGCGTCCATCAGATAGGTCTCGGCCGCGTCGACGATGGCCGCCAGTTGGGCCAAGGGGACGGGGCGCTTCTCGCAGGCGCGCAAGAGGCCGTTCAGAACTTTCTGGCGGTCAAAGCGCTCGCGGCGGCCGTCTTTTTTGACGACCATGTAGGGGATCTCGTCGATGCGCTCGTAGGTGGTGAAGCGGCGATTGCAGCGCTCGCACTCCCGCCGCCGCCGAATCGAGTCGGCTTCCTTGCTCTCGCGCGAATCGACGACTCGATCTTGCCCGAAGCCGCAATAGGGACACTTCATCTTAGGTCGATTCTAAATCAGGCACCTGCGGCGCGGCAGACGCTCGCTATTCGTTCGCATGACCTTTCCCTCAGGGGCTAAAGTCCGGGGGATTTCGCGGCGCGGCGCTGCAGATCAGGTGTCGTGCAGGTTTGAACGCATGCACACCAGGCCCAGGCGGCTTGGCGCCAAGGAATCGCATCGTGCGGAGTGGTTTGGAGGGTGACGAGGATCGTGGGGTCGTAGGGGAAGATATTGGCTCAAGGTAACCCGCCGGGGGATAAATCGGAAGGCCGGCGGCACCTTTGACACCAGCCTTGCCATTGTGGGGGTATTATGGGTGTCAGAAACATCTCCAATTAACGAGGGGGAATTCATGGGCATATTCCTGACCATTATGCTTGCGGGAATCATTGTCTCGGTCGGCGGTTCTCTTTTCGGGCACGATCATGACGGATTCGATCACGACCATGACCATGACCACGGCCACGACGCGGGTGCGAGCAATGAGCCGACGGTAAGCATTTTTTCGCCCAAGGTGATTGGGACGTTCGTGATGGGATTCGGCGCAGGCGGGGCAATTGCACAGTATTTATGGGGCGATATCTTCCGGTCGTCGTTTGCCGGCATTCTGGTGGGCGCGCTCATGGGAGCGATCATGTACGGGGTGATGAAGCTTTTGTACTCGCAGCAATCGACGTCGCTGGTCCAGACCGGATCGCTCGTGGGAAGTCCGGCTTTGGTCACAAGTGAAATCGATGCGAACTCACTGGGGCAGGTAACGGTTCGGACGGGAATCGAAGCCCCGACTTACCTGGCCCGCGCGGTCCAGGGCAAGCATTTTGCCAAGGGAGCCGCGGTGGTTGTGGTTGCAACCAGTGGCGCTGAAGTCGTGGTAGACGACGTAAAAAACTGAAAGAGGAGAAGGAATCATGGAAGATCTCGGTCACTCCATCGGCGGCTTGTTTATTCCGATCATCATTCTGGTTGTTGCGATCTGCTTTGTGCTCGCCTTCAAGTTCATCGCAAGCCGGTATAAGAAATTCCCACCGAACGTGGCGGGAATTTTTTATGGCCGGAAGTACAAGATCAAGTTTGGCGACAAGGTGGAAGAGCGCGGCTTCATGGTGGTCACGGGAGGCGGCCGCGTACTGATGCCCCTAGTGGAATCGTGCAAGGAAATGTCGACGGCGGCATTCCAGGTTGGCATCGATGAGAACAACATCCCGAACTTTGACAATGTGAAATTTGTCATACGGGGCGTGGCGACCTGCAAGGTTTCTCAGATTCCGGAGAATCTGTACCGGGCCGCGGGCGCATTTCTGGAGAAGAGCGACAGCGAGATCCAGGAGTTCATCCGGAATATTTTGAAGGGCCACTTGCGCTCGATTGTGGGCAAGTTGGATATCAATTCCCTGCTCAGAGAGCGGGACAATTTCAACAAGCGGGTGGTGGAGGAATCGGCGCCTGAACTGGCGGCGCTGGGCATGGAGCTTGTGAACCTGGTGATCCAGGACATCACGGACGCCGAGGGGTATATTGACGCGCTGGGCAAGCAGGCGGTTGCGGAGACGAAGTCGAAGGCCGCGATCAAGGTTGCCGAAGCGGAACGTGACCAGAATATCGCAGTGTCCAATGCGGAGCAGGCGGCGGCATCGGTGAAGGCGGCCAATGAGGCAACCATCGCGGAGGCGAATAGGGATCGCGATATCAAGGTTGCAAACGCAAAAGCAGTTTCAACAACACAGCAGGCGATAGCGGACAAAGCGTTTGATATTGAAACGACAGCCCAGGAACAGACACTGCGTGTTGCACAGGCGAGGCGCGATGCGGCTGTTGTAGAAGCGCAGATCGAAGTGCAGACGCGGGAGGCCACGCGCAGAGAGAGAGAGCTTGGAGCAACGGTTGTGAAACAGGCTGAAGCGGACCGGCAGACGACGATTATCAATGCCGAGGGTGCAAGACAGGCTAAGGTGATTGCCGCTGAGGCCGAAGCGGCAGCACTGACTGCGACGGCGCAGGCCCGAAAGAATGCCGCCACGCTGGAAGGCGAAGGCGCGGCCGCGGCGCAGAGGGCCATTCTTGTAGCGCAAGCGGAAGGCGCAGCCGCGGCAAAGCGGGAGGCGCTGCTGGCCGAAGCGCAGGGCACGGAGAAACTTGCGGCAGCATTGCGCGCCATGGACGAATCGGCGCGATTCATGCTGATTATGGACAAGCTTCCGGGGCTGTTCGACAAGGGAGGCGATGCTGCGGCCAAGGTGATGACGGCGATCTTTGGGAGTGTGGCTGCTCCGCTGGGGCAGATTGACAACCTCAATATTGTGGACATGGGGGGCAACGGGCGCGGCTTGGATCAGCTAGCCACGCTGGTGCCCACGACGGTCTTCAAAGTCTTTGCGACGGCCAAGGCAGCGGGTCTAGACCTTACTCCACTGCTCGCCCTGCTGAAGATCGACCCCGCAAAGATGACCGGACTGCTGGGCGGCATTCAGAACCACGTGCCTGTTTCAGAAGCCGCATCGTCATCGGCACCGCCGACCGCGTCGCCTGAGGACTGATCCGATGACGTCCAAAACGTATCCCGCATTTCCGCATCCAGAGCCGAAAGCCATCATCATCTATTGCGGAGATCCGCGTTTTCTGGTGGCTACCAGATCGTTCATCGGCGAAGAGCTTGGCTTCACGGAGGGAGAGTATCTGCCGCTCTCCCTGCCGGGCGGAATCGCTTCGCTGTCCGAACCGTTTGCGCTCCCGAAGGATTTCAAGGTTCTGAAAGAAGGATTGCAATTCTACCTGGAACATATGAGTTCAATTACGGAAGTGATTCTGATCAGCCACGAAGATTGCAGGAAGTATCAAGCTCTTAGCGAGAAGCTTGGGAGCTTGAAAATGATGAAGGGGCCGATGGCGGAACGGCAGTACGCCGACTTGCGGAAAGTCGGAGTGGTGGCGTCGAAGCTGGTCGCACGGAATATCGCGGTTCGACGGTACTACGCCAGATTCGCGAACGAAGAGCATACGCAGGTAGTTTTTGAAGCCGCTTGAAAGCGGGTCAATCGAATACGACGGTTTTGTTTCCGTAGCAGAGGATGCGGCGGTCAAGGTGCCAGCGGACGGCGCGGGAGAGGACGACGCGCTCGAGGTCGCGGCCGCGGGCGACTAAATCTTCCACTTGATCGCGGTGGGAGATGCGGGCTACATCCTGCTCGATGATGGGGCCGTCGTCGAGGATCTCAGTGACATAGTGGCTGGTTGCGCCGATGAGCTTGACGCCGCGGGCGTGGGCGGCGTGGTAGGGCTTGGCTCCGATGAAGGCGGGCAGAAACGAGTGATGCACGTTGATGATGGAGGCTGGGTAGCGGGCGATGAAGGCCGGGGTGAGGATCTGCATATAGCGCGCCAGCACCACTAGATCGATCTCTTTGCCGGCGAGCAGGTCGAGCTGCTGGGCTTCGGCCTGAGCGCGGGTGGCCGAGGTTTGGGGAATGTACTCGAAGGGGATGCCGTAGAAGGCGGCGAGGTTTTCAACGGCGCGGTGGTTGGAGACGATGACGGGAATTTCACAGAGCAGTTCGCCGGTGCGCCAGCGGTGGAGCAGGTCTGCCATGCAGTGCAAATACTGCGAGCAGAAGAGCGCGACTCTGGGGCGGCGGTTGCTGGAGCTCAAGTGCCAGCGCATTCCCAGATCGGCCGCCAAGGGCGCGAAGGCTGCCTTGAAGGCTGCAAGATCAAAGGGATCGGGATTGGCGGCGAGAGTGGTGGAGTCTTCGCCTGCTCCGTTGAGCGCCCACTCGACGCGCATGAAGAAGAGGCCGAGCGCGTGGTCCTGGTGCTGGTCAGCGTGGAGGATGTTGGCTCCATGCTGGTAGAGGAGGTTGGAGACGCGGGCCACCAGGCCTCGGCGGTCAGGGCAGTCAATGAGCAGAACGGCGGATTCTTTCATGCTGACTTCAGATTAGTTTATTTGGATGGATTCTGGAATGCGGAGAGAATTGCTGCTTACTTCGATTGCTTGATTCGTTCCTCAAGCGTTTGGCGATAGATGCGGCAGGCGGGAGCGCGCAGGCTGGTCAGTGGGACTACGTTGCCGTCTTGCGAGAACTGGATGTAGTTGCGCGATGCGCCGAGCTGAAGCCAGACGGGGAGCGCGGCGGAGTTTGGGTTGCCGGTTTTGGCGAAGTTGGTCCAGTAATTGTCGATGAGGTCAGCGAGTTTGATGTCGGTCTCCGCAAAGTTCCCCGCGATGTTTCCTTTTTTCGGGAAATAACCGAAGACATAAGGCAGGTCAGAGGAGTGGACCGCCCCTTGCGCTTCCTGGCTGGGAATGGCGTGGGCGAACTCGTATTCATAAGTTGGAAGATGAGCATCGCTGTGCCACGCGGCTTGGGTCACAGCGGGGCAGCGGAAGTTGAGGTCGGCGGTCCACTGATCTGCTGCCGAGCCATGCAAGGGATCGCTGACGCCCGCGCCGCCGTCGGCCAGGCCGTAGGCGGCGAAGGCCTGGGGAGCGAGGCTGCCGGTGGCATTCGCGATGACCTTGCGCAAGTCATCTGGCGCGGTGGGGGTGCCGAAAATGTCCGCGCCGAACTCGCGGGAGGTGACGCCAATGAGCAGGGGGATCGCGACCTCATGGCCTGATTGAAAGACCGCTGCGGGGGATTGCGCGATGACCCAGCCATCGACAGACGGACCAAAGATGGGATGGGGAGTCAGGGCGGCGCGGGCGGCAAAGAGATCCTGCACGGACAGGTGGCGAAGGTAGTTGAGTGCGGCGTTGCCGGTAGGGGCTTTGAGCGTGGCGGCGAAGCTTGCGCCCTGGGTTTCAGCATCGGCGAGAGAGGGCTCGGGCGGGTTGAAGGCGGAGCTGCTCTCAGCAATGGCGCGGTGAAAGAGGCCTCTGGAGAGAGCGGAGGTCATGAGTATGCTGGTGTCTTCCGCTCCGGCGGATTGGCCGAAGAGGGTGACGTTAGCCGGATCGCCGCCAAAGCGGGCGATATTCTGGCGCACCCATTGCAGGGCGAGAATCTGATCCATCAGGCCGTAGTTGCCCGAGGCGTGGCGCGGGGACTCAGCGGTCAGCGCGGGATGGGCGAAGAAGCCGAAGATGCCGAGACGGTAGTTGACGGTGACGAGCAGGACGCCGTGATTGACCAGGGTTCCGTCTTTATAGAGATCGCTGGAGGCCGAGCCGCCTTCATTGGCTCCGCCGTGCAGCCAGACCATGACGGGCAGGGGCGATTCGGGCGGCCAGAGCGGCGTGATGACGTTGAGAAAGAGGCAGTCTTCCTGGCTGCGATTGGCGTCGTATTTGTTCCAGTCTCCGCCGAGCAGGGGTTGCGCGCAAGCAGCGCCAAAGACGCTGGCGTCGCGAATGCCGCTCCATGGCTTGGCGAGCAGAGGAGGCTTCCAACGTAAGTCGCCGATGGGGGGCTGGGCGTAGGGAATGGCGAGGAATTCAGCGCCACCGCCGGGGCGGGCCGCGCCGCGCAGTTGGCCGGAGTTGGTTTGCGCGATTGGAGCGGTGTTTTGCGTCTGGCATTGCGAAAGAAGGCCGAACGCCAGAGGGAGAAGGAGAGCTGCCGAGATTCTCAAGACGAAGAAATTTCTTTTCATGAATTACCCGTGGCAAGAAACTATTCTATTCTTTCGATTGCGGTTGTGGATTGCGAGGAATTGTATGCAAGCCGAAGGTAAAGTGAGCGTCGTCTCTGCGTGACTAAGGATATTTTGTTTATCGATAAACAACGCCTGCGCGACCCGCGGTGGGGGAAGTGCTCGCTACTCGTTCGCTTGAGGTTCGTTGCCGGGATGGATTCTGGCGGGTTTCGGGCCGTGCAATCCCAGGTTCCCAATTGCGAGAAAACTGGGGCACACGGATGCCTTGGCACCCGACTCGCGCTCCGAATTACGCTTGATTGTTTCTTACCGGCACGGCTTGGAGCACGAACGGCTGGGCTAGATTGGCGAGTGCCGGCTTTAGCTCTTTGAGGGTCGAGTCCAACTCCGAAAGAAGGTTTGCCAGGCGGTCGTCGCCCAGGCGGTTCATCGCATCCTGCAGGACGCCTTGCGATTGCAGAACCTGCTCGGTGACTTTGCCCAGGTCGGTCAATGCTCCGGTAGCGCGCAGCAGCTCGGCTGGGAACGCAGCAAGGGCATCGCTGGAGTCGCCAATGGCTTTTTGGGTTAGGTTGCGATGCTCCTCGGCGGATTGCGCCAGGGCTTCCACGACCGCTTTGATTCCGTTGCCCATTTCGCCGCTGGATTGGCTGAGCGACTCGGTCACGGACTTGACCGCGGAGTTGATTTCGGCGCCCATTTCGGCGGTGGTCTGGCGCAGCGCGTCGATCACGTTTTGCGTGGCTCCGTTCAACTCGATGCCCTGGCTTTGCAGTGCCTGGGCCGCTTCGCGGAGCATCTGCTCGAAGAGATTTTTCTGCGTCGCCACGTTCTGAGCCAACTGGAATCCGATGGCGGAGGTGCCGTTTTCAAGCGCCTTGACCACGTTCAGCGTGGAGCGGTCCACGGCATGCTGCACGGCGTCGAGGTCGGCCAGGTAGTTCTGATGCTTGTCTTCCCAATCGGTCAGCAGGCTTTGGCCGGCGGCGTCGATCACTTCCATCACCTTGTTGGTGGCCTCGGTAATCAAGCCGGTCCAGATGTCGGCGGTTTGCGGGGCTTCTTCCGGCGCGGCGCGCTGGAGCTGGGGAAGAAACTCCTCGGCAATGGTCTGATCGACGCCGGCAAAGAGGCGCTCCTCACGGCCCCGCAGGGCGGAGGTGAGCAGCATCAGAATCAGTGCGGCCAGCAGTCCTTCAAGCGAAGTCAGAAAGGCGAAGGAAAGCGCACCGGCGAGGCCGACAAGCCCGTCTTTCATCCGGGAGACGGCATCCAGGCTGCTGGCGAGGGAATGCGCAAAGCCCGCGGCGGCGAGGACGATGCCGATGACGGCGCCGATGCAGCCCAGCGCCAGCGCGGCCCGGACAAAGATGCGCATCGGGGCATAGCCGCGCGCTGTTTCATCGCGATCGCGCGCGGCCTGCTCTTCAAGGACCAGCCGGGCATTCTGTAAGCCGGGGCGGAGAATCCATTGCCCCAGGCTGACGCGCACGCGGCGCAGCAGCGGGCTGTACAGACCCACTTCATCTCGGAGCGCCTCATGGACGCCGGCAAGGCCATGAGAGCGCAAACCGTTGATGACGGCGGCCAGCAGATCGGGGTCGTTCATCTCGTCCAAGGCTTTGAGCCGCCTTAGGCGATTCATGCCCATGAAGAGTCCCCAGAAGAAAAGGCAGAGGATGGCCGCGGCGGCAGCGGTCGCGGGTGTGCGCGGATCGAAGGCCTGCCGGATTGGGTTGCCGGGCGGAAGAAGCAGCCCGAGCACGAGCGCGAGAACAATGCCAGCCAGTATGCCCAAGAGCGCGGCGTTTCTGCGCTGCTCCGCCTCAGGCTTCATCAGGATGGCGGGAATATCGGGCGGCACGGGAAGCATGAGGGGTTCCAGACGCTCAAGAGGGTCAAGAGATTGGGAGGGCGCGGCGCGGTCCAGCGCTTCGTCAAGCCCGTCATTCAGCCCGCCGTCGGAAAACTCCTCGGGCAACTCGATCTCGATGGCCGGAGTCGTGGGCTTGTCGCGAAAGAGCCGGAACTCGGGATCGGCGGTCCAGGCAATGCGTTCCTTCACGGTCCGGTAGATATTGTCCGAGGGGTGCTCGAGAGTCGCCAGCCATGAGACGGTCGATCCTTCGACGCGCACAAAGTCGGCGAGAACCCAGCCTGCCGCCAGTTCGTCGCCCACCAGCGCGCGAAGCCGCTCCAGCACCGCTGCTGAATCCACATGGGCGCCTTGATATTGAACTCTTACGGGGGTAAAGAGCACTAGAATTTGCGGCATTGATTCCTCTCGTAGTTTCTTGCCTGCGTGTTGGATACCCTGTGACATGTTCCCACAGCTACGTCGATGGCGCACTGGCGGATGACTTGCGGAAGGGTACCGATCAGGCAGAGCTGGACGCCAGCCAGCGGCAGCCAGTCAATGCGATTCTGATTGTCCAAGTGTTTGCCCGCAAGACGCATCGCCACCCCGCCACGTTCTACCAGTTCTTCCGGGAAGCAATAGGCGCCGAGCGCGTTTCAAGGGCGGGGAAAGATGCCCAGGGCTACTCCAGGCGCGCAGCCAAACTTGTGCCGGAGATTGGAGGAATGCTAGCACGGATACTTGCTGAAATGCAAGGGTTTGGGGCGTGGGGATGAGGCGGGATCACTGCTTCGCCGGAGGAATCCGGTAGGGCGTTGCCGCCTTCACCAGTTCGCTGGCCACATTGTTTGCTCCTAAGATCCCAGAGAGCGGACCAAGGCCTTTGCCCGCAAGCAGCACGATAGAAGAAGCCTGATGCTTCAATTCAAAAGGGAAGTCCCAAACGGCGGAGTGGCCGACGACAAGGAGTGCGTCAGCAGCCTTCGGATCGTCGACGATGGAAATGTGGAGTGCGGCAAAGTCTTTGTTACGCGCCAGAGAAGCCTTCATCTGTCCGTTGCTGAAGTAAATTGCGTGCGAGGTATCGACGTACATGGTGCGCATATGCCGAAGGATGAACTCGCGATCCTTCGATGCATTGAGGGCCGCGCCGATGTCTTCCGGTTTTTGCGGTGTCTGGGCCGCAGGGGTTGTGGATGAATCCAGGACCGGCTGGACGGCGGGCGCGGGCGCAACAGAGGCGGATATTACCGGCGCAGGCAGTGGAATTGCGCCACCCGGCATAAGCAGAGCGCCACTGGCAAAGGTCTTGACCGGAGGGGTATCGGCCAGCCCAATCACATTCTCGATGGGGACAGCGAAGTTCAGGTTTTGGCCACCGTCAATCGACCCTGCGGTAATGCCCAGTAGCCGCCCCTTGGAGTCGACGAGAATGCTGCCGGCAGCTCCGGGAGAGGCTGGAGAAGTGAATTGGAAGACACGGAAGCCTGTGCCCGCGCCAGGAATCTCATCGGCCAAGCGGTAAGCAGAAAGAACCCCGGTTGATGTGCACCAAGGCTGTGCCGCCGGATGGAAGATCGAAATAACTGGATCGCCGGGGTTAGCTTCAGACGCGCTGGCCACGGGGAGCACAGGGAGCCCGGATGCGGTAATGCGAATCGCGGCGATATCCCGGCGCTCATCAAAGCCGAGCAGCTTTACCCGGTCAAAGACCTCGCCGGATTTGAAGCGCACCTGAACAGCATACGCATTCTTAATCAGATGGTAAGAAGTCAGCAGATCGCCGTCAGCATACACAGTCACAGCCGCGCCTGAGGCGGCGTTTGTCTCGCCAGCCGCATGCGAGGCCAGCACCATAGCCACCGCCGGGGCGGCCCTATCTACAATTTGTGCCGGAGTGAGCATGGGCGCGGACGTTTGCCCGTTACTTGGAGCGAGAATACCGAGCGCGCAGATACTGAAAGCACTGATGAACGCAACTCTCCGCATGGCCACCCTCCCACTGAAGAAACAATTGATTCCAAAAAGGAAAGTATAGCGCAGCGGGCGCTAGTGAAGTCGAAGGCACGCGGGAGGATTCAGCAGCACAGCTTAAGGCGCGGGAAAGGAGCAACGCCACTGCGCCACCCCCGCCGCAGACCTGCGCTTAAGCCGCGGCTTTTCGGAGACTGAGCGACTGGGGACCGGCCAGTTCGTCGAAGATGCCGCGATATTGAATCATCGCGTTGCGGAGTTCTTCCGTAGAGGCTTCAGAGCGGCCCAGGCGGCTTGCGACCGCATGCGCCAAGCGGTAGTTTTTCATCACAGTGGGATAGGTTACGGAGAGATCGTCGGCGCGCTGCTCAAAGTTGGACTGGGGGTAGCCGCGGGCCTTGAGGAGGGCGTTGACGAGGTCGTCCGCTTCCGTTACGGCGGCCTTGGGATGATCGACAAAGCGGGACTGGACGGTCTGCCACTCGCACACAAAGCGGTCATGCTCGGTGACGCCAAGCTCGCGGATGGTGAAGGCATCGACGCGGGTTTCGCGGTCGGCAAGGCGCTCTTCGGCTATTTTGGCGGAGCCATGCTTGCTCACCGCGCGATCGTACTCGGTTCCGAAGCGGGTGCGCAGGGCCAGCGTTCTGCGTTGGCGGCGTTCCATGGCCACCGCGACGGCGACGATCACGATGGTGATCAGCACGAGCGACGTCATGATGAGTTGGAAGGTGGTGAAGTAATGGTTCATGAAGGTCATTGCATTCTCCTCTGTGGGGCTTCCGCAACGTCAATCGGCGGATAGCGAAGCTCTATGCCATCGATCATGGGCGAAAGGCGAGAGGAATACTGGCCTATATTGCTCCAATTGGAGCAGCAAAGTCTGAGAGTTATTCGTTGGCGCGGCCAGCCTGGGCATTGCAATCTACCCGGAGAACGGCACAACCAGGGATAGCCTGCTCAGCACCGTCGACGCCTCTATGTATGCAGTGAAGAAAAGCAAAAAAGTAAACCAAAGAGATGGCGGCCTTTTCGACGATCAAGACGGACCCTGGCGGAAGAGGTGCTTTCTTGAAAGGGCTGCTCGTTCAAGCGTCACGCGGGACAGCCACGCAAGCAGGATGCTGACACTCACCGCAATTGCTTCCATCAGGCATAGGGTGAGGCGCGGGTGATGCCAGCGGTCAACACTTGCCATCAATGCCACACGGGCCGCCGAACGAAGAATGAAGAAGTGGTATAGATACAGGCTATAGCTGATGAACCCGAGGAAGGCCAGCGTCCGATTCATAAAGAAGAAGCGGTGCAGGATGTGCCCCGCGTTCTCTGAGACCAATGCGACCAACAGCATTCCGCTGGAGAGGAGAGCGACATCGGTATACAAGAGCGGGGAGCAATACAGGGTTGACAAATCGTGGGGACGGAGCAGGAGAAACAATCCAAAGCCCACCGCAAAAAGTGTAATTCCGGCTACTAACAATGTTCGGCGTTTCGGCTTTGCTGATCGCAGACCTATCGCGATGATCGCGCCGCAGACGAGCCCATCGCCGTGAGTGAGCGGATTGGCATGAATAGCCAATTGCGGAATTCCGCGATGAATTGCCATAACCCGGAGCACAGGGAAGATGAGGAGGGCGGCAAACAAACCTGGCAGAGCTACTGCGCGAGACGCGTAGCGAATCACGAATGGCCAGACCAGATAGAACTGCTCTTCAATGGCCAGCGACCAAGTGACTACCAGAATGGGAGAAAGAAAGAGGCGAGTGGCAAAAAAATTCTGGATCATCAACAAAAAGGCCCAGAGGCCAAGGGATTGCTGGTGAACATCTAGAAATGCTCCGCCCAGGGTCCGCCTGAAAAGAGGCAGAATGCAGAATGCGAGGATCAAAACGACAATATAGGCTGGCCAGATGCGGAGAACCCGGCGGCCGTAGAAAGGCACGAAATAGTTAGTCGTGGCGCGTGCATCCCATAGGAGGCCCGTAATCAGGAATCCCGATAGAACGAAGAAGACGTCAACGCCCAGCCATCCCTGGCCCAATACCACGGAGAGAGCGGACGGGACAATCGTTCCAATGTGGTTGGCCAAAACTAGCAGGATTGCCAAACCGCGCAGTCTATCCAACTGCGGGATCACGGGAGGCAATTGATACTCTGAGCTCGAGCTCAGGTTTGGGGCTTGCATATCGGCAGCGCATTGCGCTTTGTCCTTACCCGGCGGCAAGACGTCCAGGTGGAACCTCCGTAGTATGGCATAGACTTTCCCAAACTATCGCTTCTGAGGCGCCTGACGACCGTTTCAGCCGCAGTGCAGACTCAGATAAGCTCTGTCCGTCCGCTCATTCCCAGTTCCTTGACGATCTTGCCCACGTCTTGCGAGTGGTCGCGGTGGGCGATCAGGAGGGCATCTTCCGTGTCTACGATGACGAGATTTTCCACGCCCACAAGGGCAACAAATTTGTGTGGGCTATAGATGTAGTTGTTGCCCGCGTCCAGAGCCAGATGGCCGTTGGAGTCGGTTACGTTGCCTTCGCCGTCGCCACGCAGACGGGTTTCGGTTTGGTACTCGTAGAGGGCGGCCCAGGAGCCGAGATCGTTCCAACTGAACTCGGCGGGGATGCAGTAAAGATGGGAGAGATGCTCACCCTTGGCGGAGCGCGGCTCAAGCACGGCGTAGTCTACGGAAATGTTTTCGCACTTGGGATAGACCGTGCGGAAGACTTCCTCGAAGTCCGGCGTGCCGTAAGCGGCGGCAATGGTTTCAAGCAAGGGCGCGGTCTCAGGCAGGTGCTCGCGGACGGCATTGGCGAGCGTGCGGGCGGACCACAGGAACATGCCGGAGTTCCAGTAGTAGTTGCCGGCGGCAATAAAGTCCTCAGCGCGATTCTGGTTGGGCTTCTCCGTGAATCGGCGGACGTGGAGGGCCTCGTCGCCTGGGGTAAAGTCGCCGGTCTCGATGTAGCCATAGCCGGTTTCAGCGCGCGTGGGCTCAATGCCGAGGACGACGATATGGTCGCCGGATGCGGCGACGGCAATGCCCTTCTGCAGGGCTTTGAGGAAACGCGGCTCGTCGGCAATGACGTGGTCGGAGGGAAAGATGCCGAGGACGGCGTTGGGATTCTGGCGCTCAATGAGGAAGGCGGCGAGTCCGCAGGCCGGGGCGGTGTTGCGGCCCACAGGCTCTTGCACAATCTGCGCGGCGGGCACGCCCTTCAACTGGTCGGCGATCTCGCGGGCCAGGTATTCATTGGTAATGACCCAGATTTTGGCCGAAGTTGCCAGCGGCTTGAGGCGCTCAACGGTCTGCTGGATCATGGAGCGCTCGCCATCCAGCGCCAGAACCTGCTTGGCGTGGGCGCGGCGAGAGCGGGGCCAGAAGCGGGTTCCGCTGCCTCCGGCAAGTATCACGGGGCGAAAATCAATTGGCTTGGTCATCGAAGACACATCCTAACGGACGTACGATAGGTTTGCACAGTCCTGAATGAATCTTTTTCGGGAAGGCGTCCCATTTGATGAAGAATGGCATTGCCCGAGGGCAAATGAAAGGAGTTGTCGAGACTGAGGGTTGGTTTGCCCCAAATCCGATGCGGTGGACCTGCGCCAGATTTGGGGCAATGCATCCTCCAGGCTTGGCTTACGCCAGCCCATTGAGGAACTCGCCCATGCGGCGGGTTCCCTCGTCGATGTTCGCCTTGGTGACCGGATAGGAGATGCGGATGTGCTCGCTGGTGCCGAAGGCCTCGCCGGGAACGGTAACGACGTGGGCCTCGTGGAGCAGGCGCGTGGCCAGTTCAGTTGCGGACTTGATGCCACCCTTGCCGATGTAGGCGCCGATGTTCGGGTAGACGTAGAAAGCGCCCTCGGGCTTGGTGCAGGTGACGTTGGGAATCTCGGCGAGCTTGGCCAGCATGTAGTCGCGCAGATCGATGAACTCGGCGCGGAAGTCGGTGACGCACTCCTGTGAGCTGGTGAGCGCGGCGATGGCAGCCTTCTGCACGAAGCTGGTGGCGTTGGAGGTGGATTGCGATTGGAGCTTGCTGAGGTTGGCGACAATGGATTTTGACGCCAGCGCAAAGCCGGCGCGCCAGCCGGTCATAGCATAGGTCTTGGAGAGCGAACCGAGGATGACGATGTGATCCTTGGCCCAGGTGAAGGAGCCGCCACTGACAGGCTTGCCGGCGTAGTTGAGATAGACGTAGCACTCGTCCAGAAGGAGGTAGATGCCACGCTCGTGGGCGACGTGAACAATGCGCTCCAGATCCTCAGCGCTGACAACGGAGCCGGCCGGGTTGGAGGGCGAGTTGAGGATGATGGCCTTGGTCTTGGGCGTAATGGCCCGCTCGATGGCGTCGGCGGTGATGCGGAAGTTCTCCGCTTCTCTGGTTTCAAGGAAGACGACCTTACCGCCAGCGTACTGGATGATGTCTTTGAAGCTGACCCAGTAGGGAACAGGCAGGATGACTTCATCGCCGTGGTCCACAAGAATCTGGATAGCGTTGAAGAGGGCCAGCTTGCCGCCGGTGGTGAAGATGGCTTCTGAGATGTCGTAGTCGGAGGCGAAGTCGGTGGCGTGGCGCTCGACGATGGCCTTGCGCACGTCGGGAATGCCGGGCACGACGGTGTAGCGGCTGAAGTTGGCGTCGATGGCGGCGATGGCCGCGTCCTTGATGTGGCGCGGGGTGGGGAAGTGGGGCTCGCCGGCGCCGAAATCCACCAGGTTGATGCCCTGG
>JBEKDN010000058.1:0-19205 GCA_050014335.1 Occallatibacter sp. | reverse complement strand
ATTGCAAAACTCAGTAACCTTGCGGATGAAAGAATCGCGCTGTTCGCGGTCATGATGCAGGTGCACTTCGACGTCCGCATTGCCGAGACGCACCATATCGGCGAGTCCTTCGAGAAGTTCGCGGCGGTAATCTTCCTGCGGATAGAAGAAGCTGTACTGCGGACACTGGCCGGATGCGTCGCGCGGGCCATCACCGGCTATGCGTGGCCAGCGATCCTGCCAGCGCGCCAGGCGGGTGCGTGCAATCTGCTCTGTTGCGCCCGTGCCCAGCGGCTCGAAGTGGTCGGTGATCGCCACCCAGGCGCGCTTGGGCTTGCGGAGGCGAATACTCTTCCGTAGGCGGTCCTTCAAGTACGGCAGTAACCAGATCTCCGCGTGTCGAGCAAGGTTCATGAATTCGGTCTTCTTTTGTTTTTCGATTCTTGATTCAAAGCATACTCCGTCGAAAAAGCGATCTTCCGGCGCAGAGCGATGGCCGGACCGGGAGACGGTTCATTACAGTACCACAGCTACTGGGTCAACCAGGGGGGGGGACCTGCCCGCGCACCGTGCAAGGGCCGAGCTTGCGTTCAGCGTAGCAGACTAGCGGAATCCATCCGCGGGATTGGAGTGGATTTTTTCATTACTGCGCCATAAAGGTAAATCGCTTGAACAGTATTTCCAGAATACGGGTGAAGTTAGGGCTTTGGTATCCCACCCACTCGTAAAGTGCGCGAATGGATGGAACACCAATTCATAGCTGTTATTGGCAGGGCCTATCGTGCCAGACTTGGCGTTTAGCCTTTGGCGACGGCGAAACGCTTATTGACTTCGTGCCAGTTGAGGACGTTCCACCAAGCCGCGAGATAGTCAGGACGGCGGTTCTGGTACTTGAGGTAGTAGGCGTGCTCCCAGATGTCATTGAAAATAATTGGATAGAGGCCCTGCGTGAGTGGAGAATCCTGATTGGGAGTGCTGATGACCTTAAGCTTGCCGCCTGTGAAAACGAGCCAGCCCCAGCCGGAGCCGAATTGCTTGGCGGTGGTCTCATTGAAAGTCTTTTTGAGGGTCTCGAAGTCGCCGAAGTCTTTGGAAATCTGACCGGCGATGGGGCCGGTCGCCGCGCCGCCGACGCCGTCTGAGCCGACTGGGCCCATCAAGGGCCAGAAGGCGGTGTGGTTGGCGTGGCCGCCGCCGTTGTTTTTGACCGCCGTGCGGATCTCTTCAGGCACCTGGGCCAGGTCCCGGATCAGATCGTCAACGGATTTCGCGGCAAGATCGGGATGGTTGGCGAGGGCGGCGTTAAGGTTGTTGACATAGGCCTGGTGGTGCTTGTCGTGGTGGATCTTCATGGTCTCGGCGTCAATGAACGGTTCCAGTGCGGCGTAATCGTAGGGAAGCGGTGCGAGTTCGTAAGCCATTTGGGGAGATCTCCTCGATCTTGGATTCTGCGGGTTGGGCAGCGCGCTGCGCTGAGCTAAATGGAACAGGTCTTTTGGGCCGCGCCGGACAAGATTCAATGGGCTCGTCCGGCGGCATGTCCTTATATACAAATGGATGCGCGAAAGGGCGGGCGGGGTGCGGGAAAGTTGGAGAACGGGTTTCAAGCGGAGGTTTTCAAGCGGCGGGAGTGAACAGGTATGATTCTCATTGGAGACATTTCGATGACGACTTCTAGCCTGGCGGACGGCTCACTGGACCAACTTTCTATCGACACCCTGCGGCTGCTCGCGGTGGACGCGGTGCAAAAGGCCAATAGCGGCCATCCGGGTGCTCCGCTTGGCTGTGCGCCGATGGCGTATCTGCTCTTCAACAAGCTGATGAAGCACAATCCCGCGCACTCGAAGTGGGCGGACCGAGACCGCTTTGTGCTGTCGAATGGGCACGCTTCGGCGATGCTGTATTCGTCGCTCTTTCTGGCGGGCTACAATGTGACGTTGGAGGATTTGAAGAGCTTCAGGCAGTGGGGATCGCGGACGCCGGGGCATCCGGAGCGCGGGCACCTGGACGGCGTCGAGGTAACGACGGGTCCGCTGGGACAGGGCATTGCAATGGCCGTTGGGATGGCGATTGCCGAGAAGCACCTTGCCGCAGTTTACAACCGGCCGGGCTTTGAAGTGGTGGATCACCATACATACGCCATGCTGGGCGACGGCGATCTCATGGAAGGCGTCAGCCACGAGGCGGCATCGCTTGCCGGGACGCTGGGGTTGGGCAAGCTTATTTTTCTTTACGACGACAACCAGATTTCTCTGGATGGGCCGACAAGCTTGAGTTATACCGAGGATCCGCTGGAGCGTTTTGCGGCCTATCACTGGCATGTGCAGCGAGTGGCGGATGGCAACGACCTGGCGGCGCTCGAGGCGTCCATTGCGGAGGCTAAGGCCGAGACGGGAAGGCCTTCTTTTATCGCGGTGCGAACGGTAATCGGCTACGGCAGCCCGAGGGCTGGGACGAACAAGGCGCACGGCGAGCCGCTGGGCGCTGAAGGTGTCGCGGCGACCAAGAAGTTCTTTGGCTTTCCGGAGGATCAGAGCTTTTACCTACCACAAGCGGCGCTGACAAATTGGCGCGTTGCGGTTGAGCGCGGCGCTGCGGCGGAGGCGGAATGGAAGACGTTGTTTGCCGGCTATGCGGCGGCGTTTCCGGAGTTGGCCGCGGAGTTTGAGCGGACACAAAAGGGTGAGCTGAAGGCTGGCTGGGAGGCTCTGCTGCCGACGTTTGCCCCCGGTAAAGCGCAGGCCACCCGCTCAGCCGGCGGCACGGTAATGAATGCGATTGCCGAGGTGGTGCCGGAGCTGATTGGTGGGGCGGCGGACCTGACTTCCTCGACGAAAACGATCTTCAAGCCGGGAGCGAACTTCCACGAAGATCCGGCGGGGCGGAATATTTTCTTCGGCGTGCGCGAGTTTGGCATGAGCGCGGCGGTGAACGGAATGGCTGCGCATGGCGGCCTGATTCCCTTCGGGTCTACTTTTTTTGTGTTTTCCG
This sequence comes from Occallatibacter sp., assembly GCA_050014335.1. Taxonomy (GTDB): domain Bacteria; phylum Acidobacteriota; class Terriglobia; order Terriglobales; family Acidobacteriaceae; genus Telmatobacter. Next base: position 16,235 of record JBEKDN010000058.1, on the reverse strand, counting down.
ATTATGCCAAACCGGCGTTGCGCATTGCGGCGCTGATGCAGACGCAATCTCTGTTTGTGTTTACGCATGACTCGATTGCGGTTGGCGAGGACGGGCCGACGCATGAGCCGGTGGAGCAACTCCTGGGACTGCGGGCGATTCCGGGAATGACGGACTTCAGGCCGGCCGACGCAAATGAGACGGCAGCGGTCTGGAGGCTGGCTCTGGAACGCAAGAGGCCGAGCTTCTTTGCGCTGAGCAGACAGGATCTCCCGGTCATCGATGCGGCGGGACGCAATATTTATGAAGAGGTGAGCAAGGGTGCCTATATCTTGGAAGACGCGGTCAACCCCCAAGTCGTGTTGATCGGCACGGGTGCCGAGGTGTGGCCCTGCGTTGAGGCCGCGAAGCTGCTGGCCGCCGATGGAATTGCCGCGAGGGTGGTCAGCTTTCCCAGTTGGAAGATCTTCGAGGAGCAATCGCCGGACTACAAAGCGAGCGTGCTGCCGGAAGGAATACCAAAACTAGCTGTGGAGGCGGGAGCTACCGCCGGCTGGTGGAAGTATGTGGGCTCGAATGGCGACGTGATTGGGCTGGATAGGTTTGGAGCTTCCGCGCCGGGAGCAACTGTGCTGGCGGAGTTGGGCTTTACGGCGGAGAATGTGGCGGCGCGGGCAAAGAAGCTGCTGAAGTAGCGAGTCAGCGAGTCACCAGGTCAGCGAGCCGGCAAGTCAGCGTGGAGTGCGTGGATGGATAATGTGGATAAACCATCGAGTAGCGCAAGAACACGGCACTATCGCGACCTGCTCGTTTGGCAGAAGGCCATGGCATTGACGAAGGATATCTACCGCGAAACCGAGGCACTTCCTTCTAAAGAGATCTTTGGCCTTCAGTCGCAGATGCGCAGAGCGGCTGTTACTGTTCCCAGCAATATTGCCGAGGGACAAGGAAGACTCAACGATGGGCATTTTCGCCAGTTTCGGGCAACAGCTCGCGGATCGCTCTTTGAATTGCAGACCCAACTGGAGCTAGCCGGCGACTTGAAATTTCTGGACGGGGCAAGAGTCGGGGAATTGATGGAGCAATGTGAAGAGGTTGCACGGATGATCAACGGGCTGCTGGCAAAACTGGAATGATGAAATAGCCGGTTGCTTACTTGCTGACTTGCTGACTCGCTGACTCGCTGACTCGCCGACTCGCTAACTCGAAAGGACCAATGTGAAACTCGTAATCGGTTCCGACCATGCGGGGTTTTCTCTGAAAGAGGAGCTGCGCGCCTATCTTGCCAAGGGCGGCCACCAGGTGGTGGACCTTGGCGCTTATTGCGGCGACTTGCCCGACGACTATCCCGATTATGCGGAGAAGGTTGGTCTGGCGCTCAAGCGGGGCGATGCGCCGCGCGGGATTCTGATCTGTGGCTCGGGAGTGGGGGTGTGCGTGGCGGCCAACAAAATTCCGGGGATTCGCGCGGGAATCTGCCACGATACCTACTCAGCCCATCAGGGTGTCGAGCACGATGACATGAATGTCTGTGTGCTGGGCTCGCGGATTGTCGGCTCATCCCTAGCCTTCGAGATTGTGGACCGGTTTGTGGGGGCAAAGTTTATCGCCACGGAAGAGCGTTTCGTGCGGCGCTATAAGAAGGTGCTGGCGATTGAGGCGAAGTATCTGCGCGAGGATGGTGGGACAAATCCGTCATGAACAGGGTTTGTCGCGCAAGGCAATCGCCTTGAAACTTACCAGTGCCCAACAACCCTGCCCAATTACCCATCAACCCGAGAGTTAGCATCCGCTAACCCGCTAACCCGCCAACCCGCAATTGCCGACCAGCTGACTCGCTGGCCTGCTAACTCGCTGACTCGCTATAAAAACACGCCCTAAATTTTTCTCCCGGCTTTTTGCAGAGAATTACCACCTGTTGGTAGATCCTGTAAATAGGGAAGGGAGAACCCGCCATGACCGAAAACTCGTTTTCTCATGCTGCGGAAAAACTCTTCAACCAAGGCTCCAAGCGTCAGGGCACGACTTCAGTCGTGCCGCAACCTCGAAATAGAGGTGGGGCTTCAGCCCCTGCGGAATCTTCTTCAAAAATTCCATCGCAGATCAGGCCATTTTCCGCTGACTGTTCATCCCTCAGTCTGGCTCGTCCCATCCTTCCAACCCTACCCATTTCCACTCCCCAGTTTCGCTGTTTCTTCTCCAAAAAATCCGGTACCCCCCACCCCCCCTACCCTGTGGCGCCCGTTTTTTGTCTCAATAATTCCTATAACAAGCTTAATATCAGTTATTTGCATTTTAAGCATATTTACCAATCAGTAACTGCAAACCGTCCATTTTGCCCTCTTTTTGGCCCCAAAAAACGCTCTTTCCATTCAAAATATTCGCCTTTTAGCCAGTTTCGCAACCGCTTCTGCCACTCTCGCTCAAACTCAAACCCTCTTCAATCTAGGCATGAAACCATGCACATACAATAAGCGGCGGTCACTGGAATAAATCGCTCAGATCGAGTGCCTCGAATGGACTGGATTTATGCCACGATGGTTCGACAAAGATGGAGCGGGTTGACATTGGTTCTTCCTCCTGAGCAGACTGCCGTGAAGGACATACTACCGAGAAGGTATTCTTTCTAAGAGGTCCGATGTTTTCTTTTGATGCGATTCTCTTTGATATTGGCGGAGTGATCCTGACCAACGGCTGGGACCATAATGAACGCGCCGCGGTAATGGCGCAGTTTCATCTGGACTTGGCGGAGTTTGAGGCGCGGCATCAGGCGCATTACATGGATTGGGATCGGGGCACGATTACGGCCGAGGAATATCTGGATGCAACAATTTTTTATGAGCCGCGCAGCTTTACTCGCGAAGAGTTTCACCGCGTGATGCTGGCGCAATCGAAGGTGCTTGCGGATGGAGCGCTGGAAATTCTCCAGGAGCTTGCGGCGGCTCAGAAGTGCCTGATTGGAGCGCTGAATAATGAGGCGCGGGAGAGCAACGAATATCGCCTGGAGCATTTTGGGTTGCGGCCGCTCTTTAAGGTGACGCTGAGTTCCTGCTATCTGGGGCTGCGCAAGCCGGAGCCGGAGTTCTTCAGGAGGGCGCTGGATATTCTGGGCAGGCCGGCACAGCGAGTTTTGTTCATTGATGACCGTGCGGAGAATGTAGCGGCTGCGGCGGCTGAGGGCATAAATGCGATCCGGTTTGAGGGTGCGGAGGCGCTTAGGCGGGATCTGGGGAGTCTAGGGGTTCTGTAGGCAAACTATACGGAATGCCGCGGTTGTGCGAGATTAAGTTAGCGCGGGGTTTGCGGAGCAAGCTCACGGAGAGGCGGCGGCGATGATGCTAAAGAAGCAAAATAAGAACTTTGAGCAGACACTGGAGACGCTGCGCGCGCATTCCTTCGATGTGGCGGCCTGGGCGGGAATCGACGGCGGAATGCTGGTGAGCAAGCATGGAGTTGGCGCGGTACTCATTGGCAGAGACGATCCTGAAGCGCCGGCGGCCTTTGTTATACATCCTGGGTTGCTGGTTCAGGGGCAGGTGGCGCGCCTCCTGGACCGCGGCTACCAGAAATTCATTAATACTCCTCAATTCGAGCGGCCAGCGACGGCCACGCAATTGCAATCGATTCACATGTTCAGCGAGGAGCTGAAATTGCTGACTGGTGCGATGGACCTCTATAACGAGTCGCTGGGCACGACCAGCGACGTGTATCTTTACGACCGGTTGAAGGGCCGCGAGGTGTTGCAGCCCACGCCTCGGCGTCCATGGGAGCTGGCTGGAAAAGAGTAATTTTCAAGTGCGGCGCGCGGGGTCGGCGATGGATTTGAACGAGCGGGCGAAAAAGGTTGCGGATGGCCAGCACAACGCTCGAAGTGTTCCTCGCCATGGCGTCGATGCCGTGGCCCAAGTTTTGCTGATCAGCCATGGAGCAACTTATCCTTGCCGGTTAGTGGACCTGAGTCTGCATGGCTGCCGATTGTGCACCCAGGAGCGGTTTCCGGCGGGTGCCAAGGTGCGGGTCGAGGTCAGCTTCAAGGTGCGTGGTCTTGCCTTCCGATTCAGTGGAATTACGCAGTGGACCGACGGACGGAAGCTGGCGGGAATTCGCTTTGTGGATGTGCCGCTGCGGCGCATGGAAGAGCTCGTGGAAACTCTGGGAGAGGTGGAGGCCGAGAACTGCGCCAAGGCAGCGGAGGAAGCAGCCAGGTTGGAGCATGCCGCAGCCGCTGACGCGAAGCCAGCCGATGGCGCGATGCTCAAGGCTAAGGGCCTGGGTGTGCCGAAGGGCAATCTGGGTCCAGCGGCGGGTTCTGAACCTGTCAAACCCGCGGGCCGCGAAAGGCGCGTGCAGTCACGGGAGGCAGTCGATACCTCGGCGATTATTCACCTCATCAATGTTGCGTCGCGGTTACCAGGACAGATTGTGGACCTCAGCTTGGATGGTTGCCGTATCCGGATGGAGCAGCGCTTTCCAGTGGGGATCTATACGCGGGTTGAGACCGAATTCTTTCTGGGGGGACTGCCTTTCAGGTTGGGCGGTGTGATCCAGGCGATCCATGATCGAGAACGGCGCAGTATCGGCATTCGCTTTCTGGATACGAGCGAGCGCAAGCGGGAGCAGGTGGAGCAGTTGATCGAAGAGATACGAGAGGCAGTGACTAGGGACTAGAAGAAGCTTAGCGGCGGCGGGCGCGTTCGCGCTGAAGTTCGCGATAGAGTTCGCTTTTGGATTGGCCAAGTTCGCGCGCCAGACGCTTGAGAGCTTCTTTTTCATCGATTGTCGCACCGGGACCACTCTCAGCCTGAAGGCGGGCAATCCGGTCGGTGATTTTCATCGGCCCCGAGCTAGGGTTTTCCTCTTCCGATGTGCGAGGTCGGGCTTCAATCAGCAAAGTGATTTCTCCGCGGACGCGATCGCGGGCAGCAAGATCGCGGCGCGCCTCGTCGACGGTACAGCGCAGAAACTCCTCATGAATCTTGGTTAATTCGCGGGCTAAAACTACGCGCAGAGCGGGACCAAATACCGATTCCAGATCGGCAAGAGTCTCGACAATGCGGTGTGGGGCTTCATAAAAAATGAGAGTGCGTGGAGCTTCAGAGCGCTGAACTTCGGCAGCCAGGGCTTCAAGGCGAGTGCGACGGGCTCCGGCCTTCTCTGGAAGAAAGCCGATAAAGTGGAATTCGCCTGTGAAAAGTCCAGAGGCGACCAGCGCGCTGAGCGCGGCATTCGCGCCGGGGATGGGAATGACCGCGACGCCGGCGGCGATCGCTTGGGCGGTGAGCGCTCCTCCGGGATCGCTGATACCGGGCATTCCGGCGTCGGAAACAACGGCGATGCGTGCGCCCGATTTGAGAGCTTCGATCAATTCGGCGGCTCGCTGGTGCTCGTTGTGCTGGTGGCAACTGACGGTCGGAGTTACGATCTGGAAATGGTTGAGAAGCTTCTGTGTCTGGCGGGTATCTTCGCAGGCGATACGGTCTACGCGGCGGAGGATGTCGAGAGCGCGGAGGGTGATGTCGCTGAGATTGCCGATGGGCGTGGCTACCAGGTAGAGGCCGGGGGCGAGCGGAGATTCAGGGTCAGCAGGCATCGGGCTAGCGGGCTTCCTCGCGGGCCAACTCTCGCTCCAGGCGGCGCTGCTCGGCTAGCAGAGACATGGAACTCATCAAGTTCTGAACACTGACGATGCCGACGACGCGGCCGCTATCGGTGATGGGAATGAGCGAGAGGCCGTGGCCGGTTTGGATGCGGCGGATGGTGGTTCCGAGCGTGTCGTCTGGGCGCGCAACCTGGAAGGCCTTGGACATGACCGCCTGGACGTAGCCGTTGCCGTCGTTTCGAAGCGCGTCGACAATGCGCTGGCGGCTGACAATGCCGACCAGTTGCGGGCCGCGAACGACGGGAAAATCTTCTTGCAGGGAGTGAACGCAGCGGATAAGTGCGTCGGCTAATGTGTCAGAGGGCGAGAGGGTTGCGAAGTCGGTAAGCATGACTTCGCGCATATGTACGGTGTCTACGACTGATTGGAAGAAGACGCCCTGGTCTTCAATCTGCGCGCCGATCATGATGAAAAAGCCAGCGATGATGAGCCAGGGACTGTGCAGCAACATGCCGGCGACCATTGCCGCCAGTGCAAGAACCTGGCCGATTCCAGTGGCGGCGCGCCCGGCGGGCGTGAAGCCGTGCTTGCGGGCAAAGCTGCCGCGAAGGAGACGGCCTCCATCGAGCGGGTAAGCGGGCAGCAAGTGCAAAAAACCGAGGCCCGCTTGCATCCAAACCATGCTGCGGATGAGCCATGCGGCGGAAATCCAGGGCTGACAGAGGAGATTTAGGCTGCCGCTGGCACCGAGAAAAGCGGCGGCGAGCAGTAGCGCGGTGAGGATGTTGGCCAAGGGGCCAGCGAGCGAGAGGGCAAATTGGCCGTTGCCCTGGCTGGATTTCTCCTGGCTTTCTGGGTCAGCGTAAGCATAGAGGCCGCCGATGGGCAGAAGCAGAACGGCGCGAAGACGCAGACCGAACCATGCGGCTACCAATAAGCGCGCCGTCTCTCGGACGATGACAGCGGCAAGAAGCACGAAGAAAAGCCCGATGCCACGCAGAATGCCATCCGAGGCACTGAGGCCGAGGCAGACGAGCATCAGCAGCGGGAAAAAAAGATGGACGCGCATCTCGACGCCCATCCAACGACCTAGCGGGATTGACCAGCCTCGCATACTGATTGATTGTAGAGGGTCCGACTGGTTTTCAGGAGAAGTTGAGTTGGATGGGCATTGCAATCGCATTTGAGGATTTAGCACGAGATTCAATGGAGCGCCTTCAAGGTTCTGGAAGAGGTTTTGAGTGCGAGCAAGATGGGCAGAAGTGGCTGCGAAAACTGGTGAAAAAGCGAGTATTTTGGATGGAAAGAACGTTTTTTGAGGCCAAAAAGCGGGCAAAATGGGCGGTTCTCAGTTACTGATTGGTAAATAGTCATAAAATGCAAGTTATAGATATTAAGTTTGTTACTCGAATTCTTAATGCACAAAACTGGCTTTTCAGGGTAGGGGGGGTGGGGGGTAGCGGATTTTTTGGAGAAGAAACAGCGAAACTGGATAGAGAAAAAGGGTGTGGTTGGAAAGATGGGATGAGCCAGATTGCGGATTGAGAACGAGTTTTTGGTCATGGCGGAATCTCTCTTCCTATTGATAGGATCTACCAACAGGTGGTAATTATCCGCAAAAATCCGCGATAAAAATGTGGCGCGTTAAAAAGAGATGCAGCGAGTTGGCTCGGCTGCGCGGTTGGCGATTTAGCAAGTCAGCAAGTTAGCGGGTTAGCGGCGGCTGGCACTCGATTTGGCATGGTTGCTGGGCAGGGTTGTGGCAGGGTTTTTTTGGCACTTGTATTTTTCAATGCGATTGCGCAGGCTGGATGGGCGGGCGTTTCTCGTATTCTGAATTCTTATGCGCATCATTGCAGGACGGCTCGGTTCGCGGGCGCTGGTGGCTCCGCCGGGGATGGCTACGCGGCCTACAAGCGATCGGCTGCGCGAGACGCTCTTCAACGTGCTTGCGCCGCGGATGGAAGGGGCGAGGTTTCTGGATTTGTATGCAGGATCGGGCGCGGTGGGTATTGAGGCTCTGAGCCGTGGCGCGGCGCTGGTGGAGTTTGTGGAGCGGGCTCCGGCTGCGCTGAAGGTGCTGCGCGAGAATTTGGAGCGGCTGGAGCTGCGGGCGGGATTTGGGATTCATGCCATGGCGGTGGGGGCGTTTCTGCGGCGGGCTGGGGCTGCGGGGGCAGGGGCAGAACGATACGATCTTGTGTTTCTCGACCCGCCTTGGGATGCGGGCGAAGAGTATGCGGCTACGCTGGGGCTGCTGGGCGGGAATGCGGCGGGGTTGCTGGCAGCCGACGCGGTGGTGATTGCCGAGCACCGGCGCAAGGAGCGACTGGAGGAGCGGTATGGGCGGCTAAAACGGAGTCGGCTGCTGGAGCAGGGGGATGCGGGGTTGAGTTTTTATGGGGTTAGCGAAGAAGCCAAGCTGCGGCTGGAGGAAGAGCCATGACCAAGACGATGAGCATCCGGATGGATCGGGACAATTATGAATTCCTCTCCGCGATGACGATGGAAGAGAAGAGCGATTTATCCAAAGCTGTGCGCGATCTGGTGTCGCGAGGCAGAATCCTGCTGGCAGTGGAGAAGTACAAGAAGGGCGAAGCCCCCTTGGCAAAGCTGCGGAAGTAGCTGGGCTGCCGGTGGCTTAGATGATGACGTTGCTTGGGAATTCGGAGTGCGGAGCAGGATCGACCGGGAAGACTATCGCCAGAGTCAGGCGAACTTGGCCAAAGTTTGGTGAGGCGACTCCGCTGGGATTGCTGGGCGGGATTGCTTTTGGGTTGCTTGCCAGAGGCGCGATGATTGCCGAGCAATTGGGGCAAAGAGTGGCAGAGCATTCACATTCTTATCTGTCCTGATTCCAGTCATGGTTCAGTCGGTGGGGAAGCCGAGACAGCGCGCTGATTATATTAAGGCATATCCCTAATTTGAGTAGGTACGCCTAAATAGGCTGCAAAAAAACCTGTTCTGATGTGGGATTTCCGAAAGCAAACCTCGGGGGCTAAAGCCCAGCGTTGATAATGAATGATGGATGTCCGGGCTAAAGCCCGTACCCTTCACCGAAGCTAGTTTTTTTGCAGCGTGAAGTCATGCCTTGACGCTTATAGCCTTCATTCGGTTTATTCGTGCTTGTAAAGTACGCGCTGTTATTTAACCATTTGCTGTGCAACAGCAATGCCGGAAAACTCTACGGTGACTACGGTGATGTCGTCTTGCTGGCCGAAGGACTGGGCGGCTTGGGCTATGGTGGCGGCGGGTTGAAGGCTCAGGTTGCGTGTGCGGTCGAAGCCGAAGAGTTCCGCAGAGTGGGCGCTGGATTTGGACCTGGATTTTAGTGGGGACTGGGCTTCTACTACGCCGTCGGAGACGAAGGTGAGGCGGTCGCCGGGGGCTAGCTGCGCGGTGGTGGATTGATAGGTTGCCGTAGCGAGGATACCGAGAGGCAGAGAGCCGGGGATGCCGAGTTCTTCTCCGTTGAGATAGGGCGGGAGGTGGCCGGCGTTGGCCAGGGTGAGGCGGCCTCCGGCATCGATGTGGGCAGCCATGCAGGTGGTGAATCCGCCCTGGGAGCGGCCCATGATGCGGTCATTGAGGGAGGCTAGCAGCGCGGCGGGAGTGACGCTGTGGGCGGCCTCGGCACGGATGGCGCCGACCAGCACGGAGACCAGCATGGCGGCGGGAAGGCCTTTGCCGCTGACGTCGCCGACGACGAGCAAAAGGCCGCCATGGCCGTCGCCGATTTGCTGAAAGAAATCGCCGCCGAGTTCTTCGGCTGGCTGGTAGATGTACTCGACGGAAAAGCCCGGGCATTGATCTGATGCATCGGGAAGAAGAAGCTGCTGAATTTGACGGGCGGCTTCAAACTCGCCGGCGAGAAAGGCCTCACGGCGGCGAGCGCGGGTAAAACGCAGGATGAGGAAGATCACCATGGCGAGCAAAAAGACCAGATGGAGAAGAATTCCGGTCTGCATGGTGAAAGGCGGCAGAGGCAGGGGAAGTTCAAGAATATGTGGGAATGAAAACCATCCGGCCTGGTTGAGAACGATCGCGAGATTGTCGGCGAGGTAGTAGCCGAAGTCGAGAAAGGTAGGCAGTAGAAGCAGACGGGCGTCGAGGTTGCCGCGGAGAGCCCAGACAACGAGGAGCGTGAGAATCCAAAGCACGGCGGGAAGCAGGCAGGCGAGCTGCAAGGCTCCGGCGGCTGGCACAGAAGCCCAGCCAGGCAAATAAGAGATGACAGCCAACGGGCTGATGACCGCGAGAATCAGAACGGCGCGGCCGCTCCATCGGGTGTGAGCGCCGAGGACGCGGGAGAAGAAGAAGAGCGCGGAGATGATGGTGATGGCGGTGAAGATGCCGTCGAGCAGATCGTTGACGGGGATGGGAAGCAAGAAATAGACGGACTGGGCAACGTTTAGGGCGTTGTCGGCGGCCTGGGAGAGGAGGATGAGGGCGAACCAAAGGTATTCGATCTCCGCGTGGCGGATGAGGAAAAGGCAAAGGATGGCGAGTCCGACGAGTGCGGCGGTGATGCTGTAGGAATAGCCATCGACGAAGCGGACGTTGCGGGCGATTTGCAGATGCTGCTGCTCGACGGCAAGCAATGCGGGGTCGCCTGCCAGGTGGCCGCCAAGATAGGGTCCGCCGCCGACGTAGCTTGCCCACATGGGACAATGCCAGACGCGAATGGCGACCTGGACGGTGCGCGGATTAGGGCTGCCTGCAAAGGTGAGCGGGAATAGATGGAAGCGAATCTCAGTGGACGGGACAAGCGCGGGCGGCATTTGGCCTGAGCCGCCGACGCGAGTGCCATCAATGTAGACTTCAAAAGCGGTGAGGATGGGCGCGAGGAGGAGCGAGGTGGCAGTGGGGCCGGCGGGGATATGGACGGTAAAACGATACCAGCCGAAGCCGCTCATTCCCTGGTAGCCTTGCGCATCCCAGGACTTATCGCTCCGCAGTAGCGGCCAGTTGGAGTCAACGAAGCTGGGTGAGGCCCACAGCGGAGTATGGGAGCCGGGATCGATTGGCGAGTCTCCGGGATGAAAGCGCCAGGGGCCATCGAGCGAGACGAGCGGTTCACGTCCACGGTCGAGATCGAATGTCTGGGCGCGGCCGGTGGCGGGCAGTAATGCCGCATAAAGCCATGCCGCGCAGAGAAGAGCGGCAATCGGGGTGAACCGGCGAAGGGCAAAAGCTAAGCGCATGGTGCGGCTTCCAATGGCCAAGAAACCAATCCGTTGATTGATGCTATCGCAGAGTGGGCGGGGCGAAGGCAATTTTATTTTGGAAGACTGAATGCAGGCTTGGGAATTGAGCAAGTCAGCGCGTTCCGTGTCTTGAAGCGAGCTGAAGTTGCTTTCTTTTCTGGTTTTTGATGTATGTTGCATTGCGAGCGGAATTGCTATGGATGCAGCGATGCGTATGAGGCGGCGATTGAGTGTGAGCGCTACCATTGACAGCTGGGAGAAGGTTGGGGAAGAATGGCGAGTCGAGGCAAATTGAAGTCTTTTTGCACATCGCACGGAGGGAAAGTGAAAAATCGAATGAAGATTGCAGTTTTTGGAATGGTGAGTTTATTGGGGGCGGGACTGCTGCTGACAGGCTGCAAGTCCGCGCCGGAGCTTACACAGGCTGACGCGCAGGCTATGATCCAGGCGAAGTATGACCAGGCACCGCCCACAGGCACCGAGATCATGGTGAACCTTGACGGCATGGCGCGGGGCGCAACTGCGAAATACTGGACACGGACGGTACTTTATCCGAATAAATACTGGGCCGACTTTACGCTGACGCCCGATGGCAAGAAGGTGGTCAAGTTGAAGAGCGGGGGCGATGTGATTCAGTGGCATCCGCTGAACGAAGGGGATAAGAACTACACGATCTCCGTGTTTACCGTGGCGGCCAACCATCTGAAGGCGCATGTGGTGAGTGATCCGCAGGACGATGTGAACGAGACGAAAACGGCCTCTTATATGGAGCTTGTGAATCTGGATGGAGTGCCGAACGATTTGAAGATCATCGCCGATGGGCCGGGCAACCGGCTAAGCAGCAAGCACGTAGCCAGCTTTGCGCTGGATGGCGGGGCCTGGAAGCTGGCTTCAACCCACTGATTTTTATCGCGGGGAAACGGTTTTGGAGTGGCGGATGCCTGGGCTTCTGGAGCGGAGTCAGAGTATTCGTGTGACTCGGCTGCCGCAGGCTCGAATCCGCCAGCAAGAATCTTAGGGCAGTATTCAACTTTGATTCGCCGGTGCTGGTTGTGTTCCCGCACGGGCTCAGCCGGCGGAAAGAGTGTGAGATGTTGACTTCGTTTTGCAGAGTTTCATTTTGCCTTGTGTTCATGGTGTGCCTTGCGGGTTGCGGGGGAAGTTCCAACAGCGGTACGACGGGAGGGTGCGTCAGTAATTGCGGCGGCGGGGGTGGCAACCCGACCACGGTGACTTACACCTTTACCGGGGCCATGCCGACAGCGGTGGCTACGCGGATTGGCACGGGCGCGTTTACACAGGCGACGGTGGCATCCGGCAAGGTGAGTATCAGCGTGCCTAGCGGCACTTCGAATTACTCGATTGCCTGGGTTTGCCCTCCAATTTCCAGACCTGATTTGCCGGTAAACGACGAGAATGTGATCCATGCGAGCGTGAAGGATGGCACGTCGTTCTCCTGGTACTGCGATGACAATGGGTCGAATGAGACCTCGGGCACGGCGACGCTCCAGGTCGATGCGTCCGCGATTTCAGGCGGGGCGTCGGTCACTGCCACTGACGGCGTAGGGGATAATCAGGCGAGCATTGCTCAGATATGGTCCAGCGGCACTCTGAACTTGAGCGGGCAGATGATTACTGGCACATACGATGTCTTTGTGACCGTGAATGATGCAAACTTCAACATCCTGGCCGTGAAGATCCTTCGCGATCAGACCATTCCCGGCACCCTGAACGGCGGCAGCCCGGTTGTTTTTACGGCCAGCGATGAGACAACGACTCAAACGCTTACTGTCAGCAATATTCCCTCCGGCTTTTCACCCTCAGATACATTTATCGCTTACGAAACGGCCGAGCTCGGGAATGCATTGTCGCTCAACTCCCCCTTTTTAGCGCAACCTAATCAATATACAGCCTTTCCTTCAAGCACAATCCAAAGCGGCGACTACTACTGGTTTGATGCGGGAGCGAACGGCGTCGGGAACGAGTATGTTGGCGTCCATATGGATATGTCGAGCAATAACCCGCCGGCTGTCACGCTGCCCGCGCCGTGGGCCTATACCGGCCCATCGCCTGCTGTCTTGCCCACATTCAACATTGATTACTCGAAGTTTTCCGGCATGGCAGATGTTGTGCTGCAGGCCGATATCGAATGGGGGAACGGGACCAAAACGGTCAACGAGATCTACCCGGCCTATTCGATTCAGATATCGGCGACGGCCAATTATCTAAATGGAGCGACGTCGATTACCGTACCCGACCTTTCAGGGCTGGCTGGCTTCATTGCTCCAGCGCCGTCAGGCGCAAATGTCATCTGGTTTGCCAATACTGAACAAGGCTTTCCTCTGCTCTCTTCTCCGACCAACGGAACCATGTCGATTGTGGAGGATGCCGGGCTATACATCGAGCCGTAAACCGCGCCTTTTGAGGCCGGTCGCAGATAAAGCTTGCCGCGAAGATGAAAAAAAAGTTGACCCCGCCCCGGATTCTTGTTATTGTTAAAAGGTTCCGCAAGAACGTCCCTTGCCGTGTGTCTTGAGCGGCGGAGGCGAAGGGGCGGCCCGGCCAGGCTGGAATTGGCCCAGTTGCTCGAATGGTCAGGCGCAGTTGGCCGGCCAGAGAATCCCGGAAGTTGCTCTTTTCTTGCAAAGGGCTGGCCGGGCCCCCAGTGACAGATCATCGTCGATGGGGTGCAGAATACATCGCTACGGCGCTCGCGCGTTCTCCACCTTGGAGGGCTATGCGAGCCGAAATCGGCGAAACGGAGTTGGCTTTGTCCGCGGGTTGCGGGGAAACGCCCGGCCACCGTCCCGGTTTTCGTCTGAGATTGGAACGAAGGCAGACGCGAAGCAGTAAACGGAGCATCCGTGTGCGCGAGACGGTATTTCGTCCCGCTTATGCACCGGAAGGCCTTTGGGTTCTGTGCGCGTTTGTGGGTATTGAAGGTTGCTGGCAGGGTTTTTGATTGGGTAAGGAGTTTCAGGTTGCCTACATTTAATCAGTTGGTTCGCAAGGGGCGCACGGCCCCGCGGTACAAGACGGCGTCACCGGCCCTGCAGGCCTCCCCGCAGCGGCGCGGCGTTTGCACCCGCGTCTACACGCAGACGCCCAAGAAGCCGAACTCGGCGCTGCGCAAGGTGGCCCGCGTCAGGCTGACGAACGGGATTGAGGTTACCACCTATATCCCCGGCATCGGCCATAACTTGCAGGAGCATTCGATTGTATTGATCCGCGGCGGCCGTGTGAAGGATCTGCCCGGTGTGCGTTATCACGTGGTGCGCGGCACACTGGATTCGGTGGGCGTTGCCAATCGCAAGCAGAGCCGGTCAAAGTACGGCGCCAAGCGCGCCAAGGGTGGAGCGGCTCCGGCGAAGGGCAAGAAGTAATAACGGTTCCGGGAGGGAGTTCTGAACCCGGACTTGGGCAGTGAGAGCGGCGCGGAAGCGCGAGGGTTTTGAGGATTATGCCAAGAAAAGGGCACATAGCGAAGCGGGAAGTGGCGCCAGATCCGGTTTACGGATCGACGCTGGTCACCAAGTTTGTCAACTCGATGATGTGGGGCGGCAAGAAATCGACGGCTCAGGGCATTTTCTATGACGCGATGAAGAACCTTGAGGAAAAGGGCGGCGGCGACGACGCTCTGAAGCTTTTCAAGAAGGCGGTGGAGAATTGCAAGCCGCTGCTTGAGGTGAAGACGCGCCGCGTGGGTGGGGCCAACTATCAGGTGCCGATCGAGGTTAATCCCGACCGGCGTACCTCGCTGGCGATTCGCTGGCTGATTACCTATGGCCGCAATCGCGGCGAAAAGGGTATGACCGACAAGCTGGGCAACGAGCTGCTGGATGCGGCAAATGGGCGTGGCGCGGCGATGAAGAAGAAGGAAGACGTGCACCGCATGGCCGAGGCCAACAAGGCTTTTGCCCACTACCGCTGGTAGGTTTGCGGGGACTAAGAGATTTAGGGACTTAGTTGAACAGATAGATCTAACGGCGGGCGATGAGTGCCCGCAAGGAAGAAGTTGCCGTGGCTCGCACTATACCTCTGAATCGTTGCCGGAACATCGGTATCATGGCGCACATCGACGCCGGAAAGACGACAGCGACAGAGCGCATCCTGTTTTATACGGGCATCACGCACCGCATTGGCGAAGTGCATGAAGGCACGGCGACCATGGATTACATGGAGCAGGAGCAGGAGCGCGGTATTACGATTACATCGGCCGCAACGACCTGTACCTGGAAAGATTACCGCATCAATATTATCGATACGCCTGGTCACGTGGATTTTACGGCCGAGGTGGAGCGCAGCCTGCGCGTGCTGGATAGCGCCGTGGCGCTGTTTGATTCGGTGTCCGGCGTGCAGCCGCAGTCCGAGACGGTCTGGCGGCAGGGCGATAAGTACAAGGTTCCCCGTATTTGCTTCGTCAATAAGATGGACAAGAACGGCGCCGACTTCGAGCACGTGATGGATATGATCCGCAAACGCCTGGGCGCGCGCACTGTGGCGTTGCAGATTCCCATCGGCGCGGAGGCGAATTTCAAAGGCGTTATCGATCTGGTCGAGATGCGGGCGGTGGTCTGGCACGATGAGACGATGGGCGCCGAGTTTACTATCGAGCCGATTCCCGCGGAGTTGCAGAAGAAGGCTGAGGCTTTTCGCTTACAACTGATTGAAGTGATCGCCGAGACGGACGACGTGCTGCTGGAAAAATTCCTTGAGGGCGAGACGCCGACGATTGCCGAGCTGAAGGCTGGCATTCGTCAGGCTACCATTGACCTGAAGGTCTTTCCGGTGATGTGTGGAACAGCTTTCAAAAACAAAGGGATTCAGCCGCTGCTGGATGCGGTGATCGACTACCTTCCCAGCCCGCTGGATAAGCCTCCGGTCGAGGGAATCGATCCTCATCATCTTGACAAGATTGTTCTTCGCAAGCCAGAAGATAGCGAGCCTCTTGCTGCTTTGGCCTTCAAGATCATCAACGATCCCTTTGGCAAACTGGCTTTTATTCGCGTCTATTCCGGCTCGCTCAAGACGGGCGACACGGTGCTGAATCCACGCACCAATAAGACCGAGCGCGTGGGCCGCCTGGTGAAAATGCACGCCAACAAGCGCGAGGATGTGAGCGAGGTTCTGGCTGGCGACATCTGCGCCTGTGTAGGCTTGAAGGAATTGAAGACCGGCGACACGCTTTGCGCGCCGCATCACGCGATTGCGCTGGGAGCAATTACCTTTCCCGACACTGTTATCTCGGTGGCCATCGAGCCAAAGACCAAGGCTGATCAAGAGAAGATGGGTGTGGCGCTGGCGCGGTTGGCGGACGAGGATCCTACCTTCAAGGTGCGGACCGACGAAGACTCCGGACAGACGATTATCAGCGGCATGGGCGAATTGCACCTGGAAATACTGGTGGACCGCATGCGCCGCGAGCACAAGGTCGAAGCCAATGTCGGCGA
>JBEKDN010000057.1:0-19275 GCA_050014335.1 Occallatibacter sp. | reverse complement strand
AGCTGGCGGTCAGGTTATATTTCCTGGCAACCGGTTCCACAACCTTGTATCTGCCGTGTCCGGGATTGATGCGATAGCTGGTGCGCAGCAGGCCAGCCTTCTCCAGCCGAACGACATCCCGGCTAACCGCTCGCACATCCCGCTTGAGTCCGGAAGCCAATTCCGCAATAGGTTGCGAACCTGTCTTGGCCCACCGCAGCAGGCGAACCCGCTCGGCGGTCAGCACGTTCAACATTTCCAGCGGATCTTCAAATGTGATGGAAATACTCGGGGAGATAACTTCCCCGCGATCCAGCTTTGCGGTGTGACTGCGCACACGATCGAAGAACCCCTCGGCGTCGCCCGTTGCGATGGTTACTTTATTCCTACTCATCTTCGATCCTCCAGAGATTGTGAACTTCCGCGATAAACCTCTCAGCCAAGGCTGCGTAATTGGTAAAGTTCACGGCCTCCACTTCTCCCATGAAGTGCCGGTGGTGATAGTCGTGACTGTTGTCGTAGCCCAACACCCGTCCATTGTCTACCGGACACCGCTTCAGAATTGATGTAAGCCAGGCTGTAAGCAACTACCTTTCCGCCCTCGAACCAAACTTGTTCTTTGAGCAGCGCCCCTTTTCTCTTGCCTTTGAGCCGATGCTCCTGCAGCGTTGTGGTGCGGGTTGGCTGCCTTTTCCGACTCACAGGAAGATATTACCACAGAGAGGACGTAAAGAGTCCTTTCTGTAGACTTGATTCCACTCTTTGGCGGCCTGGTCAAGTTTCGGTCCTTCCAGGTTATAGCTGGTCGAAGATTTCGCGGAAGTCGTTGGGGCCGGAGTTTTTTGCCAGCCACTCGGCTCCGCGCACTGCGCCCTCTGCGAGGCAGCGGCGGCTGAGAATCTCATGGCGGAGTTCGAGCGTATCCACATCGCTGACGGCGGTGACGATGTGCTCGCCTTTGGCGTCGCCTGCGCGGTGCGATGTGATTTCGACCTTGGCGTGGGCTCCCAACTTGGCTTGCTCGGCTTCAACGATCTGGCGCAAGGTGATGGCGGTGCCGGATGGGGCGTCGAGCTTGGTCAGATGGTGAGTCTCGGCGATGGAGAATTTATAGCCGTCAAGCTGAGCCAGTGAGGCGGTAAGGCGGAAGAGCTTTTGCACGCCGATGGAAAAGTTAGTTCCGTAGAGCAGGGCTCCGGGGGCTTGCGCCAGCGACCGCATTTCGTCCAGATGCGCATACCAGCCAGTGGTGCCGACGACGATGCGCGAGCCCGCCGTCAGCACGGCGCGCATGTTCTCGACAGCCGCTTCGGGAGCGGTGAAATCGATGCACGCGTCAACGCCGGCAAGATTGGCCGCAGTGAGAGCGGAGGCGCGCGGGTTATCGTCGATGTCGAGCGATCGCACGGAATGGCCGCGCTCAACGGCGATTTCAGCGACCATCGAGCCGGTTTTGCCTTTGCCTAAAACTAGAAAATGCATAAGAACCTTTCGCGGGTTCATTCCGATTTGTGAATTGCACGGTGTTAGAAATCAGCAGTTCAACTTTATGTTGATCCTTGAGCAATACGATCCGGTTGAATGAACTCAATCATCGCATAGACCAGGCAGCAAGCACGCCGGTCACCAGTCCGCAAAGAGCTCCCGGCAAGACTTTGATCGCGGTCAGAGGAGCATCGTGCAGATTCGCGCGCAAAGCTAACCAAAACATCGAGGAAGTAAAGAAGAAAACAAAGTAAAGAATTCCAATCGGCACAGGATTCTGGTGCATTCCGGCCATGGCGTAGATGCCAGCGCCGATCCCGAATGTCGCAATCAGGGTTACGACTACAAAGAAACCTTTGCCGGACCATCCATCGGGAACGCCCGCGCCGTCAAAGTGAGACGCAACAGTATCCGGCAGTTTCTTCCAGATTCTCACCAGATAGCCGCAAAACAATACAAGCGCAATCGCAGGAAACGCCAGCAAAACATTACGAACCAGCATCTGTAATTCGTGCATAAATACTTCTCCGGCCACCTCGTCTTCGATGCGACCCTTCAATACCGGTAGCAATCGGCATTTTAACCGGCCAGCAGTGGCCCCGAGTCAAAGCAAGCTCAGGGCCCGCTTGGGTGCACGGCGTTATCCTGAAGTCTGCCGATGCCTGACAAAGACATTATCGATTCAATACCTGCAACCATTGTCTCGCCTTCACGCCGTGGCCGCAAGCGCGCCGGCCGGAGCAAATTGCTATGGACCGCGGGAAGCCTGCTGGCGCTGCTGCTGGTCTCTGCCGTTGCGGGGCTGGTATGGCTGCGTTCCGCCGCGTTGGCCGCGCTGCCGGTACTGGATGGAGAGCTGCGGGTTACGGGGCTTTCAGCGCCAGTAACGGTGCGCCGCGATGAGCATGGCGTGCCGCATATCGAGGCGGCCAGCCAGGACGACCTTTTTCTGGCGCAGGGCTATGTGACGGCGCAGGACAGGCTCTGGCAGATGGACGCCTTCCGGCGCAACGCCAACGGCGAGCTGGCCGAGGTGATGGGGCCGTCGCTGGTGCGGCATGACAAGGCGCAGCGGGTCTTGCAGATTCGCGTGACGGCCGAGCGGGTTTACGCGCGTCTGCCCACCGAGGAGCGCGCCCGCATGGAGGCCTACGCGCGCGGCGTGAATCTCTACATCGCGCAGCATGAGAACACTCTGCCGCCGGAGTTCCGGCTGCTGCATTACAAGCCGCAGCCGTGGACGGGCGTGGACTCGGTGAGCGTTGGATTGATGATGGCTGAGATGCTGGACATGCACTGGTACACAAAGCTGGGGCGAGACCATGTGGCGGCGCGGCTGCATGATCCGAAGCTGGAGGCGGAGCTGTATCCCGTGGGCTCGTGGCGTGACCATCCGCCCACAGGCGTGCGCGTGGACTTGAGCCAGCCGCAGGTTGCGCCCGCTCCAGCCAACGACGATGACGACGATGAGGACGACGATCGCAGCCAGGCGCGGGTTGCGCCGCATGTCCTCGACCATTCGCGAACACCGCTGGGTGCCCCATCCATTTCGCGCCCTTTGCGAAATGGGTGGGAGACAACGAATCTCCATCCGCCTCACGCCGATCAAGCTGATGAAGCCCCAGGCGAAATCCGCGCGCTGCTTGGGCTGCCGGCCTGCGAAGGGTGCGCGGCGGGATCGAACAACTGGGTGATTGCGGGCAAGCATACAGCCAGCGGAAAGCCGCTGCTGGCAAACGACATGCATCTGGAATTGACCGAGCCGAATATCTGGTACATGGCGGATCTGAAAGCGCCGGGCTTTCACGCGGCTGGCGTCACGCTGCCGGGAATGCCGTATGTGATTGCCGGGCACAACGAGCATGTGGCTTGGGGATTTACCGCGCTGTACGCCGATGTGCAGGATTTGTATCTGGAAAAGCTGGATGGCAAGGGTAATTATCAGGATTTAGATACGCAGTGGAAGCCGCTGGTTGTGGACCATGAACTTATCAAAGTCCGCGCCGGCAGAGATGTGAAGCTCGATGTGCAACTAACCGCGCATGGGCCGCTGCTGAATCCAATTCTGGAGAAGGAAAAGCGGCCTCTCGCGCTGAAGTGGACGATCTACGATCCGGCGTTGAATGAGCTGCCGCTATATCAACTCAATGTCGCATCGAATTGGACGGAGTTTTCTGCTGCGCTGGAGACATGGTGCTGGCCTACGCAGAATATTGTTTACAGCGACGATCAAGGGCATATTGGGTATCACGCGATTGGGCGGGTGCCGATACCATTCCTCGGTAACTTGGTTCCGTTTCACCACGAGAATTTGGATTCGCGCGTTGGGACAAACGAGTGGGCGGAAACCAATCTTGTTCCGGGAAGCTATCTTCCATTCGACCTCATGCCGCACGCCTTCGACCCTCCCTCGGGATTTCTAGCCACGGCAAATTCGCGAGTCACTGCCAATGATGCTCCGATTCCGCTCACCCACGAATGGGTCGATCCGTACCGCATTGAGCGCATCTACAAATCTCTGGACGGCCGCGACCAGCTTAAGCCCGCCGACATGCTGGCCTTGCAGGATGACATTTACAGCGAAGTCGATCAAGAACTGGGCCACCGATTTGCCTACGCCATCGACCACACTCCCGGCGCAGACGAGAAGCTGAAGAAGGCTGCCGACCTGATGCGCTCCTGGGACGGCAAGCTCACCACGGATTCCGCCGCGGCGTCGATTGTTACTCAGGCGCGGTATGCCTTCTGGCCGCTGATACTGAAACCAAAACTTGGCGACGATGCGGCCTTCTACAGTTGGTCGGAGTCGAACTTTGCCGAGGAAGAGATCATTATGCACGGCAATGGGGAGTGGCTTCCGGCGAGTTACAAAAACTGGGACGCTCTGCTTACCGACGCCGTGCGCCAGGGAATGAAAAACGGCAAGGCTCCCGGTGACATTGCGCGCTGGAGTTACGGCAGTTGGCACGTGATCGACATCGAGCATCCGCTGGCTTGGTTGCTGCCGCTGGCGGGGCGCGTGGCCGGGACTGGCGCGCAGCCGCTCAGCGGAGATACGACTACGGTGAAACAGGTGGGGCGCGGCTTTGGGCCTTCGCAGCGCTTCACGATGGATTGGAACGACGTGGACGGATCTACGGAAAATATTGTGCTGGGCGAGAGCGGCAACCCCTACTCGCTGTACTTCCGCGACCAGTGGGAGGATTATTACAGCGGCACGAGCTTTGCGCTGCCTTTCAGTGAGAAAGCGGTGGCTGCTCAGACACGGCACACGCTGCGGTTGCTGCCATGAAGAAGCAGGGGTCAGGGAACAGGGATCAGGGGGATCAGGGTTCTGGCCTGGCAGTGATTCTTTTTGCGGCTTTGGTCGCCATCACGCCGCTGCTTAGACATGGCCCATCTTGCGGGCATGACTTCGACTTCCATCTGGTCTCCTGGCTGGATTGCGTGAGCAGTTGGCGGCATGGAATTCTCTATCCGCATTGGACGGCGAATGCAAACTACGGCGCTGGGGAGCCTCGCTTTGTTTTCTACTCGCCGCTGACGTGGATGCTGGGCGCCGCGCTGGGATTGGTGCTGCCTTGGACACTTGTTCCGATTGCGCTGACCTATCTGCTGCTTGCCGGAACCGGCCTCGCGACGCGGGCGTTGGCGCGTCAGGCGCTGACCGAGGGCGCGGCTACGTTGGCTGGCTGCGTGGCATTCTTTTCCGGCTATGCGCTTTTTACGGCCTATGAGCGAACGGCCTTTGCGGAACTCGCCGGCGGGATCTGGATTCCGCTGGTGCTGCTTTACGCGCTGCGGGAACGTGGTTTTATCCGAGGCGAAGAAGGTGTCATGCATTCCCACCCATTCCACAACGGACGCGAAATGGATGGGGCACCCAGGAATGAGCGCGCTCCGGCGGACACATTCTGGAGACTTGGACAATACGGTACGATTCCCCTGGCTCTGGCCGTCGCTGGGGCATGGCTTTCAAATCCGACTGTCGGCGTGATGGCCTGCTATCTACTGGCCGCTGTTGCGCTGACCGCTGGCTTGATGGCGCGGTCATGGAGGCCGGTACTGCGCACTACAGCGGGCGTGACACTGGGAATTGCGCTGGTGGCAGTCTATCTAGTTCCCGCGGCCTGGGAGCAGCGGTGGGTGGACATTCACCAGGTCACCGAAGACCCCGGCCAGACACTGGAAAACAACTGGCTCTTCGCGCGGCACGCCGACCCGTTGCTGGCGCTGCATGACGAGGTGCTGCACACGGCCTCCATCATCGCAGTCCTGATGATTGGTTTGGCGCTTGCAGGACTGCTGGCGTGCTGGCTGCGCGGTCGTTTGCCGGCGGAGCAAAGCTGGTGGGTTCCGCTGGCAATTATTCCCATAGCCGTTCTGCTGCTTCAGTTTTCATTTTCGCGGCCACTATGGAATCTGCTTCCCGATCTCCGCTTTTTGCAGTTTCCCTGGCGCTGGCTGGGGGTTCTGGAGGCGCCGATGGCGATCTTTGTTGCCGCGGCGCTCTGGCCCCGCAGATCGAATTGGCGGCGCGTTGGCGTTGCCGCAACTTGCGGCGCAGTTTTTCTTGCGATGACCGCTTATGCCGGGAGCACTTTTTTTCAAGGCTGCGACGATCAAGACTCTGTGGCGGGAATGTTGGCTACGTATCGCGCGGGCCACGGCTTTTCTGGCACCGGTGAGTATGAGCCGATTGGCGCGGATAACTACTTGCTCGCGAGCGGCCTGCCGGATGCCTGCCTGGTGAGCGATCCCGCGACCGTTCTGGGTGTGGTTCCGCCTAGCGTGGACCCAGATGACACCATTCCGGTTTGGAGCGCCGCGCAGGGCAGTTGCCTGGCGACTTACGGTTGGCAGCCGGGATCGCCAGAGCACAAGCGATTGACGGCCGACGTGAGCCGCGCGGGCTTTCTGGTTCTGCGGCTGCGCGCCTTCCCTGCTTGGCGGTTGCGGCTGAATGACGGGCCTGTCGCTTCTCTTCCTTTGCGCGGCGATGGCCTGATGATTGTGCAGGTGCAGAAGGGAAAGGTAGATCTGACCGTGGATTGGACCACTACCGCAGATGTGATCGTCGGCCGTTGGTTGAGCGCGCTGGCTGTGCTGGCGCTCACAGGGCTTTGGTTGCTGGAAAGAAAGCGCGCCCTGCCTCGGTTATCCTAAAAGCGATGAATGTCGATGTGAAATCGTTATTGCAAGAGGGAGCGGCGCTGACCGATAGCTCTCTGGAAGCGTTGCTGCCCAGCGCTCAGATTGTGCCCGCTTCCATCCACGGAGCCATGCGCCACTCGGTCTTTGCCGGAGGCAAGCGGCTAAGGCCGGTGCTGGCGCAGCAGGCCGCGGTCGCAATCGCAGGCACGCTGCCGGCGGGGATCGCCCGCCTGGGCGCGGCTCTGGAGATGCTGCATACCTATTCGCTTATCCATGACGACCTGCCGGCGCTGGACAACGATGATCTGCGCCGCGGCAAGCCTACCTGCCATGTGGCCTTTGGAGAAGCCATTGCGATCCTGGCCGGAGACGCGCTGCAAACTCGCGCCTTCGAGGTACTGGCCGGACTCGATGCGCCCCCTGCCGCGACAGTGCGAATTATCGGTTTGATTGCCAATGCCGTAGGCACGGTCGAGGGCATGATCGGCGGCCAGGTGCTGGACATCGAAAGCGAACACCAAAAGCCTACGCCAGAACTGGTGCATGCGATACACCGCGCCAAAACCGGCGCGCTGATCCGGGTGAGCGTGGTAGCTGGCGGTGTTTATGCCGGGGCGGGGCCGGAAGATGAAGCGCGGCTGACGCTCTTCGGCAGCAAAGCGGGACTGGCATTTCAAATTGTGGATGACGTGCTGGACCTGACCGTCGATTCGGCTCACCTGGGCAAGACGGCGGGCAAGGATCAAGCGACGGAAAAAGCTACCTGGCCGGCCGTCTATGGCATCGAGCAAAGTCAACGCGACGCAGCGCGCTTGATTGAAGAGGCCTTTGCCGCGCTAGAACCTTTCGGAAACCGGGCCGATGGTTTGAAGGCTGTGGCGCGGTATCTTGTAGAGCGAAAGAACTAGAGCTGTCATCGCCAATGTCTGCGATTCAGGATCGGCGGAGACTGCCCTTACCGGGCCAGAATCCGCCGTAGATCCTCGCGCTTGGCGGCAACTTCATTGACCGTATCCTGCACCTGGCCCAGTACATTCTGCACTTGGTCGATATATCCGGGAAGAGCATTCCACCAGGAGTGCAGCGTCTCCGGCTGATCCAGCAGCGCCAGCG
This sequence comes from Occallatibacter sp., assembly GCA_050014335.1. Lineage (GTDB taxonomy): Bacteria > Acidobacteriota > Terriglobia > Terriglobales > Acidobacteriaceae > Telmatobacter. The sequence goes on along the minus strand of JBEKDN010000057.1, from coordinate 11,544 downwards.
CGGTGCCTGAGGCGGCGGCAACCAGACCGGCTCGGCGCTCGCCTATCAGGAAGAGCAGGCCGCCCGCCACAAGGGTTCCACCGGCGGCAACTCCGACCCAATTCATCGATTCGCACTCGGCGCCATCTGGTTGAGTTTGAAATTCGGTTTCTGGTTTGGAAAGGGGGACGACAACCATCATTTCTCCTTTTGCCTGCACCGCATTCGATGCGGTTGAGGGCTGGTGCATACAGTATCGCTCTAAATCGCGTTCCATGCGCAAGGCCGAGAAAAAGACCCGAAACTGCGGCTAATTATCGGTGTTGGTTGGCCTAGCGCGGCCATCAATCCAGATCGAAGTCGCGCAATGGCTTGCCGTCGGGCGCGTCTTTGGCCTTGCGCAGTGCTTCGGCAAACTTCTTTTCGAACAGGTCTTCCTTGTTTTTTTCCGCCTCCACCGACTGCCGGAAGAGCGACTCCTTGCGCTCATCCTGTACGCGCATGGCCTGAGCCGCCGTCTCCAGATCTTCAAACATGCGCTTGCGCGGCGCGGGCGTATGGCTCACCAGCAGTCCGGTAGACGCATCGATCTTCAGCATCGCCCCGCACTCCGGGCAGGAAACCTCGAAAAGTTGCTCTTTCTTCTTAGCCATTTTTCTCTGCAAGAATTGTAAGCGCTGGTGGGGCGGCTTGCACAGGGGCTATCGGAAGACGATGCGTACACATATGTACGCTTTTCTATGTACGCTATGATACACTGATCGCATGGAAGTACCGATTACACGATTTCGCCGTGAAATCTTCACGCTTGCCAATCAGGCGCTCGATGGACAAGAGGTCTGGTTCACGCATAAGGGGCGCAGGCTGAAGGTTGTCCCGGAAGGTCCACCCGTCAGCCGCCTGAGCCGGATCACGCCTATGGATGTGATGGTTGACCCCAACTTCAACATGGATGATCCCGCCTTCAAGGCAGAGTGGCTGGCCGAGATGGAAGCGGAGTGGGAGAAAGACTGGGCCAACCTTTGATTGCCTATCTGGATATGCACATTGTCCTTTGGCTTGCCGCAGGAAAACTGAGTCGTCTGAGTTCCAAAGCACAAAGCCTGCTTGGTAGGTCGGAATTACTGTTCTCCGCCATGGCCTACCTGGAACTCGAATACCTGCACGAACTTGGGAAAACGAAGTTTTCCGCCCGGGATCTACTGGAGAAGGTCAATCACGAAATCAATCTTAGCCTCTGCGATCTCCCGTTCTCGACCATCGCCAGCGCCGCTCTTGACGAGAAATGGACCCGCGATCCCTTCGACCGCCTCATCGTCGCCAATGCGAAGGCCAACGGCTTTGCTTGGCTGATCACGGCGGATGAAGCCATTCGCAAACACTATCCGCGGGCGGTTTGGTAAAGACACTGAAGACCAAATCCTCGATATCGTATTGGTTTTCACGCCGCTATACTCGAAGTAAATGTCCGCCGACCGCCAACCTGCCGCTTGCGCTCCGCCGTCCCGAGGCGTTTTGCTGGTGAGGCTTTGCAACTGGGTGGGCGAAGCGGTGCTCTCGCTGCCGGCGTTGCGCCGTCTGGCGACTGCGGGCTATGAACCGCATCTTTACGGAAAGCGATGGGCGCCGGCGCTTTTTGAGGGCACTGGCTGGCCGGTGACGGTGCGCCGTGGCGGCCTCATGGAAGCAACCGCGCAACTGCGGGATCTGCGGCAGAGACTCGATTCCGCCGGGCCTGCGCTCTTGATGACAAACTCCTTTGCCTCGGCGCTGGAGATGCGGCTGGCGGGTTTTGCGCCTTCTGGCTATGCGCGCGAGGGACGCAGTCTGCTGCTTCGCGCGGCGTATCGGCTGCCGCAGTTTACTCATGCCGCTGAATCGTACTGGCATTTGGCAGGCTCTTTTCTGGGCTCGGAAGCGCCATTTCCCGCATCGCTGGATTGGGCGGCGAGCGACGGCCAGCGCGCACAGGCACTGGCACTGCTGGCCGGTCACGGAATTGCGCCGGACTCTTTTGTGATCCTTTGTCCGTTCTCTGGCCCGGACGACCGCGAGAATCGCAAGGTGTGGCCAGGTTTCGGAGAGCTGGCTTCGGCTCTGCACGCCTCTGGCATCCCGGTTGTGATTTGCCCCGGCCCAGGCGAAGAGACAGCCGCCGTGGAATTGACCTCAAGAGCGATTTGCCTGCCGGATGTAGACCTGGGAGTCTATGGCGCGCTCTTCGAGTTAGCGCGCAGCGTTGTGGCCAACGATACCGGTCCGGGGCATCTGGCGGCCGCGTCGGGCGCGCGACTCATTAGCATCTATGGCCCAAAATCCATTGCCGCCTGGAGGCCGATCGGCACTCGCGTGCGGCTCTTTCACGATACGGCGCAGTGGCCGAGCGTGGACTGCATTGCCGATGCCGCGCTCACGGCGAACTGATTATTTCTTGGCTCGCTTGTAGAAGGGCAGAGGAACCTGCCTGGCTCGTACACGGTTTGCGCGAACCTGCACCAGCAGATCCTGACCGCCGGCAACTACCGCCGCGGGCACAAGCGCGATGGCAATGTTCGTCTTGAGGAAGGGCGCTGGTGAGCCGGATGTGACAATTCCGATCTCCTTGCCGTCGAGATCGAAAACCGGATACTCGTCGCGGGCAATGCCGCGCTCCACCATCTCCAGCCCCACCAGCTTGCGCTTGGGTCCGCCATCGGCTTGAACAGCCAGCAACGCTTCGCGGCCAATGAATTCGCCCTTATCGAGTTTGAGCCAGCGCTCATGGCCAGCTTCAAAGACATTGATTGAGTCCGATATCTCATGGCCATAGAGGGGCATGCCAGATTCAAGGCGCAGCGTATTGCGCGCGCCCAGTCCGCAGGGGCGAATGCCGAACTCAGCGCCGGCATCGAGCAGCGCAGACCACATTTTTTCAGAGGTCGGCACGTCGGCAGGCAGGTAAATCTCGAATCCGTCTTCGCCGGTGTAGCCGCTGCGGGCGATCAGCACATTGGGCACTCCGGCCACCTCACCCCATTTGAACCAGTAATTCTTGATCGCGGCCAGGTCCACTTTGGTCAGCTTTTGCAGGGTCTCCAAAGCGCGCGGACCTTGCACGGCGATCTGCGCATAGTAGTCGGAGTAGTCGCTGATGTGAATGCCGGGCCAACCGCCCACCTGCTTGCGAATCCACGCGTAGTCCTTGTCTTTGGTACCGGCGTTGACCACCAGCAGGTAGTCGTTCTGGCTGAGCCGGTGTACGAGAATGTCGTCGACGAAGGCGCCTTCAGGCGTCAACAGCGCGGAATACTGTGCCTGGCCGTCGCTGAGGCGCGAAACATCGTTCATGGTGATGTGTTGCACGGCGGCCAGCGCGCCGGGGCCGCGAAACTGTATTTCGCCCATGTGGCTCACGTCGAAGAGACCCACGCTGTTGCGCACGGCGAGGTGCTCGGCAATCAAGCCGCCGCCCGCCGATGGGTACTCGACCGGCATATCCCATCCGCCGAAGTCCACCATCCTGGCCTGCAGCGCGCGGTGGACGGCGTTGAGGGGAGTCTTCTTGAGCGGAGCGGGGGCTGGCGATGTCTGATGCAATGTCTGATTCTGGGGAGGCATGAGAATCCTTTCGGCGTTGCTGCCGTACTCTCTTCACGATAGGGATGTGAGGCGGCAGGGTCAAACCGGAGTTGGTGCAAAGCATCTCCTGGCAAGGGTTGCCATCCGCCTCACCGCCGCCGCGCGCGCCAGAAAGAACTCACGCTCAGGTAGAGAAAGACCGCCATCACCCCAGCCGTAGCCAGAAAGAGCCGGTGATCCGGCCCTTCAGCCCAGCTCCTCCGCACACGCCAAAGTGTGGGCGCAAAGACCACTACCGGCAGAAGAAAGAAGCCGCCTGTCACCTCCAGCCACAGAATGCCGCCGATACGGCGAAAGGGCTTGAGAAAACCGCCCACGCCTCGCGCCAATCCTCCCGCGGTTGGCCTGCCAGCTTTTCCTTGCACAGCAGTACCGCCAGCCGCAACGGCAGCCGCCGCTTGCTGCCTTCCGGAATTCTGCGCGCTGGCGGCAATTCGCTCGCCGGCGATGCGCCCGGCGACCCGCAATCCCACCCCCAACACCCGTCCCACGCTCTCAGGCTTCATTTCGATATGATGGTAACAGCGCCGCTCGGTGAGCCGCTTTTCTTGGCTTCTTTTCATTTCTCTGTTGCTCCTTGTCGGTAACCGCAGTAAGGTAGAGAAATCCTACGCCGCTCCCTGCGCAGCGTCGCAAGCGCCGGCCGCAGCCCTTGGAGGTACACGTGACATCCCGTCTGCGCGAACTCATACAGCAATTGGGCGAGGCCATCCACGAATCGGTGATCGAGAGCGAACAGATTGCCGGCGTGGTTCAGGATATCCGCAAGCACGGATTTGACGTGCTGCTCATGCTGGAAGCGACCATCGGCCTCAACGATGTCACAAAAGCTGCTGAGGATGCGGAGCTGTCGGATGGGACAAGCGCCGAAGGGCCCTTCACGCAGAACGATCTCAGCTTTCTGCGTTCGCTGCGCATCTCCATAGCCGGCGAAGAAGAAAATATTGACGAGTCCGACGCGCGGTAAATCGCGGCAACTTCAGCTCTCGATGTAATCCCAGAAAGAGTCTGTGAGCTCGGCGTCGAGTTCGCGGGTCATGCGATGGGCGGCACGCTCCACCTCTTCAATCAGGCCGTGGAGATAGTCGCGGGAGCGGGAGATGGCGACCACCCCAATGGTCGCCGATTGCCAGGTCACGGCTTCATCGAGCTCGGCAACCGAGATATTGAAGCCCTGACGCAGTTGGTCCTTGAGAGAACGAACCACCTGCCGCCGGTCTTTGAGAGACTGTGCGTGCTCAATGCGAATTTCCAGCGTCAATTGGGCGACGGGCATGGTGTTACATGAGTTACAACGCCAGTGTAATGCCGTTCCCCGACGGCGCGGAGATTTTTCTTCTCAAGTGGCCAGCCTGGTTAGCCTCCGCGCGCGACCCGTTCTTCGCCGAGATAGGCAAGCCACTCTTCCATTCCCATGCCGGTTTTGGCGGAGGTCTCAAAGATCCGTATCCCCGGACGAATTTCGTTGATGTTGTTGAGCGCCGTCTCGCGATCGAAGCCGCACGGTTCGGCGATATCCATTTTCGTAATTACCGCGGCATCGGCGGAGTTGAAGAGCGTAGGGTACTTGAGCGGCTTGTCTTCGCCCTCGGTAACGCTCAGCAGCGCCACGCGGATCGCCTCGCCCAGGTCATAGCTCGACGGGCAAACCAGGTTGCCGACATTCTCAATGAACAGATAATCGAGCTGATTGAGCGCCACACCCTCCCAGCCGTCGATGTGCCGGCCGATCATCTCCGCGTCCAGATGGCAGATGCCGTGCGTATTGATCTGCCGCACAGGAGCGCCGCTGGCGGCCAGGCGGCGCGCATCGTTGTCGGTCTCCAGGTCGCCCACCAGCGCGGCAACACGAGAGCCTCGCGCCCGCAACTCGCGCAGGGTCCGCTCAAGAAAGGCGGTCTTGCCGGTGCCAGGACTTGAAACCAAATTCAGCGTCAACACGCCGGCTGCTATGTAGCTTGCGCGCAGGCCGGCCGCCAGTTCGTCGTTTTTTTTCAGGATTCCCCGCCGCAACTCTACGATTCTAGTGGTCATTTTTTTCCTCGACCTCATCCGCTTTGACTTCATTATTGGGGACTTCGTCAATCTCGATCGATTCGATTTCCATCTCGCGGCCCTGGCGCATCTCGCTGCATGGCTCCCCGCAGCGCGGGCAGCGAAAGCTCTGCACGCCTTCCAGTTCCACGTCTTGATCGCAGGGCGCGCAGTGCATCACGACCGGCAGCACATTCACCACTAGCCGCGAGCCCTCCAGCGGCGTGCCCTCAGCGGCAATCGGGTAACAGAACTCCAGAGATTCACGCACCACGGAGGCCAGCGCGCCGACGCGCAGCCGCACCTCAAGCACCCGCGCTCCCGGATAGGCCTCAAGCGACTCAGTCACCGATTCGACAATACTTGTAACGATGGAAAGTTCATGCATGAACTTTGAATTTTACGCTATTCACGGGGAATATTACGCCCTCCTGGGCGACGCTGCCGCCTCTGCCGCGCAAAATGCACTACGATAATCCGATGACGGCCTTCTCCACCCACGCTCCCACTCTGCTGGTTCACGGCGGCGCCTGGGCCATTCCGCCAGACGCCACGGCTGCCCACGAGGCTGGCGTTCGCGATGCGCTGGAGACTGGCTATGCGGTTCTTTCTCTTGGCGGATCGGCCTTGGACGCCGTCGAAGCCGCGGTCTCGGTGCTCGAAGACGATCCCGCCTTTGATGCGGGCCGGGGCAGCTTCCTCACTTCGGACGGCCGTGTGCAACTGGACGCGCTGGTGATGGATGGCGGACGCATGAAGGCCGGCGGCGTGGCTTGCGTGGAGAGGCTGCGCAATCCCATCCAGGCCGCCCGGCTGGTGCTTGAGCGAAGCCCGCACATCTATCTGGTCGGACCCGGCGCGGAGCAGTTTGTGCACACGCACGGCATGACGCTGATTGAAAACTCCGAGCTGGTTCTGGACCGCGAACGCGAGCGGCTGGCGCAGGCTCAGGCGCGCTTGGCTTCGGGACTTGCCGACGATTCCTTCGCCGGCGGCGAGTTCCGCGACGACAAGGAGCCGGGAATCGCCATTCCGCCCGATCCGGACATCCGCGCCGCCGCGGTTTTTGATGAGGAGTCTTCGCCGGGCTGCGATTCTCATGACACCGTTGGCGCAGTAGCTCTGGACGCGTACGGAAATCTGGCCGCCGCCACTTCCACCGGCGGCACACTGAACAAGACGCCGGGCCGCGTCGGCGATTCATCGTTGATTGGCTGCGGCTGTTACGCCGACAATCTCTCCGCCGCCGTCTCGCTCACCGGCTGGGGCGAGCCGATTATGAAACTGGTGCTTGGCAAGTGGGCTACCGACCGAGTGGCCAGCGGGACGGCTCCGGAAGTGGCGGCGCAGGAGGCCATCGATTATCTCTTCAATCGTCTGGGCGGACACGGAGGCATTATTCTGCTTGGCCCAGATGGCCGCTTTGGAATGGCGCACAACACGCCGGCAATGGCTTGGGGGCTGGCTACGCCGGGCGGGATGCGGACGGGGGTTACGCTCTAATCGAATGCGGTCAGCTTAATTGCTTAATCCATCTTGCCTACGTCCCCTGCAATAATCTCTATATGCTGATTCTAGCTTCAGCCTCGCCACGCCGCCGCGAACTGCTTACGCAGGCTGGCTTCTTATTTGAGGTCCACCCCGCGCACATCCCCGAAGAGCCTTATGCGGACGAAGATCCTGCCGCGTATGTCACTCGCCTGGCGCGCGAGAAAGCCGAAGCCGTCTTCGCCGAGATTACAAATGCCGCTGCGAGCGACAAGCGAGCGTCTGCCGCACCGCAGGTGCTTGGCGCGGACACGACCGTCACTCTGGACGGCCACATTCTCGGCAAACCGGAGGATGCGACCGACGCGGCCCGGATGCTGCGGCTGCTCGCAGGGCGCACGCATCGCGTTCTTACCGGCATCGCCGTCGTTACCGCAGAGCAAACGGTAGCTGTTGCCGAAGCAACCGCCGTCACCTTCCTCACGCTCACGGACGAAGAGATTGACGGCTACATTGCAACCGGCGAGCCGATGGACAAGGCCGGCGCCTACGCCATCCAGGGGCGCGCGGCACGATGGATTCCGCGCATCGAGGGCTGCTACTTCAATGTCGTGGGCCTGCCCATTGCCTTAGTCTCCAAGCTGCTTGCATCCTGCCAGGCGGCCAGTTCTTTTAGGCTGTGAGAGCCTTCCTCGACGCCTCCTTCCCTCCGATGTAGAATGGCTGCAACCAATTCCACCGCCTGACGGCCGGCTTTTAATCTACTCCAAGCAAAGGAAGAACCATGCGAATCTTCGGTACCGCGCGCAATCTGCTTCTCGTTTCCCTTCTTCTTTCACCCGCTTTTGTTCGCGCCCAGTTCAAACAGCCGACCAGCGAAGAACTCAAGATGACCTCCGACCCCAAGGCTCCCGGTGCTGCCGCGGTCTATCTCAATGTAGAGGAGGTTACCGACGATGACCTGCATTTTCACAGCTTTTATGCGCGCATCAAAGTTCTCACGGAAAAGGGCAAGGAGTTAGCCACAGTCGAATTGCCCTATGTGCGATCGGCCGCGATGAACAACGACGACAAACTCCCATTTGGCATGCGGGAAGATCAGCGGGTTGAAGACATCAAGGCGCGCACTATCCACGCCGATGGAACGGTGGTTCCGCTGACCGGCAAACCGGAAGATCTATTGGGCGTGAAAGAAAGCACCAAGAACAGCGAAGTGCAGATCAACCGCAAGGTCTTCACATTGCCCAGTGTCGAAGTGGGATGCATTCTGGAGTATTTTTATAAAATCCGCTACGACGATTTCTCATCCTCCACGCCATTTTGGGAGATTCAAAAGCCATACTATATTCACAATGCGCACTATGCTTTCACGCCCGCCAAGGAATTTCTGCACGGCCTCGCCAATTACTACCTCGACGAAAATGGCCATCCGATCAATACATTGTTCGTGTGGCAGGTACTTCCAGCCGGCGTTGCCGTGAAACGGGATGTGCGCGGTCATTTTTCTTTGGATGTCAGCGATATTCCCGCCACACCGGAAGAAGATTGGATGCCGCCGGTTCAAAGTCTGCGCTATAAAGTCTTCTTCTATATGCTGGCTGCTGAAAGCACCAAGGATTTTTGGTCCTCTGAGATCAAGTACTGGACAAAGGATGTGAATCGTTTTGTTGCGCCCACGCAAGGTATTCACGATGCGGTAACCGGCCTGATTGCATCTGGCGATAGCGATCTGGACAAGGCGAAAAAGCTTTATAAAGCCGTGCAGTATCTCGACAATACCGACTTTTCCCGTAAGAAGAGCGATGCGGAATTAAAGCAGTTCAACAACAAGCAAACCAAAGTAGCAGAAGACATCTGGAAGCAGAAGAGCGGCTCCAGCAACGAGATTTCTTTGCTCTATTTGTCTATGCTCCGCGCAGCCGGACTCGACGCCAAAGCGATGAGGATTGCGAGCCGCGATAGAAACATCTTCGATCGCACTTACATGAGCCTCGATCAGCTTGAAGATACGATCATCGTTCTGAGCCTCAATGGCGAGCAAATCCGTCTCGATCCCGGCGAGAAGATGTGCCCCTTCGAATTGCTGAGCTGGAAACATTCCAATGCCAGTGGCTTTATGGAAGGCAGCGACGGGAATGCGACCGACAACACTCCGCCGCAGACCTATACGGACAACAACACGACGCGGCGCGGCGATCTTACGCTGGACAGCCAGGGCGGCGTGCAGGGAACGCTGCGCTTTGCCATGATCGGGCAAGAGGCGCTGAAGTGGCGGCAGATTGCGCTTAGGAACGACGAGAGCGAAGTGAAGAGGCAGTTCGATCGTTGGCTTGAGACGATTGTTCCGGCGGGCCTGGAGGCGCGCATCGACCACTTTGCGAATCTCGATAATCCGGATGCGAATCTAGTGGAAATTATCAATGCGAAGGGAACGCTGGGCGCGGGGACGGGCAAGCGCGTTCTGCTGCCGGGCGTCTTCTTCGATACGCGCAACCCGCGTCCGTTTGTCGATGAGGCGAATCGCCAGGAACCGGTGGATATGCACTATAGCGAAGTAGTCAACGACAATGTGGTCTATCATTTTCCCGACAATTTGAAGGTGGAAGGCACTCCGCAGGACGCGCAGATCCCGTGGGCAGGCAAGGCAAACTTCAGCATCAGTACGCTGCCGGCGCACGGCCAGATCACGGTGAATCGCAAGTTCGCCCGCGCGTTTACTTTTGTGATGAAGGACCAATATCAGGATCTGCGCGGCTTTTATCAGAAGATTGCCGCGGCCGATCAGCAGCAACTGGTGCTGACTTCATCTTCGGACGTGAAAGGAAACTGATGAAATTCGTGCCCCGTGCTTTCACTGCGTCTTTTTTGCGGGTCTTTGTCGCTCTTCTGTTTGTAGCCATGGCGCCGCCGGGGCTGCTGCGCGCGCAGTTTCAGCAGCCCACCCCAGAAGAACTCAAGATGACTGAGGATCCCAAGGCGCCGGGCGCTGCCGCGGTATATCTTTACTACGAAGAGACGGCCGATGCGCAGGCTCACATCTCCAGTATTTACGAGCGCATTAAAGTGCTTACTGAAAAAGGCAAAGAGCTGGCGACGGTCAATATCCCGTACGAGCGCGGTGTCGATAAAATTGGGGCGGTTGAAGGCCGTACCATTCATGCCGATGGAAGTGTGACACCCATGAAGGACAAGCCATCCGACATGATGGATGTCAAGACCAAAAGCTATCAGAAGAATTCGATTGTCTTCACATTGCCCGATGTGGATGTGGGAAGCATTTTGGAATATCGGGTGACTCTGCGCCGCGACGAAGAGTGGACCTACCTTCCGGATTGGTATGTGTAGAGGGAGTATTTTGTTCATAAGGCGCATTATTCATTTCGCCGCGGCAGTTACCAAAATCTGATGTGGACAACGCATCTCTCCTCCGATGCCAAGGTCGTAAAGGCCGGAGGAGATCGTTTTAACCTCGACATCAACGATATTCCGGCCGAACCCAACGAGGATTGGATGCCGCCTTTGAACACACTTCGTTGGCGCGTGAATTTCTTCGCAGCAACTGAAGTAGAATCGGGCACGGAGTTTTGGAAAAATACACGCGAACATTGGGCTGGTTGGATCGAGAATTTTATCAAGCCAACGGGCCCAATCAAGAAGGCTGCCGCCGAAATTGTAGCGCCCGGCGATAGCGACGAACAAAAGGCAAGAAAGATCTATTCCGCCGTCCAAAAACTGGATAACACCGATTTCAGCCGGGTGAAATCCGAGGTGGAGCGAAAGAAAGAGAAGCTCAAAGATATTGCCAAGGCCGAGGATGTGTGGAAGCAGCAGAGCGGCTCGTCCGACGAAATTGCGCTCCTCTTTGCTTCCTTGGCAACAGCCGCCGGTCTCAAGGCCTCGCCAGCTTATGTGGTCAATCGCAACCGCGCTATTTTTGATATAAACTACCTGTCCGACGGCCAGTTCGACGATGATATTGTGGCAGTCGAATTGGCTGGGAAGAACATTTATCTAGATCCAGGCCAGAAGATGTGCCCATTCGGATTCCTGCATTGGAAACATGACTTTGCCTCAGGTTTCTTGTTTCAAAATAAGACCGCTATTTTCACAACGACTCCAGGAATCACCTTCAAGGATGCCAAGGTGCAGCGCATTGCCGATCTCGACATCGACGAGGCAGGTAACGTGAAAGGGAATGCTCGCTATGTGATGACTGGCCCGCGTGCACTCTACTGGCGGCAGATTGCGCTTGAAAACGATGTGGAAGAGGTCAAGAAGCAATTCAATGAGTCGATGCGCAGTTCTCTTCCCGATGGCGTTACGGCGGAATTCGATCACTTTCTCGGCCTCGACGACGCAAATACCAACCTCATCGGCATCGTCAAGATCAGCGGCAATATCGGCTCGGCAACCGGGAAGCACTTC
>JBEKDN010000056.1:0-19311 GCA_050014335.1 Occallatibacter sp. | reverse complement strand
AATAATCCAACTAACATAGTATCAATAGTTTGCAATTTCACCCCCGTTACCAATCAGTAACTGCAAACCGCCCATTTTGCCCCGTTTTTGGCCCAAAAACCCGCCCTTTTCGCACAAAATACTCGCTTTTTTGCCGGTTTTCGCAGTTCCATCGAATCCCTCCTCAAACCTCAAATGCGATCGCCTGCAATAGGCCATCTCCACCTGTGACGCCCACAACAAAGAATCCCATCCTTCGCGGCGTAGCATAAAAAAATATCCAAGTCGGGCAATCAACTCCGGCAAGCAACTCCGGCATCCAGCCAACCTTCAGGAGAAAACCGCAATGAGTGAGGATTTCCAGGCAAACGGCGGCGTGGTTCAAACCCGTCTTCACGGCATCGAACTGCTGCTGAACTCCCGCCTCAACAAAGGCACCGCTTTTACGGAAGAGGAGCGCGACGCCTTCGGCCTGCATGGCCTCTTGCCGCCTCACATCGGCAGCCTTGAAGATCAGCGCGAGCGCCGCAAGCGCGTCCTCGACGGCCGCGATACCGGCTTTCTCAAGTACAGCAACATGCGCGACGTGCAGGACAACTGCGAGACACTCTTCTACTCGCTCATTGCGCATTACACCGAGGAGCTGCTCCCCATCGTCTACACGCCTGCCGTCGGCGAAGGCTGCCAGCGCTTCAGCGAGATCTGGCGCAGGCCGCGCGGCCTCTTCCTGAGTTATCCCCAAAAAAATCACATTGAACAGATCCTCGCCGACCCGCGCTTTGACGAGGTCCGCTGCATCGTCGTCAGCGACGGAGAGCGCATTCTCGGCCTCGGCGATCAGGGCGCGGGCGGCATGGGCATTCCCATCGGCAAGATGGCCCTTTACACCGCGCTCGGCGGCATTCCTCCCGAGCACTGCCTGCCCATTCTGCTCGACGCCGGCACCGACAACGAAGAGCGATTGAACGATCCCATCTACATCGGCTGGCAGCACAAGCGCATCCGCGGCCCTGAGTACGACGAGTTCATTGAAGAGTTCGTCACCGCCGTCGAGCGGCGCTGGCCCAACATCCTTCTCCAGTGGGAGGACTTCGCCGGCGTCAATGCGGCCATTCTGCTCAAGCGCTACCGCAACCGCCTCTGCACCTTCAACGACGACATTCAAGGCACTGCCGCCGTCACCACCGGCACGCTTCTGGCCGCCGTCGGCGCCACTGGCCGCCCGCTCAAAGAGCAGACCATCGCCATGTTCGGCTCCGGCTCGGCCGGCATCGGCATCGGCAACCTGCTCATCGCCCGCATGATCGAAGAAGGACTCACCGAGCAGCAAGCCCGCCAGCGCATCTATTGCTTCAATCGCTACGGCCTGCTCGTCGAAGGCTGCCAGGGCATTCGTCCCGGTCAGGACGCCCTGCTGCGCAAACCGGCCGACGTCGAAGGCTGGAAGCTGTCGCCCTCATCTTCCGGCACATGCGCCATTTCGTTATTGGATGTAGTCCGCAACGCCGGCGTCTCCGTGCTCGTCGGCGTCTCCGCGCAGCCCGGAGCCTTTACAGAAGAGATTGTCCGCGAGATGGCCCGCCACACCGCGCGCCCCATCATCTTTCCGCTCTCCAACCCCACGTCCAAAGCAGAGGCCGTGCCCGCCGATCTCTTCCGCTGGACCAATGGCCGCGCCCTGGTCGGTACCGGCAGTCCCTTTGAACCCGTTGAAGTCAACGGCAAACTGACGCGCATCTCTCAGGTCAACAACTCGTTCATCTTTCCCGGTCTCGCCTTGGGCATTCTCGTCTCGCGGTCAACCCGAGTCTCCGACGCCATGATCATGGCCTCGGCCAAGGCGCTGGCCAGCCTATCGCCCACGCTTGCCGACCCAGAAGCCCCGCTGCTGCCGCCTATCGCCGATTGCCGCAAAGTCAGTCTGGTTGTCGCTGAAGCCGTAGCCAAGCAAGCCATCGCCGACGGCGCAGCCGAAGCCGTGGACGACGCAACCCTCCGCGAGCGCCTGAGAGCTTACGTCTGGGAGCCTGTATATCAACCCTATGAGCGGATCCCGTGATTCGGGAAACGAGAGCGGCAAGAATCGAGCGCAGTCATGTGCTCTACGTGGTAGGACACTGGATTTTCGGGATCTGTCTTAATGAGCCAGTATCGGAACCGCCGGCCCGTCGATCGTCGGCTTGACGATCGGCGTATCGCCTTTAACATAGGCGATCTTGCCGGCGTCAACTTCTTCCTGAGCAATCCTGCACGGCTTGGTGGAGTGGCTTGAGATCAGAGCGTGGGAGCCGCTCTGCAACTGGCGGGCGCGGCGCGCGGCCACCAGAACCTTGCGGTAATTCGAGTCGAAGCCGGTTTCAATCGTCATCGGAATCCTCTCCAAAATCAAACTCTTGCTGGCCTTCCGGTTGCCCGATCTTGAATGCATCAAGTACGGGTTTCAGCCGCTCATAGGAGTTCGTTTGCAGGCAGCCCGCGGCTATCTCCAAAACCCGCCGCGAACGGAAAGCGATCGGTTCGTCGTTGCGATAGAAGCGTTCCGCCTGCACGATGGCCTCCAATTGCGCCACCGCGCGGTCCAGCATGTCGTTGACCAGAATATAACCGTATTCGCTGTAATTCTCAATCTCTTTGCGCGCCGAGCTCAAGCGCCGGTAGACCTCGGCCTCGTCCACTACGCCCTCGGCGCGGCTGCGATTCCGCAGTCGGGTCCGCAATACCTGGGGGTTCGGAGGCAACACAAAGATGCTCACCGCATCGGCCATCTTCACCCGCACTTGCTCCGCGCCCTGCACATCGATGTCCATCACCAGATCGTGACCCTCTTCGCGCGCCTGCTCCAGCGACGACCGAGCCGTGCCATAGTAATTCCCAAAGACCTCGGCGTGTTCCAGAAACTGGTCCTCGGCAAGCATCCGCTCAAACTCTTCTCGAGTCGTAAAGTTGTACTCGCGCCCGTGCTGCTCACTGCCGCGCGGCGGTCGCGTCGTCCAGGAGACAGAAAACTCAATCCCCGTCAACTGCTTGCGCACCTCATTGACCAGCGTGCTTTTGCCTGACCCAGACGGCGCCGAAATGATAAACAAAATTCCTGCCATGATCATGTCCTTCGGACAGTTGTCAGATTTCAGTTCCCAGTAAAATTATCGGCCGCGTAGGCAGTAAGTCGAGCAAATTCTATCGTCCAGGGTCGCATGCGCTTCTGAATCAAAACTGAGAACTGCTACTCCAGGTTCTGAATCTGTTCCCGCGCCTTTTCAATCTCCGCTTTCATCGCCAATCCCAATTCGGTAATGCGCGTCCCCTTGCCGCCCGCGCCGCCCGTCTTTGACAGCAGCGTATTTGCCTCGCGATTCATCTCCTGCAACAGGAAGTCAAGCTTCTTTCCCAGCTCGCCGCCAGCCTTCAGCAGTTCGCGGAAGTGGCCGATGTGCGTCGTCATCCGCTCCAGTTCCTCGGCAATATCGCTGCGCTCCACCATCACGGCAACCTCTTCCAGCAGCCTCTGCCGACTGAACTCCGGCCCCACAGCCGCCTCCAGCCGCTCCGCAAGCCTGGCCTGATAGCGCGCTTCCACCTCCGTGCGCATCGCCGACACGCCCTCGGTAGCCTCGGCAAGCCGGTCCAGCGTGCCGCGCAGAATTGCCGCCAGCGCATCGCCCTCGCGCGCCCGCATCAGCTTCAACTCCTCCAGCAGAGGCCCAATCTCGCGCGCCACACTCTCCGTCAGCGTGACTTGATCTTCATCGCCCGTCGAGCGGTTCTCATTCTGCAACGCGCCCGGCATGCGCAGAATCCCGTTCAGGTCGGGCTCGCCAGCCAGCCCGTGCTCCTCGCGCGCCGCGGCAAAAGCAGCCAAGTAGCCGTTCACCAAATCGCGGTTGTAGCCGGCCGTTTGCTGGCTGGTGCGATCGATGGAAAGCGTCAGATCCACATGCCCGCGAATCAAGCTCTCCTTCAATACCTTGCGCAGTTCCATCTCCAGCGCATCCAGGCCTGAAGGCAGCCGCAACTGCACATCCAGAAAGCGATGATTGACGCTTTTCAAACTCAGCGTATAACTGAGCTGCCCCTCATTGGGCAGCGCCACGCGCACTAAAACCCGCGCAAATCCAGTCATTGAATAAATCGGCATTCTCTTCTTCCTCAAAGTGCGGTTAAACCTTCTGATCCACGCTGGATGAATAAAAGCGGGCTTCAGAATGAAGGGTACGGGCTTCAGAATGAAGGGTACGGGCTTCAGAATGAAGGGTACGGGCTTCAGGATGAAGGGTACGGGCTTCAGGATGAAGGGTACGGGCTTCAGAATGAAGGGTACGGGCTTCAGGATGAAGGGTACGGGCTTCAGCCCGTACAACAACAGCGCCCAAAACTGCGGGCTTTAGCCCCTGAGGGAATTCCCTGCTGGGAAAACCGATGAACTCATAGAGGACAGGTTCTTCAGTCAGCCTTGCATCCATGGGATTTTGACGAATGTACTCAAGATGCCGCTTCCAGTCCTCTTCATCCCGGATGCGATGATCGGTAAATCCCGGCTGCCAAATCTCACCATTCCACTGCAATTCCCGTTTGGCTCTGAAAGAAAATCCACCCTTAATCAGTTGAACCGATTTTTCGACGGATTCCAAAGGGGTGATGAGCAGATGCAAGTGATCTGGCATGATTACATAAGCATGAAGCTTGTAGCCAGTCCCCTCATAGTGATTCAGGATGGATAACATGAGCTTTGCCCAGCGTTCAACCCGGAAAAGAGATCTGCGGCCCGCTGTCTGAGTCGAGACGAAGTAGGCGAATTCGTTGCTACGATTGATTTCTCGCGTTGGGCGCATCAAATTCCCTCGGGGCTAAAGCCCGGTCGTTAAGCCATCTTGATGTACGGGATAAAGCCCGTACGCATAGGCTGTTCCCTAGTCCCTAGTCCCTGTTCCCTGCCCTTCCGGCATATCCATAAACTGCAATTGATAAAGCCGCTGATACGTCGGAGAAGTCGTCAGCAGCTCCTCATGGGGTCCAATAGCCGTGATCCGCCCGTCTTCCAGCACCGCAATGCGATTGGCCCTGCGAATCGTCCCCAGCCGATGCGCAATCACCAGCACCGTTCGGTTCTGCATCAGGTTGGCCAGCGCGGCCTGCACCAGCGATTCGCTCTCCGCATCCAGCGACGACGTAGCCTCGTCGAGAATCAGCACCGGCGCATTTTTCAGAATCGCCCGCGCAATCGCCAGCCGCTGCCTCTCGCCGCCACTAAGCCGGAAGCCTTTCTCGCCAATCACCGTATCGTACCCCTGCGGCATGCGCAAGATAAACTCGTGCGCCAGTGCATTGCGCGCGGCCTCTTCCACCAGATCCAGATGAACCTCCGGCTGGCCGTAGGCTATGTTATTGCGCACCGTGTCGTTGAAAAGAATCGTCTCCTGCGTTACCTCGCCCACTCTGCGCCGCAGTGAACCCAGAGTCAGCTCGCGCAGATCTTGGCCATCGATCAGAATGCGCCCGGATGTCACATCGAAGAAGCGTGGAATCAGATTGACCAGCGTCGATTTCCCCGCCCCGCTCGGGCCCACCAGCGCCAGCACCTCGCCGGCCTGCACATCTAAATCGACGTTGTGCAGAATCTGGTGCTCGCCCTCATCGGTCGAGTAGGAGAAACCCACGTTCTCAAAGCGAATCGAGCTTTTGAAGCCCTTCAGCGTGACCGCGCGCGTCTTCTCTTTCACGTCATCCTCGGCGTCAAAAAAGCTGAAGATCGAAAGCGAAGCGCCCATCGCCTGTTGAAAGCTGTTATAGAACGAGGCAAATTTCCGCACCGGATCGTAAAGCTTGAACAGCGCCACAATAAAAGTAATAAAGACCGCCGAAGTCATGCGCCCGTGCAAAATTTCGTTGCGTCCAATCCATAGCAGCAGCGCAATCGCCACCGCGCCAATCGTATCCATCAGCGGCGAAGAGATGGATTGAATCCGCACGCTGCGCAGGTTGGCGCGGAAGAGACGCTTGGCCGCATTCTTGAAGCGCAGTATCTCCCACAACTCCGTATTGAACGCGCGCACAATGCTGTTGCCGGTCACCGTCTCATGCAGAATATTCTGGATCTCGGCCAGCTTGTCCTGGCCCGTGCGCGTGCGGGTGCGCACAGAGCGCCCAATGCGCCGCGATGAAGTAATAATCACCGGCACAAAAAGCAGCAGCGCCCAACTCAGCCGCCCGCCCAAAGCAATCACCGCCGCCATGGTGAAAACAAAAGTAAAGAACTGCTGCAGGAAATCGCCCAATACTGAACTGACCGCATTCTGCACGCGGTCCACGTCATTGATCAGCGTAGAGAGAATGCTCCCCGTCGGATGCTTGTGAAAAAAGCTCGACGAGCGCAGCAGCGTGATCTCATAAAGGTGATTGCGCAGGTCGGTAATCATGCCAAAGCCGGCGTAGTTCACCAGATAAGTTCCGCTATAGTCGCACAACCCCTTCAGTACAGTCGAGACAATCAGCGCGAACGCTACCACCGTCCATGCATTGTGCAGTTGCGGAGGCACAAAGCGATGAATATCGAACTGCCAGCCCACCGGCGCCATGGGAAAAAGCTTCAGTTCGTTCGATTGATTATGGGGATCCAAAACCACGCCCAGAATCGGCACAAAGAGCACGATCCGCAGCGACTCCAGCGCGCCCACCATCGCCAGCAAGAACACTCCCGGCAGCCACTGAAACCAGAACGGCAGACCGTAGCGCAGCAGGCGCAGAAAGTTTTTCATGCCGCAGGACCCGCCTGAAAGTCGCAAGTTACCATCCCCGCATTATATCTGGAGGGTGCCTTCGTCGGTTGGCGGGGTGCTGGGTCAGTTCAAAGGGTAAGGGCTTTAGCCCGTACAGAAACATCGCGAATTTAACGCGAGCTTTAGCCCCTGTGGGAAAGGTTTTTCCAACTGACCCGCTGCCGTCGGCCCGAATCAATCCAGCCGCCGCCATTTAGAATAGTCAGAACAGGAAAATCTCCGCCGCCGGCCCGTCCGGCGAGAAAGCTCGCGCTCATCCCTATGCAACGCTGGTCAAAGCTCTTCATTCCCACACTTCGCGAGGCCCCGGCGGACGCCGAAGTGGCCAGTCACCGCTTTCTCATCCGCGCCGGCTACATTCGCCAGCTCGGCGCGGGCCTCTACAACTACCTCTTCCTCGGCCAGCGTTCCATCAACAAAATCATTGGCATTGTGCGCCAAGAGATGGACCAGATCGGCCAGGAGTTTTTTCTGCCCGCCCTCTTGCCCAAGGAACCCTGGGAACAGAGTGGCCGCTGGATCGGCATGGGCGACAATATGTTCCGCCTCAAAGACCGCAAAGGCGCGGAACTTTGTCTAGGCATGACCCATGAAGAGATCATGACCACCATCGCCCGTGGCGAGCTGCGCAGCTATAAACAACTCCCGCAGATCTGGTATCAGATTCAAACCAAATTCCGCGACGAGCCGCGCCCCAAGTCGGGCCTCTTGCGCGTGCGCCAATTCACCATGAAGGATGCCTACTCCTTCGACATCGACAAGGCTGGCCTCGATAAAAGCTTTGACCTGCACGACGCCGTCTACCGCAAAATCTTCTCCCGCTGCGGACTCAAATTCGTCGCCGTCGAGGCCGACTCCGGCTCCATGGGCGGCTCGCAATCGCAGGAGTTCATGTGCTACACCGACGCTGGCGAAGACCTCATCGCAAGCTGCCCCGTCTGCGGCTACGCGGCCAACACAGAGAAAGCAATCTCCCGCCTCGACGCAATTGTTGAGATGGAGCCAACCGGCGACGGCGCGCCAGAGTTGGTGCATACGCCCGGCTGCGGAGCCATCGCCGATGTGGCGGCATTCTTCAATATCTCTGAAGCTTCTGATATCAAGTGCGTGGCCTACATGGCGCTGAAACGCGGCGCCAAAGACAAATCCGACACATGGCACGGCGTCGCTGCCTTTCTGCGTGGCGACCATCAAGTTAATGAAACCAAGCTGCTCGGCGCAATCGGTGCCGCGGAACTGCGGACAATGCAAGCCGAAGAGCTTCAGCATTTCTTCAACGCGCCTGCCGGCTTCCTCGGTCCTGTAGGCCTCAAGCATGAGGCCAAGACGCTCGGTGAAGGCCTTTCTGTCGTAGTCGATAATTCTCTCGAAGGCCGCAATAATCTTGTCGCCGGCGCAAACAAACTCGACTTCCACCTGCGCAACGTCACGCCTGGCCGCGATTTCTCATGGACGCTCGCAGCCGACATCCGCACCGTAAACGAAGGCGAATCCTGCCCGAAGGACGGCTGCGCGGGCAAGCTCGTCGTCGGCAAGGCCGTCGAAATCGGCCACATCTTCAAACTCGGCGACAAGTACACCGAGTCCATGGGCGCGCGCGTTCTCGACCCCAACGGCAAGGAAGTCACGCCGATTATGGGCTGCTACGGCATCGGCATCGAGCGCATTCTCACCGCCGCCATCGAGCAATCCAATGACAAAAACGGCTTTTGGCTTCCGGCCTCTATCGCGCCCTTTACGGTCGTTGTCACAGTCACCAATATGACCGACGCCCTGCTCCGCGAGACCGGTGAAAAGCTCGCCGCCGAACTTGAAGCCGCCGGCCTCGATGTGCTGCTTGATGACCGCGACGAGCGCGCCGGCGTCAAATTCAAAGACGCCGATCTGGTCGGAATTCCCTACCGCATCAACGTAGGCAAAAAGGCCGCCGAGGGCAAAGTCGAGTTAGTCACTCGCTCGACTTCCACCAGCGTCGATGTGGGGCTGCATGAAATCGTCGCGCTAGTGAAAGAGCGCGTCGAAGAAGATCGGTTGTTGGGGACGGTCGGCGCGTAGGGGCAGCTTGCCGCTATTAGCTTTTAGCTCTTAGCTTTTCTGCTGACCACTCAAATTGGATCAGTCTTTATTGAAGCCTTTCCAGCACGGACGAGCTAAAAGCTAGAAGCTGCACTTTAAGGAGCATCAATGGCGTTGAAGATCAGAATTCCAAGGCCCGAGGCAAAGCGTTCCATTGGCGTGATGCTCATGCAGGCTGGATTGGTGGCGATTTCCGCTGCTCTACTGCTCTTTGTCGGCGTCTTCGGCTATTACTACGTCAAGTATCAGCATGTTGTGGACGACCGCCTCAAGCAGCCGATCTTCGCCAACACCGCCAAAATCTTCGCCGCGCCCCGAGAAGTCAGGCCCGGTCAAAAACTTTCCGTCAAGCTCATCGCCAACGAACTTATCCAGGCCGGCTACACCATCGATGGCGCTTCGCAAGAGTCGCCGCTGGGAACATTTAAACAAGGCGTCCAGACCATCACCGTCCGCCCCGGCCCGCAGTCCTTCCATACTCAAGACAGCGCAACCATCCGCGTCAGCGGCGGCACAGTCGATTCCATCACCGACGCCCATGGCGAGGCGCTCGCCAGTTATGAGCTCGAGCCGCTACTCATCACCGGCCTCAGTGAAGACACCAACCGCGCCAAGCGCCGCCTGCTCGCGTACGATGAGATTCCGCAGACGCTTGTCCAGGCCGTGCTGGCCATCGAAGACCGCCGCTTCTTTGAGCACGGTGGCGTCAATTACTGGCGTCTTACCGATGCAATCTTTCGCGAGGTGATCACCGGCCGCAAGCAGCAGGGCGGGTCTACTCTGACGATGCAATTGGCTCGCGGCTTTTTTCTTACGCCGGAGAAGCGCTTCAAGCGCAAACTCATCGAGATCGTCATCACCTTTCAGCTTGAACACCGCTTCACCAAGCAGCAGATCTTTGAGATGTACGCCAACCAGATCAACCTCGGCCAGCGCGGCAGCTTTTCCATCGACGGCTTTGGCGAGGCCGCCGAGACGTACTTTGGCAAGGATGTGCGCCACCTTGACCTGGCTGAGGACGCCATGCTGGCCGGCATCATTCAGCGGCCCAGTTACTTCAATCCCTTTCGCCATCCCCACCAGGTAATAGACCGGCGCAACCTGGTGCTCGATTCGATGGTTGAAACCGGCGCAATCACCAAAGAGCAAGCCGAGTCCGCCAAAGCCGAGCCGCTCAAGCTCACTGAGCAGAGCGTCGATGCCAATGAAGCGCCGTATTTTGTCGACCTGGTTCACGATCAATTGATTCAAAAGCTGGGTGAGCGCGACTTCAATCACGAAGGCCTGCGCATCTACACATCGCTCGATCCAGAGTTGCAGCGCGTGGCCACAGATGCGGTCGAGTCCACCGTGCACGTGATCGACGAACAGGTGGACAAGCTGCATGCGCGCCAGAAGAAGCGCGGCGAAGCTTACATCTATCCGCAGGTCGCTCTGGTGGCGCTTGACCCGCACACTGGCCAGGTGCTGGCGCTCGTCGGCGGCCGCAGCTACGGCACTTCGCAGTTGAATCACGCCATGGCCAAGCGGCCCACCGGCTCCATCTTCAAGCCCTTCGTCTATGCTTCGGCCTTCAATACCGCAATCGAAGGCGCCATGCTCCCCGGCCAGACCAAGCTCTTCTCGCCTCTCACCATGTTGAAGGACGAGCAAACCACCTACGGCGAGGGCACGCCTTACGAATATACGCCCAAGAATTTTGAAGGCGAATACCACGGCGAAGTCACGGCGCGCTTCGCCCTGATGCGCTCTCTCAACAACGCCACCATCAGCCTCGCCTCTCTCGTCGGCTTTGACCGCGTCGCCGCCCTGGCCCGCGAATCCGGCGTCAAAAGCGCCCAGGGAACGCCCTCCATGGCCATCGGCTCCTATGACGCCACGCCGCTCGACATGGCCGGCGCTTACACCATCTTCGCCAACAAGGGCCTCCATCTCGACCCCTGGATGCTGGCCAGCGTGCGCACCCCAACCGGCGACGTGATCAGCGATTACTCGCCCAACTCGAAGCAGATTCTCGACCCGCGCGTGGCTTATCTAACTCTAAGCCTCATGCAGAATGTTCTCCGCGGCCAGGGCACCGGTGCTGGGGTGCGCAACATGGGCTTCATCTCGCCCGCCGCTGGCAAAACCGGAACCAGCCACGACGCCTGGTTTGCCGGCTTCACCTCCAACCTGCTCTGCGTCGTCTGGGTCGGCAATGACGACTACACCGACGTCAAGATCGAAGGCGCGCGCGCCGCCGCGCCCATCTGGGCTGAGTTCATGAAGCGCGCCGTGCAACTGCCGCAGTACTCTGACACCAATGAATTCTCCGTGCCCGAAGGCGTCGAGATCGAAGCCATCGACAATGCCAGCAATCTGCTCAGCGACGCCACATGCCCCGATAGCTTTGAAGCCGCCTTCCTCGCCGGCACCGCCCCAACCGAGACCTGCGACCACCCCGCCGAGCACCGCAACCTGCTCCAAAAAATCTTCGGCATAGGCAAAAGCAGTAATTGACCTCGACAGCCAATAGCTCACAGTTGGTTATTCCAGTTCCCGCCCTTGAAACTGTTCACTGCCCACTGCTCCTATAAAGCTCCTCCAGCGCATCGCAAGCCGTCTTCACGCCATCCTCGCCCGCCAGCCGCTTGCCTACGCTTTCAGCGCGCTTGAAGAGCACCGGCTCGGCCAGCATCGCCTTCAGCCGCCGCGCCACGCGCCACGGCGTATAGCGCCCGCGCTGGATCACCCGCGCCACCTTCAGTCGCAGCATCCGCCGCCCGTTGTCCGGCTGATCGTGGCTGAACGGCATAATCAGCATCGGCTTGCCCGCGCGCAGGCATTGCGCCACCGTGCCCACGCCGCCTTGGTGCACCACCATCGCCGCCCGGTTGAAGAGCGCCGAGTAGGGTGCATACTCCGCCACGCAAATCGACTCCGGCAGCTTCGTCTTCAACTGATTTCGCGGGTCGGTTCCAATCAGCAGCACCGCGCGAATCCCCAGCCGTATCGCCGCCTTTGCCGAATACTCGTAGAACTTGCCCGCCGCCAGCACCGCCGCCGATCCCAGCGTAAACACCACCGGCGCGTCGCCCGCGGCCATAAACTTCTCCAGATTCGCCGGCAGCGCCTGGTTGCCCGCGTCCGCGTCGTAGTAGCAGAAGCCGGTAATCAAAGTGTTGGCCGGCCAGTCCTTTTGCTCCACTCCCAGCACCCGTGAAAACAGCGCCAGCACCAGCTTCGGCGAGTGCTTGGCGTCGAAGAGTGGATTCGCCCCCTTCGCCAATCCCAGCTCGCGCCGCAGTTCGTATATCGGCTCCGGCCATTTGCGGCTCACAAACCGCGCCACCCGTTTGATCACCCGCCCAAAGCCCGGAACCACCTTGTCTGCCCGCGCCAGCCGCGGATACGGCGGCAGCACTGGCGGATCGAAGGCCGAAAAGAACGAGAGCGGCGCAAGCACATAACTCGCCCACGGAATCCCCGTCATCTCGGCCACCAGCGGCCCGGCATAGTTCAACTCGCCCAGCAGCAGCAGATCGGCGCGCTCGGGCTTCGTCGCCGCATCCAGCAGATCGTCGTATGTCTGCCGCAGCACGGGAAAAAGAAACTCCCGCAGCCCGCGCTCCGTCCCGTTCTTGATGTCGTAAATCATCTCCGCCAGAATCGTATTGGTCGGGTCGATGTCCGGCCGCACCGCGTGAAACTCCAGCCCCAGCGGTCGAATCTTCGGCTCATACACCGCCGGAACCGCCATCACCGGCGTATGCCCGCGCCTCTTCAATTCCAATGCCAGAGCGATCAGCGGATTCGTATCGCCATAAGTTCCAATATTCGAGAGAACGATGCGCAAGATAAGCCCCTCAATGCCGCGGTCAACACAGCCTCTATGAGGGTAAAGCATTGGGCACGGAGATGGCTGGGCGATTCAAACACCCGCAATCCCAAAATGCTATCCTTCCCCTGTCCGAACAGGAGATTCCCATGCCCAGCCGCCACGCCCTTCTACTCTGCGCTGCTTTACTCGCCGCCGCTTTCCTGGCCGTCCCCGCGCATCTCGCCGCGCAAAAGCCCTATCGCGTCCTCGATACCTGGAAGCTCGGCGGCGACGGTGGATGGGATTACCTCCTCGCCGACCCCGACGCCCACCGCCTCTATCTCACCCGTGGCGCGCGCGTCGATGTCGTCGATACGCAGTCGGGAAAGATCATCGGCTCCATCGTCGGCCTCCATGGCACTCACGGCGTCGCCCTCGACACCGCCGGCAAATTCGGCTACATCTCCGACGGCGGCGGCAACGCGGTCGTCGTCTTTGACCGCGCCTCCCTCGCCACCGTCGCCACCATCCCCGCCGGAGCCAACCCCGACGCCATCGTCTTCGAGCCCGCAACGCACACCGTCTGGGCCTTCAATGGCCGCAGCAACGACGCCACCGTAATCGACGCAAAAAAAAATAAAGTCGTCGCCACCATCCCCCTCCCCGGCAAGCCCGAGTTCGCCGCCGTCGACGGCCATGGCGCTCTCTACGACAACATTGAAGATAAAAATGAAATCGTCCGCTTGGACGCCAAACAGAAAATGCTCACCGCCCTGTGGCCACTCACCGGCTGCGACGGCCCAAGCGGTCTCGCCATCGACCCCAGCGGCAGCCGCCTCTTCAGCGTCTGCCACAACAAGACAATGGCCGTCACCGACGCCAAAACCGGCAAGCCCCTCGCTTCTGCCGTCATCGGCGATGGCCCCGACGCCGCCGCCTGGAGCGCCACCCGCAAGCTGGCCTTCTCATCCAACGGAGGCGGATGGAGCGCAAGCGGCGCAAGCCCCGACTCCGCCTCGCTCACCGTCGTAGACGCCAGCGACCCCGGCTATCCCGTTCTCCAGAACCTGCCCACCCAGCGCGGCGCGCGCACCATGGCCTACGACTCCGCCACCGACCGCATCTACCTCGTCACCGCCGGCTTCGGCCCCCGTCCCGCGCCCACGCCTGACAACCCCCACCCCCGCCCCGCCATCCTCCCCGGCAGCTTCACCGTGTTGGTTGTTGGCCGATAGGGACCAGCTCCCGAGTCTGAAAACACCACACAAAACCGGCTGTTATTCCGAGCAACTCGGCGCACCACATCGACTGGGGTCTGAAAATCAACCAGCCACAAATGCTAGGCGCCCCTTCCATTCCGCTCCTGAACGCAGTCGAAGGATATGCGTTTTCTTTTGCGGAATGGGTGGCACAGCACGAACTCCAGCCGGTCCCGCTCCTCAGCAGCAGCCCAATTCGCCTCGTCGAGTGGCGGCGTCAATAACCCCAGCGCCAACTAGCTAACTCGCCATCGCCGCGCAGCGGTCGCTAACTTGCCGATTTTGTTTGCAAACCACCTCATTCAACCTTATTGTTCAGCAAACGAGATCCCGAAATCCTGCAATCATGACATGGAGTAACGCGAAACATTTAGAAGCGCAAGACCTATTGTCAATTCCTGCCAAAGCACAAGCGGACCCCTTCGATAGAAAGAAAAACACCATGCTGTGCGGGTGAGACAACGCTCCCCCCGAGCGGCATGGTGTATCTCATAGACCGGGAATGGATGAGGCTAAATCGCCGCCGGCAACTTGATGTCGTCTGATACGTAAGCCTTCAGAGCGGTTCCCTTCTTGATGTCGATATCTTTGCCGTGCTTGATAAGCCCTATGGGCCCAAAGAGAACGGTGAGCACAATGGCTCCAGTAGTGCCACTTTCCCCTTCTTTCCCTTTGGTTCCACGAATCTTGATTTTGGCGCTACCAACTTTGAGGTAGTTTAGGCGGACGTTCAATTCTCCTGCCTTCCCCATCATGCCCGCCTTCTTGGCATTTGTGACTTCGCCCTGCGCCTTGGCGCCGGCCTTCACCACAACCACATCTCCAACTTTGATATCCTCGGCCAGGACAAAAGTTACTTCGTCTCCTTCTGCCGAAGATTTGGAGCTAATATCCTCGTCAAAAAGCAAAGGAACATCCGTTCCCTCCGACAAAAGAAGCTCCGCGGGTTGATTTTGCGCAGGAGCTGTTTGACTGGGTTGTTGCGCATACAATGTTGGACATGCCTGCCCAAGAAGCAGAGATGTCAGAACCAAGGGCGTCAGAAACTTCTGCACGTACATATTCCTCCGAAAAGCTTGGTAGAATGTTGATGCAGCAATCATACACCCCGCCAAAGATACCTCACGCCTGGATGGATTAAAAAGAAAAACAGGATTCCCTGCCTCAATGAGTAAGTCGAAAAGCAAGGTTGACCTCGAGCATCATCGCCTTTCGCAATTCTTTTCCCGCCGGTAAACTTCTTGCGCACGACCAGGGTTTAGGTAGATGATTCTCTTGCCATTCTTGAATAGTTTTGGCGGTTTTGAATTGGAAGGAGAAGATTCGTGCGCAAACTCATTCTCGCAGTTGCATTGTTGGCAATCAGCCCCATGCTCATCGCCCAGCAAGCCCTCAACAACGACTCCGTCATCAAGCTGGTCAAGGCTGGCCTCTCGGATGATCTGATTATTTCCACCATTAACGGCTCGGCTGGGGCCTATAACACCTCGGCCGATGGCATCATCGCCCTTAAAACCGCGGGCGCAAGCGACAAAGTCGTCGCCGCGATTGTGGCCAAAGCCTCAGCGCCCGCCGCCGCCCCAGCCGTTGCGGCTCCAGCCGCGCCTGACCCGGACGACCCGGCCGCGCCCCATGATCCCGGCGTTTATCTCCTGACCACATCGGCGGATGGAAAACAGAAAATGCTATTCATCGATCGCGCTGGAGCGGGCAGTGAGAAGATGCACAGGGGCTTTGCCTCTGCATCTATGGCCGCGCAGATCCCGGGACCTCACGCCTCCGTGCGCTCCGTAGAGGACAAGCCCGTCTTTTACATGTACTTCCCATCCACTGCGGAAAACGGAGGATTGGGCGGCGCCGGCCTGGTCACCAGCCCTTCGCAGTTCTCCCTGCTCACCCTCGAAGTCAAAAAGGATCACCGCGAGACTGCCGTGGCCAAAGTCTCGGGATTCGGCGGCATCAGCATGGGCAATGATTCTAAGAAAACCTCCCTGATTGAAAGCGTGCGAGTGCGGAGCGGTGTCTATAAGGTCTCCCCCTCGGTGAGCCTCAAACCCGCCGAATATGCTTTCATTGCTTCCACCAGCGCTGCAAGCCTTGCGGGAGGCGGCACCTCCGTCATCTACGATTTCGGTATCGACGCCAAATAACCGCCGACTGCCCCAGGTCCCGCCTTTGGGACCTGGGATACCCCGAATCTCCTGCGAGCGAGAGGCGAGCGCCTGCCCCACCGCAGGTGGTGCCCGAGTAGAATGAGAGTTACCGGAGCCGCGCACCCAGCCGCCCCGAGCAAGATGATCCTTCTCGACCCAGATCTGGACCCCGACCCCGCGCTGGCCGCAACCACTGCGAAGCAGGCGGTTGTCGCCACGCCGCAAAAAAATCTCCGCCTTCCATCCCTTCGCACCCTTGCCCGCTTTCTTACCCTGGCGCAATCCGCCGTCCGCCTGCGCGGTGAAGTCGCCGTCCAGCTCACCACAGACACCGCCATCCGCAAGCTTAACCGCCAATTCCGCGGCAAGAATAAAGCCACCGACGTGCTCTCCTTTCCCGCCGCCGGCATCGGCGCTGAAGAGATCGCCGGCGACCTGGCCATCAGTCTTCCCACTGCCCGCAAGCAGGCCGTCCAACAAGGCCACTCCCTCTCCATCGAGCTGAAAGTACTCATCCTGCATGGCTTGCTCCATCTCGCCGGCCACGACCACGAAGCCGACCAAGGCCAGATGGCCCGCCGAGAGCGCCTCCTCCGCTCCCGCCTCCGTCTTCCGCAAGGCTTGATCGAGCGCGCCGCAAAAATCGAGAAGTCAAAAACCCTGGGCGCCCCATCCATCGCGTCCGCTGCGATGGGTGGGAAACAACCACTCTCCAATCAGGGGCCCAAGCCATGACCCCATACTTTCCCCTCATCATCCTTGTGCTCGCGGCCATCGCCACACTGGCCTCGTACATCAGCCGCGTCTACGCCGAGTTCGGCAAGATCCTCACCCGCGAAATCGAAGAAAACCTCGACGCATGGGAAGAACTCATCGAGCCGCACATCGGCCTCAGCCGTTCGCACGCCGGCCTCTGCGCCGCGGTCCTCCAGCAACTCGCGCTCGGCATCATCGCCCTGGAATTCGGCGCGGTGCTCTTCGATCGCGTGCCCCTGGCACGTCCCACCCCCGCTGAAATCGTCCAAGCCTTCCTCGCCGTCGTGCTCGTCGTCGTCTTCTGCAACCAGATCTTTCCTTCCATTCTCTTTGACCGAACCAGTGGCCGCTGGGCCGCGCCACTCGTCTGGCCCATCCGCCTGCTCCTCTGGCTCATGACGCCCATCACCGTCCTCATCCGCTTCTTCTTTTCCGTCGCCTCGCTCGCCGAGCAGTCCGCCACGCCCGCTGAAGAAGCCGCCGTCGATGTCGAGGCCCTGCTCGAGGCCGGCGAAGAAGAAGGCATCCTTGAAGAGAGTGATCGCGACCTCGTCCGTTCCGCCGTCGAGTTCGGTGACAAGCTCGTTCGCGAGGTAATGACGCCCCGCCCCGAGCTCTTCGCCGTCCCCGCCGCCACCACCCTTGAAGCCTTTCTCGAACTCCTTCGCGAGCACAACTTCTCCCGCGTCCCCGTCTACTCCGGCTCCATTGACAACGTCACCGGCCTCGCCTTCGTCCATGACCTGCTGCAGATTTCCGACGAAGAAGCCCGCACCCGCACCGTCGCCAGCATCCAGCATCCCGCCGTCTTCGTTCCTGAAACCAAGCGCGGCTATGAGTTGCTGCGTGAAATGCAGCGTGAAAAGCAGCACATGCGCATCGTCATTGATGAATACGGCGGCGTCGCCGGCCTCGTCACCATTGAGGATTTGCTCGAGCAGATCGTCGGCAACATCAAAGACGAGCACGAGGAAGATGCGCCAGTTGAAGATCCGCAGCGCGAGCCCGGCGGCGTCTGGCTCGTCCCCGGCAGCTTTCCCGTCGATCAGTTGCCTGACCTATTCGGTGAGCAGTCCGGCCTCAGCGATCTCGACCAGGCCTATGAAGCCACCACCCTCGGCGGCCTCGTCAGCGAGATAGAAGGCCGCATCCCCCTTCCCGGCGAAGTCCTGATGCTCGAATCCGTAGGCATGCGCATGGAAATAGTAGCCTCCACCGACCGCCTCGTAGAGCGCCTCCGCGTCTTCCCGCCGGCAAGTGAATCTCTCTCCCAGACCGCTTCCTGATTCCACCAGCAACGTTGTCATCCTGAGCGCAGCAGGTCGCGCCCTTTGCGACCTGCGCAGTCGAAGGTTCTGCCATTGCCCTGCCTGCCCGGTAAGACCGTGACTTTGAGAGGGGCCACAGCATATTTAATACAGTTCTGTATGAAATTGTAGGAGGTACTAGGAAATGGCGACAGGAAGCGCATCCCGAAAAGGCAGCACCGCCAAAGCAGAAAACTTCGCCCATGTGGGCTCAGGTTCTTCCCAGAACAAGCAGGAGCGCAAGGAAATCGCCGTCAATATTCGGCTCCAGCCCGAAGAACTGAAAATCATCGATGCCCTTGTAGCCCGCCGTCTTGGGCGCCCCAAGCGTCATAGCTGGCTGCTTGAAGCCGTTCAGGAGAAGATCGAACGCGAATTGGATATGGAGGACATTCGCATTGCGGAAGAGCAGTTGCTGGCTATCCGCGAAGGTCGCAGCCATGCAATCCCCCTTGAGGAAGTGATGAGACGACATGGCAACTTGGAAAATTGAAGTTTCTTCGGCGGGTGGCCGAGGTCCCAATGACCTTTTCATCCATAAGATGAGGGTGCCCACGGTCCCTCGCTTTTGGGGACCGGGATGGGAGACGCACGTTTTTCGGATCGATGGGAATCCACAAACGTCAACCCGCGTCCTTCCTGACCCCATTCCCTGACCCCTGTTCCCTGACCCCTGTTCCCTGACCCCTGCCGCCTGACCCCTGTTCCCTGACCCCTGCCGCCTGACCCCTGCCGCCTGACCCCTGTTCCCTGACCCCTGTTCCGCGGGTAGTGTTTCTTACTTCCGATCTAAGACACCGTAACCCGCGCCGTAGGCGCAATGTTTATGAGTCCCGCGCCGTAGGCGCAATGTTTATTAGCCCCGCGCCTCGGCGTGGGGTAAGAGTCCCCTCCGTGATCGAGCCGGAGTCCCGTAGGGACGGTGCCAAGCTTAAGCTTGAACGGCCCACCGCATGGCGGCCGACGGCGCGAGCGGGAGCCTTCAGGCTCCTGAAACCCACCCAGCAAAGCACCCGCTTCAGCCTCGGGCCTTTTTCCCTGACCCCTGACCCCTGCCCCCTGACCCCTGCCGCCTGACCCCCAACAAACTTTCCCAAACTTTGCCGACAATTCCCCATCCCCGGAGCACAATAGAAACAGCATCGAACCAGGCCCACCAATGACCGCCAACCAATCTCCAACCCGCGCCGTCTCACGCCCCAGTCCCTC
>JBEKDN010000055.1:0-19365 GCA_050014335.1 Occallatibacter sp. | reverse complement strand
ATTGGTGAAGGCCGCGTCTCCGGCAACGGCGATGACGTGCTCCTTGCCGCCGGCCAGATCGCGCGCCACAGCCATTCCCAGCGCGGCGGAAAGGGCCGTGCCTGCGTGGCCCGCGCCGTAGCAGTCGTGCTCGCTCTCGGTGCGCAGCATGAAGCCGTTGAGACCGCCGGGCTGGCGAATCGTCTCCATGCGGTCAAGCCGCCCGGTGAGGATTTTATGAATGTAAGCCTGGTGGCTCACGTCGAAAAGCAGCTTGTCGTCAGGGGTGGAGAAGACGGTGTGCAGCGCCAGCGTCAGTTCCACAACGCCGAGATTGGGGCCCAGATGACCGCCGGTCTTGGAGAGGGTTTGGACGAGGAACTCGCGAATCTCTTCCGCCAGTTCCGCCATCTGCGCAAAGTTCAGACGCTTCAGATCGGCGGGCGAGTGGATGGACTCGAGCTGTGTTCCCATGGTCTTCCTTCCCTCGGAGAAGCGGGCAATGACGCAAAAGCCCGGAGGCCGGGGCACCCAAAAAATCAGCTTTGCCAACCTATAGTATACCAATGTGGCGATCTTCGGGCTTGGTTACCGATGGAGTTGCGAGATAGCCGCATGAACCGGAAAAGGCAGTCAGGCAGCAACAGATTGACGTTTTGCTTTGGTCTTGGTTACCTTTGCCGGCTGTGCCTGGGTGACAGTGAGCCGCAAGCCTACTGCTTTGAGCACGGCAATCAGCGTCTTGAGTGTTGGATTGCCCTTGGGCGAGAGCGCGCGATAGAGCGACTCCCGATTGATGCCGGCCTGCGCCGCCACCGCGCCCAGGCCGCCGTATGCCTCGGCGACGGCGCGCAGCATGATTAGTCCGCCTGCGCGCTCGTCGGGATTATCGAGGGCTTCCATGGCCGCTTTCAGGTACTCGACAGCAAACTCCCGATCCTTGCGCAACTCCTTTACTTCCCATTCGTGGTGAGAACTGACGCCGACAAGTTCTCTCATGGCTGCCTCCGTTTCCAATCTGCCCAAGATGCCTTGGCTCGAGCTATATCCTTCGCTTGGCTGCTTTTGTCTCCGCCGCAAAGAAGGATCACCCAGTGTTGGCCGTGCCGCCCGCAATACACTCGGTATCCAGCACCAACATCGATGCGCAACTCCGTCACACCCTCGCCCACCAGCTTTGCATCGCCCACGTTTCCGGATTCGATCTGGCGCAATCTGGCATTAATGCGAGCCTTCGCCAAAGCGTCGCGAAGAGTTGCCATCCACTCTCTGAACGGGTGTCGCCCATTCTCTTCCCTGTAGTGGACGAGTTCAATCACAAGAATCATTGTAGCATAAAAGCTACAATCGTCAGAGATTCGACTACCTATGAGCCCATGAATTCGCGCTTTCTCTTGCCCTGGCAGCAATCTCCTTGAGTTCATCAATCGTATAGGGAGGATCTTTTCGATGGAGCATCTCATGGCAGTTGGGACAGACCGG
The DNA here is from genome assembly GCA_050014335.1 of Occallatibacter sp. Classification (GTDB taxonomy): domain Bacteria; phylum Acidobacteriota; class Terriglobia; order Terriglobales; family Acidobacteriaceae; genus Telmatobacter. The sequence continues at coordinate 17,904 of JBEKDN010000055.1, read as the reverse complement.
AACCAAATCTCTAGCCGGATTGAACATTCGAGCCTTGCCTTTGAGTGACCCTAGTGCTGTCAGATGGTGAACGTGAATGTAGCCCTTCCCATTCGATCCATACCCAATTGAGCCAAACACCGAAGGAAAATCGAATCCACATACAACACAAGATGTTCCGTTTGCTCGAATACACGCTTCGCGGTTTCCGGCCTTACGCTCATATCTATTAACGAGAACCGTAGTTCTGTTTCCCTCTTCTACAGAATCCTCTGTATCCCCTGTTTCTGAGGGCGGACGCCAAAACTCACTTTTCACATACCCGGCGCGGAGAGAGGAATCTGAACGTTGAGCAATAAGATATTGAAGCAGCGGCCCCATGCTTTTAGCCTGTGCGTCTGCCTCAATCTTGAAGAACAATGGGGTACTGAGCGCAATGGCTTTGCGCGGAACAGGCCGAACTCGTAGTGCAACTCCCGAAGGCAGGAGTTCTCGAATACTGCCTGTGATTTCACGGGTATCTTCGCAGACAGGATAGAAAATAATTGTGCGTTTTGTATGCTTTATCCAAAACATTGCCGATTTTTGCTTGAGAAATGTCCCTTTGCAATAGCTGCTGTATTCCCGTTTCGGATCTGATTCTCGGGGAAGTGATTCGAATACGAGGTCGCAAAGGCGTTTCGATTCGTCGCCGGACCACGCGTGATTTTGTACTATTGCCATCAGTTCAAGAACATTGTTCGGTAGAGCGTATCCCGCTGGACGGGCTTGAAGCCGGCGTCGCGGATGATTCTCCGCAACTCTTCTTCCGTCGTGCAATTCGATGTGCCGGCGGCGCGGACCACGTTTTCCTCCAGCATCACAGAGCCGACATCGTTGCCGCCGAAATGCAGCCCTAACTCTAATACTTTCAATCCTTGAGTTACCCAACTGGCCTGCACGTTCTCGATGTCATCGAGATATAGGCGTGCTATGGCCAGCACCTTTAAATATTCGACCGAAGTCGCCTCTTCCCAGCCGCGGCCGCCTAGCGCGGTGTTGCCAGGCTGGAAGCTCCACGGGATGAAGGCCGTGAAGCCGCCGGTCTCTTCCTGCAAACGGCGGATAACCTCGAAGTGGTTGACGCGCTGCTCGAAGCTCTCGCCCACGCCGAACATCATCGTCGCCGTGGTGCGCATTCCTAACTGGTGCGCGGTGCGATGCACGCTGACCCAATCTTCGGTATTGCATTTGATGCGCGCAATGCGATGACGGACCTCGTCGTCAAGAATCTCAGCGCCGCCGCCAGGGATCGAATCGAGGCCCGCGTCGCGCAGCCGCACGATCGTCTCGCGCAAGCCCAGATCGGAATACTTGGCAATTGCCAGAACCTCAGACGCCGTCAAACAGTGCAGCCAGATCTGCGGGAAGCGTTGCTTGATGCCGCTGAAAAGCCGCTCGAACCAATCGATCTTGAGGTCGGGATGGATGCCGCCCTGCATCAGCACTCCAGTCCCGCCCATCTCCAGAGTTTCGGCGATCTTGTCGTAGATTGTCTCGAAGTCGAGGATGTAGCCTTCTTCCGAGCGCGGGCCCGTAAGCGGGCGGTAGAAGGCGCAGAAGGTGCAATACTCCGTGCAGAAGTTGGTGTAGTTGATGTTGCGATCGATGATGTAGGTGACGACAGCCTCGGGGTGGATGCGGCGGCGCACGGCGTCAGCCTCGAAGCCCAGACCGATCAGGTCAGGGGAGTGGAAGTGGTCGATTGCCTGCTGGCGAGTCAGCGTCATAGCTTCGATTCTACCAATGCTCGGGTTGGCGGCCTGGAGAGGTTGCGAAAATCTAATTTAGACGGACCAAACTGTCTGAAATCGAGACACACGTAACATTACGGGTTCCCTTTGCATAGACTGCGGAAAAAAGGCTTGCGCTCGCGGGCTATAGTTAATGCTGGCGACTCTCACGACCTTGCTCAGGCGTGACTAATCCAAGCAACACCACAACCCGGCCTCTGATTTGGGAGGATGAACCGCCCGCGGAGCCTCGCGTTCGGCGTGCCAGGCAGGCTGTGCCCCTGAAAGGGCGCGCGCAGGCTGTCGAACCGCCTGATTTGCGCGACGAGATCGGCTTTGAAGACGGCGGCAATTCTGTGCGCCTGGACGAAGCGCGCACGCGCAAGGACCGCCAAATGGACCGGCAGGAGGATGAGCGCGACGACGGGCCGCGCTTCAGCGGGCCTCGGCTTGGGCAGCGGCGCAATCCATGGTGGCGTCCGGCAAGCTCGCTGGGGCGCACGGCTCTGCTGCTTTCAGCGCTGATAGTGGTTGGCGGATTGAGCACTTCGGCTTATTTGCTCAAGAATTACATTGATCGCGACAACCGCTACCGCATTGCCGGGACAAGCAACATTGAAGCCAGCGGACTGACCGAGGTGAGCCGAGCCGAGATGCTACCGGTCTTTGGCGAAGACATAGGGCGCAATATTTTCTTTGTCCCCCTCGGCGAGCGGCGCAAGCAATTGGAAGAAATTCCCTGGATTGAGCGGGCGACGGTGATGCGCCTGCTGCCGGACCAGATTCGCGTGTCGGTGGTGGAGCGGCAACCGGTGGCCTTTGTGCGCCAAGGGCAACAGATTGGATTGGTTGACGCAAACGGCGTTCTGCTGACCATGCCTGCCGCGATGATGGCGCAGCGGCATTATTCGTTCCCGGTAGTCACAGGCATCAATGCGCAGGACGCGCCCGCGGCGCGCAAGGCTCGCATGGCGGTTTATCAGCGCCTGTTGGCTGAGCTGGATGCAAACGGGCAGCGCATCTCCGAGCAGATTTCCGAGATCGATCTGATGAATCCCGCCGATGCGCGGGTGCTGCTGCCCGAGCAGGGCACGGATATTCTGGCGCACTTTGGCGAGGACCATTTCCTGGAGCGCTACCAGCGGTATAAGGCGCACATCAATGAGTGGCGGGCACAGTATCCCAAGCTGGCGGCTGTGGATCTGCGCTATGAGCAGCACGTGGTTCTGGAGATGTCCGCCGGCTCGGATGTGGCGCAGGCTGCGGCCGAGGAGCAGGGAGACACGAATTCGGCGGCCCCGAGTTCCGCAACTGGAGGTGGACAGAATGCGGGCGGAAGCAGTGCCTCCGGCGCTAATGCCCCGCCGACCTCCGTCCCGGCTTCTTCGGCAATTGCGAATCCCCCGGCTGATTCTTCCGGATCAAAGACCAAAGCTCCGGCGCAAAATTCAGCGGCTCTCGCAAAAGCAAAGCCCGTGAAGGCCAGCGCCGGAACTTCAGCGGCACAGAGAAAATCCACGGCGCAAAAGAAAATAGCCGCGCAGAAGAAGGCCTCGTCGCAGGCAAAGGTGAAAGCTCAGAAGGCTTCCGCCGCCAAGGCCCGAGAGACACTGGCCGGCAAAAAGCGCGCCGCGGCCAAAACCGCCGTATTGAACGCGGTCAAACACAAAGACGCCCCAACCAACTTTTCGGCCACATCCGCCGGGTTAGGTCAGTGAATGCGATGAGCCAGAATTCTGACAATCTGATCGTGGTGCTGGACATCGGCAGCAGTTGCACGCGCGTGCTGGCGGCGGAGATCTACGATGGCGCGCTGCGCTACTGCGGGCACGGAATCGCCGAATCTGCGGGAATGCGCAAGGGGCTGATCGCCGATCTGAACCCTGCCGCGCGGGCCGTGAAAGCTGCATGCGACCAGGCCGAGTACGTGGCGCGCATCAATATCGATGAGTGCGTGGTGGGTGTGGGCGGGCCGCATGTGCGTGGCGTGAATAGCAGCGGAGGCGTGGAACTGGGCGGCCGCATGCGCGAGATCGACCGGGAGAGCGTGCGCGCGGCCGTGGAGCGCGCGCGCGCCGTGGAACGGCCTGCCGATCGCGAGGTTCTGCATCTGCTTCCGCGCCAGTTCATTCTCGACGATCAGCCGGGTATCTTCGATCCGGTTGGCATGATCGGCAAAAAGCTGGAGGTGGATCTGCACATTGCCACCTGCTCAGGCAGCGCGCTGCAGAGCACGGTGACCTGCGCCAACCGGGCCGGCTTTGAAGTAACCGAAGCGGTGCTGGAGTCGATTGCCTCCGCCGAGGCCACGCTCTCAGCCGACGAACGCGAATTGGGCGTTTGTCTGATCGACATTGGCTGCCACTCCACCGATCTGGTGGTTTTTCACGAGGGCGCTGTGGTGCATACCGCGTCGGTTGCCATCGGTGGGCAGCATTTTACCAACGATCTGGCGATCGGCCTGGAGATGCCTGTCGCGATGGCCGAGCAACTGAAGCGGCAGTATGGCAATGCAGTAGTGACGGATGTGCGTCAGGACGCGGAGATCGAGATTGCCAACCCGCATCCCCAGATGCTGCGCCTGCGCAAGATGGCGGAGATTCTGGAACCGCGCGCCTGCGAACTGCTGTACTACGTCAAGGAAAGCCTGCGCGACGGTCATGTGCTGGAATCGCTGGGCGCGGGCTGCGTAGTAACCGGTGGCGGAGCGATGCTGCCCGGAATGCTCTACACCGCCGAGAGCCAGTTGCTGGTGCATGCCCGCACAGGAATGCCCGTGCGCCTTTCGCGGATGCCCGGCGAGCTGGTGCATCCCAGTTTTTCAGCGGCCATTGGCATGTTGCTTTATACTCACCGAACCAAAGTAAACCGCGTGGCTGAAAGCAATACGCTGCGCTCCAAGCTGCGCGCTCTGTTTGCGGCCAGCTATTAACAGACATAAACTCAGGAGGCGGAGCCCAAATGGAACAGTCGAGGAATGAAGCCGGCGGAATGCGCATTCAGTATCACGAAGAAACCGTGCGCGGAGCCCGCATCAAGGTGATCGGCGTGGGCGGCGGCGGCGGCAACGCCGTCAATCGCATGATCCAGGCCCACATGGAAGGCGTGGAGTTCATCGCCGCCAACACCGACGTGCAAGCGCTGAAGAATTCGCAGGCGCCAGTGAAACTTCAGCTCGGCGTTCGGCTCACCTCCGGCCTGGGCGCTGGCGCCAATCCCGATGTGGGCCGCCGCGCCGCTCTGGAAGATTCCGAGAAGATCATCGAGGCGTTGGAAGGCGCGGACATGGTCTTTGTGACGGCTGGCCTGGGCGGCGGCACGGGCACCGGGGCCGCACCCGTGATCGCGTCGCTGGCCAGCGAACTCGGCATTCTCACCGTCGCCGTGGTCACTTGCCCTTTTGGCTTTGAAGGCAAGCGCCGCCAGCGCCAGGCCGAGCGCGGACTGAATGAGCTGCTGGAAAACGTGGACACGATGATCGTCATTCCCAACGAAAAACTGTTGGCCGTGGCCAGGGACGCGGGCTTCTTTGAGAGCTTCCGCATTGCCGACGACGTGCTGCGCCAGGGCGTGCAAGGCATCAGCGACATCATCACCATCCCCGGCATCATCAATCGCGACTTTGCCGACGTGAAGACCACCATGGCCGGCATGGGTCACGCGGTCATGGGCACGGCGGTCCGCTCGGGCGAGAATCGCGCCATCGAGGCGGCCCAGGCGGCCATGGCATCGCCGCTGCTTGAAGCTGGCGCAATCGACGGCGCGCGGGGAATCCTGATCAACATCACCGGTTCGAGCACGCTTAAATTGTCCGAGGTCAATGCCGCTTCATCGCTGATTCAATCCGCAGCGCACGAGGACGCAAACATCATCTTTGGCGCTGTGCTGGACGAGCAGATGGGCGAAGATGTCAAAATCACCGTCATTGCCACCGGCTTTCGCGGACAGATGCCGGAGCGCCGCCAGCGCATGTTGAATCCCGACGAAGAGCCCGCCGGTTCCCTCTCCGCCACCACTGCGCCGATTCCAACTATTTCTCTGATACCCATTCCGGTGACAGCCGAGGAAGACTGGCCGCACCCAATAGCTCACGCGACGCCGGCTGCCCCGCCGCGCTTTTTCTCGCAAGAAGAAGATGAAAAAGAGCAAGTGTTTGCGGCGCAGGATCAACGAGACGAGTCAAACTTTTTCTCGGCTTCTCTGCCCTTGAGACCGGCTGATAAAGACGAAGCAGCCACGCCGGTCGAGGCGGTCGAGCCCTACGCGGCGCAAGCCTTGACCGCTGAGCAACTCGCTCCCGCGGCTAGCTATGACCCGCCGGCTTCCTACGAGGCGCCCGCTGCTTATGAAGCCGATGAGATGGAATTAGTGGCAGCGCCGGCTCGGCCCAAGTTTGCCGAACTGAGTGAAGAGCCAGCCTATACGCCGCTTCCCAGGGATTACGCGCCAGAGTTTACCAGCAGCCGCGGTTCCGCGCCGCTCGATGAGAATCGCGCAAACCCCGCGGCCACGCTCTTTCGCGAGAGCGACGACGCGGCCCAGCAAGATCTGGAAAAACCTGCCTTTCTGCGCAGGCTCGGTTTCAAGTCCTAGAGCGTTTTCATCTCAAATGTTAACAACGTGCTGGAAGCTCCATCCATGCGGCGTTCTTTGCCGCACGGGTGGGAATCCACGAATCTTCCGCAAGCGACTGGCCGCGCCGCGGGTGCCTGGGCTTTCTCTTACAATCCGCTTATCAGTGCTTCATATCCGCCACTTTTTTGGAAACATATTTGTCCAGCATCGCCGGAATCTCCGTGTTCATGCGCTGCACCAGACGGTCTTCGGCCAGCTTGGCCTGCGCGTCCATACCCTGCACTAAACGGTCCTGCGCGGCATTCACTTTCACGTCCATTGCGTCCATGCGCTTCTCAAAAACGTTGAGCCGCGCATCCAGCGAGGGCGTCAGTTGGCCTACCGCGCTGGCCGCCTGCGCGCGTAGTTGCTGCAACTCCTTGTGCGTATCGGCAAGCTCGCGGCCTTGCAGGAAAATCATTCCCAGCAAGAGCAGCAGAACCACCAGATTTCCAGCAAGAATCATCCGCATCGATTTCAATTTGCCGGCCAGGATGCGCAACTCCGCGCTCTCTTCCCCTTGTCCCGCGGCGGCGGAAGGCACGGCTTCAGGGCTTCGGGATGGGCTGTAGCTCGGTTGCAGTCCCGCGGTATCGCCGGCGCGCCGCACCACGGGCACAGGCGGAGTGTAACTGCTGGCTGAGCCTCCAAAGGCCACCTGCGTGGGGTAATTCTGCCGGCCGGAACCGCCAGACCCGGAGCCGCCAACTCCGGAGCCGCCAGCCGAAGCTGCCCCTGAAGGCGCGGGAGAGTAAGTCGTCGCCGGGCCATTCATGACGCGCGTCGGTTCATGCATCATCCGCGTCTGCTCATGCACCGCGCTGACGGGCTCAAACATCACCCGCGTCGGCTCATATTCCGTTGCCGCCTCGCGCTCCAGCACGCGAACCCGCAACTCCGGACCGCCCGCTCCCAGGCGCAGCACATCGCCCGAGCGAAGCGCAGCGCCGCTCTCCGCCGCATGGCCGTTCAGGTAAGTCTCTCCGGCCGCGCGCGCCTTGACCAGATGTATCGCGCCATTGCTTACGTCGAGCGCCACGTGTTCGCCCGACACCGCGGCGTATCTTCCCGCCGCTAAACTGACTTCGCATTTCGGGTCTGTGCCAATCCGTATGCGCGATTGATTCAGAACCCACTTGCTTGACTCGCCGATAACTACAATCTCAATGTCCATATCTCAATCCAAGGCTCGCAGTCGCTGGGCCGGCAGCGGTAAGGGCAGCGCAAATTCCCTGTTTTTTGAAGCCGCGCCGTATGGCGTAGCTGCCGCCATGGTCGCGGCTCAATAGCCGCGCAATCCATGCAAGTTAGACTAACACCGCCTATGCCCGTTGTGGCGAAGCTTCTTTGCGGCCAAACCGAAGCCGTCGATTCCATGCCCGCAAACTCGACCCGCAACACATTCTGAAACCGTATGGAAATTACTGCTGCCCGAGGATCACCGGCAGGCCGTCTTTGCCGCCGATGATAACGACTTTTGCATTGGAGGAGGCCGCCAGCTTTTCCGTCGCTTCAATTCCCTTCCACTTCAGCAGCGGCTCGGTGATTCCCTTGGTGACAATGTTCTGGAAGTCTTGAATGCCCTGCGCCTCGATGGCCTTCCGCTGCGCCTCCTTGCGTTCCTTGTCGAGAGTGAAATCCATCTGCTGCGCCTGCTGCTGTGCGGTCATTTTCTCTTCAATCGCGGTGAGCAGTTGCGCGGATGGCTTTACTTCGCGAATAAAGACCTGCTGAATTACCACGCCAGCCCCGGAAAAACCTGAGTATTGGCGCAGAATCTCATTGATTGAGGCATTCATGCGGGTGCGAATCATCTCTGCCATGGGCGCGCGCTTCGACGCGTAGGCCTCTTCAAATGTGAATTGCGATGTACTGTCGGGCACGGCGGACCGAGCCGCTGAACGGACGATGTTGCCTGCGTAGTCCGTGCCCAAATGGCGATAGACCCAAGGCGCATCGGCATCCACCAGCTTGTAGACTATGCTCACGTTAAGCGTCAGCACAACGCCATCGGAGGACTGCGCAAAAATCGAGTCGTCTCCCTTGACCTCGCCTTCGTTCTCGGCGGAAACCATGGTGTAGGTCTGGCTGCGCACCGACATTTCAGTCACCGACGCAAATGGGTTGATCGTATGCAGGCCTTCTGGGATGATATAGGGCTGCACGCTGCCGTAGATCACCGGCACGCCCACCTGCCCCGCGCTCACCGAGGTGATGCATGCCGCAACCATAAACAGCAGACCCGCCACCGTAGAGGCTGAAGCAATTATCGTCAGCGCGTGCACCGTAAAGCCTGGATTAATTCCAGGAATTTCCTCTTTGAGAATGTGGCTGGAATGGCCGCCATCCGCCTTGGCTAATGCGCTTGAATTAATCCTGAGGCGATGCGCCGCGATACTGCTGGCAAACGCTAGAAGCAGGAAGACACAACCCACGATAAACATTGGTCAATGCGTCCTTTCAAATGGCAGAGTTCTTGGTAACGCCAGAATACTCCTCCTGCGGAAGAGAGGCGACGAAGTTTTGTAATGCGCCCCAGTGGCGGCGCGCCGTGACTTTCTTGAAAGTCTTCGGAGCGGGATTCATCTTCAAGCAATCCACAACAGGAGTAAACTAGATTATCAACCAGTTGGTTGCTGGAATGGGGTGGATTATGCCGGGCACGGAGAGCGCTTATACCCAGATTGGGGCCTTTGACGCCAAGACCAAACTCTCTGAGATTCTACGCAAAGTGGATCAGGGAGAGCGGTTCACCATCACTCTGCGGGGAAGGCCTGTGGCCAATCTGGTGCCTGTGGCGCAGGATCGTTCGGCGGCCAGGGTTGCCGCTGCTGTCGAGGCCCTACGCAATTTTCCCAAGGTTGAGGGCATTCCCGGCGATACGGTTCTGGAGTGGATTCGCGAAGGAAGAAAGTGAGAGCAGAGCATGGAATTGGTTCTCGATGCCTCCGCAACGCTGGCTTGGCTGGTCAGGCGCGTCGATCCCGCCGAAGAGCGATTGGCAGATGAGGTGCTTGGAGTCATTCAGGCCCGCGGCGCCATGGTTCCATTGCTGTGGTACCCCGAAGTTGCCAATGGAGTGTTGGTGGCTGAGCGCAGAGCCGGAGTCAGCGCTTCCACATCCGCGGCCTTTCTGGATCTCGTTGATACGCTGCCGATTGTCGAGGACAAGACGCGGCCATTTGCCGTGCAGGCGACGGTGCTGGAGTTGGCCCGCTCTTACAACCTCACCGCCTACGACGCGACCTATCTGGAACTCGTTCTGCGCACCGGCAGAGCGCTGGCCACATTCGACCGGCAGTTAGCAGAGGCCGTGCGGCTGGCTGGTGGGCGGGTCTTCAGCTAGAGGCAGTAGTTGCGCGCCCGTAAAAAACTAACTTTTGCAGAACACTGCGGCGTTTAGCGGTACTGAAGGCGTGCTTCGGACGAGCAGCAGCCGTAGATCACAAGCTCGCACCGACCGCTTCCTTTTCAAACCTCCCAATTTCATCTATCTGCTTCATGGCATTCGTCAGGCTTCGGCCGAAGGTCGCTAGCTCTACGAATCGCCGCAACCGCATGTTCCCTGATCTCACCGAATAGTGATACATGCCGTACATACCGAGCAATCCGGCAGCTCCGATCATGATCCCGATCCAGATCACCGAAGGAGCATGCGCGTAAAGATTGACATGCGCGAGCCCCGCCAGCAGCATCAGCAGGGGGATCCACAGGAACCACCAGGACAGCCCTGCGACCAGTACAGAGATTCCGTATGCCCGCCGCACCTTAGCAAGTCCTGTTTGCGCGCTCACTACCGGTCCAGCGTAGTCAATTCGATTCAGGGAGGAGAACACCAACCCCGCCGTAAGGATGCAGCCGATTCCATATGCCTGCACAATCACTCCGCTGAAGATGACCGAGACTGCGGTCGGCTTGGTGGTCCAGAGCAATGCGGCCAGAAGGATGAACAATACGCCGAACAGAAGCTGAAATATTTGGTTTAGCTTGAGTGGTCTAAGGCTCTTTTGCATGGCGTCCAGTCTCTGCCGACGCAAGATATCCTCGCTCAAGCGATTCCCGCGTTCGAGTGCCTTGTCGAGCATTTGCCAGGTTGCTTTGAACTCGCTCAGTTCCATTGCTCCATCCCTCGTGGTTAGATTTCGGTGCGTATGCGTTGTTTGAGCCGACTGATCTTCGTCGAAACATTCGTGGGAGTGATCCCCAGAATCTCGGCTATCTCTTTCTGGGGCTTGTCTTCGAGGTACAGCAGCAGCAAAGCTCGCTCGAATGGGGGCTCTGCTGCGATGAACCCCCGCAGTCGTTCCATGCGCTCCGTTGCATCGTGATCTGCCGGCGGTGGAGACCCTCTATCGTGCAGTTCCTCCCTCAATGGCGTGAATACGCCGCGGTGCTGCGCCTCTCTACGAACGAAGCTGATCGCGACATTTAAGGCAACGCGGTACATCCAGGTTGAGAATGGACGCGATGCATCGTATCTCGGCCACGCACGCCAAAGCTGGGCCGAGATCTCCTGCGCAAGGTCCTCGCGATCTTCGGCGCGCCAGCAATATGTGTTCACTGTCTTGAAGACAATTCCGCGATGCAACTCGAGAAGCGCTTCAAAATTGACTTGTTTCCTGTCTCTCACGATGGGACTTTTCCTCACGAAGGAATGCTGGGTGGCCTCAACTGTCTTATCTATGATTCGCGGCGGGATGAAAGATGTCACACCAGGCAGAAGATTTATTTCATGCGGTCTGTGGCCGACAGTGTAGGGTGAACATCAGTCCCATGAAGTCGGCTTTTATCCAGTAATTTCGATATTTCAGCCCGCACTTCCTCAATGCACGCCCGGCGGCAACGCCGCAAGCTTCTTGGGCTTCTTGAACAGCCAAGCGGCGGCGGCGCAGAAGAAGGCTAGCAGCGCCGTCCAGCGGAAGACATCCACGTAGGCCATCAGCGCGGATTGGCGCTCCATGAGGCCGTAGATCAGGCCATAGGAGCCGGGGCGGCCGACGGCGGGGCCGATGTGGTGGCCCAGGTATCCGGCGATGGCGGCGGACTTCTGCTGCAAGACCATATTCGATGGGTCGAGATTCGCGCCAAGTTCGGTCTGGTGCATGGCGGCCCTCCGAATCAGGGCCGTCGTGGCCATTGAGATCCCGATCGACCCGCCGATATTGCGCAGCATATTGAACAGGCCTGTCGCATTGCCCATCTCTTCGCGCGGAATCGTCGAAGTGGCCATCGTCGCCAGCGGCACAAAAACAAAGCTCAGCGCAAAACCAGTCAGCGTAATGGGAATCAGCAGCGTGTATGGGCCTATGTCCAGATTCACCATGCCGAAGTAAAGCGCGCAGATGCCAAAGCCCAGAAACCCGGCGCAGAGCAGCTTGCGGTTATCGATGCGCGAGCCAAGAATGCCCACCACCGGCGACCCAATAAACGACCCTACGCCGCGCGGGCCAACCACCAGTCCGGCCGTGAAAGCGGTGTAGCCCAGCACCTCCTGGTAATACAGCGGCAGAATGGCGATGGTGATGTAAATGGCCATGCCCAGCATCGCAATTAGAAAACATCCAGTGCGGAAGTTGCGGTCCTTCAGGATATGCAGATCCACCAGCCCCTTCGGGTTTGTCCATGAGCGCCAGACCCACAGCACCAGCGCTGTGCAGAGCGCGGCCACGGCCCAGCGAACCCAGAGCGCGCCAAACCAGTCGTCCTCCTGGCCCTTGTCCAACACAATCTGCAACGCTCCGGTCCAGACCATCAGCAGGCCAAAGCCGATGTTGTCAAAGGGGCTGACCTTGGCGTTCTTGATGTAGGGCGGATCGTGGACAAAGCGGGTGATGAGAATGACGGCGAGAATGCCGACAGGGATATTGATGTAGAAGGCGTAGCGCCAACTGAAGGTATCGGTCAGCCAGCCGCCCAGCGTGGGCCCCAGCACCGGCGCGACGACAATGCCGAGGCCATAAGCGGCCATCGCCATCGATCGCTTCTGGATGGGAAAGCTCTCCAGCAGTATCGACTGCGAGAGCGGCTGCAAGGCGCCACCGCCGGCTCCTTGCAGTACGCGGGCCAGCAGAATCACACCCAGGGAAGGTGCCGCGCCGCAAAAGAACGACGCGATGGTGAAGATGATCACGCAACTCAGCAAAAAGCGCTTGCGTCCCCAGCGCCGCGCAAACCAGTTTGACGCCGGCAGGATCACCGCGTTGGCCACCAGGTAGCTAGTCAGCACCCATGTAGCCTCCGAGTTCGAGGCCGAGAGCGACCCCGCAATATACGGCAGCGCGACCGAGGCAATCGCCGTATCCAGCACCTCCATAAAGGTGGGCAGCATCACCGAGACGGTCACCAGCCACGGGTTCACGCCCTGTGTCAGTGGATAGCGAGCTTGGGCTGCGGCGTTTGGCATCGGGGCATCGAAGAAGGATACTCTGAGGGTAAACGATCAGGCTCAAATATCCGGACTCAACGCAACTTTCCGGGACTCAAGTTTCCTGGAGTCGATTGATCTTGATGTGAATTAGTCCACATGAGCCTATTTTATGGTGTAGAATGGTACCAGGTGGAGGGTTTCCCATGGCACAGGTTCAATCGGTTTTAGCAGACATGGAAACGGTCACTCCTTCCAGAAGCCGGTCCAGATACCGCGCTCCTGTCACTCGAAAGGGATTGCAATTAAAGGATCTCGTTTCTCTTGCCTTTGAGGCGCATCAAGGTGTCGCCAAGGCGGATGCCTCGCAGCTCTTTCGCCGGGTTGCGGCAACCTCGGCTCTTCCGGCTGGCAAGCTCCGCGCTGAACTGATTCCCGACTCCAGTTGGAAGCGGGCAGGCCAGGTGCTTGGGCCGCAAGCCAGCCAGACTTCGGCGCGGCTCGGTCATATTCTTGCGCTCGCTGAGCGAGTCTGGGGCAATGAGACCGACGCAACCGAATGGCTCAACAGCCCGCACTCTGAGTTACGCGGCATGACCCCCTTGTCTTTGCTGAAAACTGAAGCGGGCGGGCGCGCTGTTGAAGCTCTCCTGGGCGCGCTTGAATTCGGTTTTCCGGTTTAAGGAAGCCCGATGATCGTCTACCGCATGCACGGAATCGCGCACGACGCATTGGATTCCTCAGGCGCTTTTCTTCAGCCGGGCCGTTGGCACTCGCAAGGCACTCATGTGGTCTATGCCGCCCAGCACGCCAGCCTGGCCGTGCTTGAAACGCTTATCCACGCCGGCGGCCGCAAGATGCCGCCCCGCCACCTTACCCGCATCCATCTTTCCGACGATCTATCCATTGAATCGGCCTCATGGATGGAGATGCCCGCTTCGCAGGCCTTTGGCGATGCATGGGTCAGGCAAGCGCGCTCGGCCGTACTGCGCGTGCCCAGTATCGTGGTCAATGGTTTGGAATCCAACTTCGTGCTCAACCCTGCTCATCCGGAGTTCTCGCGCCTCCGCCATGATCCTCCGGAGCGGTTCCAATTCGATCTCCGCTTCTTTCTTTCCAGGTGAGAGCCCAGTCCACTTTCGTAGTTTGGTATGGATGACGCAACGGAAAAAAGTCCCGCCGGCTCTGCGAGGCTGTCGTATTCTCTTGATGTATGGCCCGCGTCACAACTGTCAGGGCTAGCGCCCGCCCAGCAAAAGGAGATCCCGATGACTCACCACGCGCACGGCCTCTTCACCGTAAATGTCAAGCCGCTTACACCCGCACCCGCCGAGGGCCTTGCCCGCTTCTCCATCGACAAGCAGATCCACGGCGATCTTGAAGCCACCAGCAAAGGCGAAATGTTCTCCGGCGGCGATCCCAAGCAGGGCGCGGCAGGATATGTTGCCATCGAACTCGTCACCGGCACGCTCGCCGGCAAGCAGGGCAGCTTCGCCTTGCAGCACTCGGCCACCATGGATAAGGGCGGATTCAAGTTGTCCGTGATCGTCGTGCCTGGCTCGGGCGCTGGGGAGTTGCAGGGCATCGCAGGCGTCTTCTCCATCCACATTGATAAGGGTCAGCACTCTTACGAATTCGATTACACCCTGCCCGAGTAGTGATTGGTGCTGCTCAAGAATCAAGACTTGCGCCGCAGCCAACCAGCCAGCACCACACAGGCCAGCAGCGCCGCGCTGAGAAAGAGAACCAGAAGACTCAGTTGCCCTGTGGGGCCAGTCAGGTACCCGTCTTCGATCAAAATATCCACTATCCACCACGCCAGCGGACCCAGCACCAGAACCACTACCAGCGTAGCCGCCAGCGCCACAGCGCGAATCCGTTTGCGCCCGGCCTTCTGCTGCCGCATCACGCCCTGCGAGGCACTCACCACGCGACGGGTGCGCCAAGCCACCGCGCACTCGCGGTCAGCCTGTTTACCGGCGCAGGCTGAGACCAGGTCGTGCTCGGCTTCGATGGCTTCTTTCATGCTTGTTCCATCGCCAACGGCGCAATTGCCCGCGCCGCGGGTACTTGAAGCTTGGGTTTAAGGGCGGCTAGCCCCCGATAAAGCCGCGATTTCACCGTCGAAAGCGGCGCTCGCGTCACCTTGGCAATCTCCTCAAGCGACAGCTCCTCATGAAACCGCAATACCAGCACCTCGCGATAAAGCGTCTCCATCTCCAGCAGCGCGCCGGCAATTCTTTCCCGGTCTTCCAGATTCTGAAACAGTTCCAGCGGGCTCTTCTCCGCACCGGCCAGTTCCATGCTCATCGGCCGGTCGTCTTCGTTGCCGGCTTCAAACAGCTCATCCAGGCTGGCCATCGTCCGCTTGCGCCGCTGGTCGATCACCAGATTGCGGGCAATCGTGAACAGCCACGTGCCAAAGCGCGCCTTGCCGTTGAACTGCGCTCCTCGCACCAGAACCCGCATCCAGACCTCCTGAAAGAGATCTTCCGCCATCTCGCGATTGCCGGTCAAATAAAGCAGGTAGCGCATCAGCCGGTGCTGGTAAGCAACAATCAGCTCATCGATCAGGCCGGCATCCTGGCGCTTCAGTCCGGCGGCCACAGCAAGGTTCTCCTGCCGCACCCGCTCGGCTTCCGCGGCTTGCCCGGCAACTTCCGCGGTTAGCCCGGCCCGTCCCACTCGTCCAACTTCTAAAGCGCTGGTATTCGATCTGAAAAACGAATTCGTTGCAGAGGCTTCAATCATCACATTTGCTTAGACACCATCTTCCCGCCAAAGTTACGGTTTGCAATGCTCGGCTCTGACAAAATCACCGCTATATGAAATGTAAGCGCGCCAGTTTTGCTGTTTTGAGGTTAGAGGATCCGCCAGAAGACAATGGAATGCGATTGCCTGCCCATAATCGCGAATCTCTTGACATGGGAAAAGTCGCGGGCCTATAACTTGATGTGGGTTTGAAAAGCCATCTCTATTGAAAAGAGAGCGGAGATATCTCTAGTTGCCGCAAGACGGGTACTTGCTTGCCTTTCAGCGATCGCGAGATTTCAGCGCGCAATCCTGATATTGGACGCTCGAAACAATGCTTCCATAGAGCCTTGAGTAAGTGAGTAATACAGTGGCGCGCAGATGCGCTCCACCTAATCCCCCCTGAGGTGACCATGAATCTCCGTTTACACTCCCTTTTCCTTGCTGCGCTCCTACTCGCCAGCGCGTTGAAACCGGCCCAGGCCCAACTGACCATCACCCAATCCAGCGCCACCGATTGGAAAATCTCCAACGGCGCAATCTCGCTGGACTTCGATTCGACCGCCGGCGATGTCTGGAGCATGTATCTGACCGGCTATTCCACCGATCTGGTCGACACCACCCATTGCTGCACCAACAGCCATCCCAGCGGCCTATACATGGACAACACCGCAACCAACTTCAATGGCATAACCCAGGCCCCAACCGGCGTGACACCGACCGCCGGCTATACCCTGGTCGCCGGCAGTTATCTGGATTGGTGGATGACCTGGGCGCCCACCAGCGCTAGCCCCTGGGGAGTCTCGCAGCATTACATTGTGCAACCCAACGATCCCACTCTCTACGCCTATACCGTCGTGACGCACCCCTCGTCATCCGCCGCCGCCACTTGGGGCCAATTGCAATATGTCTATCGCATCAACCAGACAGAATTCAACAATACCTATCAGCTCAACTCCGGGTTGAATAATCTTGGCGGATGGGCGATCGCGCTTCCCAGCGTTGCCGACATGTCTTCCACCGATCCAGGACGCGCCGTGCAGAATGCCGTCGAGGACCTGCACGGTTTCTCGCTTCCTTCCAATTTTGGCCGCGAATTCTATACCAAATACGACTACTCGTCCTATCAGTATCTGCTCCAGGTAAACGGAAATTACGGCCCCAACTTCGGCGCGTGGTCCGTCGTTCCAAGCACCGAGTACATGGCGGGCGGCCCCACCAAGCAGGTCGAGGTCTACACCGGAAACATCCTCATGGGTGAATTGCTCTCCGGCCACTTGGCCAACGCCATTAGCTACAACGTCGCGGCCGGCGCCAACACTACGCGCATCTGGGGACCCATCGGCTTCCACTTCAACCGCTTCTCCAACCTTCCCGCAATGTACCAGGACGCGCTGAATATCATTCCCGGCGCGCTCACGCTCTTCGGCAAGGATTCCCAGCTCATCGCCTCAGGCTACGTCCCGGATGGTAGCGGACGCGGAACGCTCCAGGCCGACATAACCGGCGGAGGATCGAGCACCCCCAACACGGCATGGACTGTCCTCACCGACCAGTTCACGAATATGCAGTACTCCACTCAAGGAGCTCAGTATTGGGCGAGCAACAACTCCAGCGGCAGCGCAACCATTGACAATGTAACCCCAGGAACCTACCGGCTCAGCTCCTACGTCCTGGGCGAGTGGGGCCAGTTGCGCGAAGATGGCGTCAAGATCTCCCCCGGCAGCACTACAACCGCCAACCTCACCTTCACGCCGGAAAACTTCAGCGCCTCTGCTCCCATCTGGACCATCGGCACCCCGGACCGCTCCGCCCATGAGTTCCTGCACGGCGAGAACAACTATGGCGGCACTGGCTCCTGCGCGGGATGTGATGATAGGGAGTATCAAGGCGCCTTCAACTACTGGAGCGATTTCGCCGCCAACGACGGGGCCGTAATCTACTACGCAACCCCGGTGGGCTCTACCCCCGCCACCAATAATCTGCAGGAATGGAATTACATTCAATGGGGAGCGTTCGATCCCGGCCTATATGCCGGCGTTTATAACTCCGCCGACGACACGACCGATGGGTACCAGTACATCATTCCCTCCTATGTGAAAAGTCTCTCAGGTGAAACCGGCACCGATGGCGTGGGTACTGTGACGCCGCCGTGGCAGGTCCACTTCGCCACCACAGCCGCCCAGAACGCGCAGGGAAGCTTCGTCGACGTATCCGTCGGTTTAGCCGCCACGGAAGCCGATATGTTCGCATCGCTGAACGGGCACTCGATTACCTGGCATGCTCTAAACCAGAGCGACGCCGACGTCCGCAGCGGCCTCTCTGGCTACTACCAGTGGATCGTCTTTGAATGGCCCACCTCCGACTTGGTTGCCGCGGGTGGCAACAACGAGCTGGCATTGAGCGTTAACGGCAGCGGAGGCA
>JBEKDN010000054.1:0-19454 GCA_050014335.1 Occallatibacter sp. | reverse complement strand
ATGAATCCAGAGCATCGGTCCGGCTATCCCGCTTTACAAGCTAGAAGCTAGCAGCTAGAAGCTGAAGGCTGTTCTTAGTGCTCGTGCGCCACTGCCAGTGAAAGATAAATCATGGTCAGCAGCATGAAAACGAATGCCTGAATGGCTGAAACCGCAAGATGCAATCCCAGGAAAAGCACCGGGATGCCAATCGGGAAGAGTGAGAAGAAGACCAGTGTCACCAGATCGCCGGCAAACATATTGGCGTAAAGACGAACGCTGAGCGACATGATGCGCGCCAGATGCGAGACGATTTCAATGGGAAGGATCAGCCATGCCATCCACCACACTGGCCCGGCAAAGTGCTTGATGTAGCCGACGATTCCCTGTTCGCGGATGCCGTGAAAGTTATAAAAAAGAAAAGTTGGAACGGCCAGGCCCAGGGTCACCATCATCGAGGTGGTGGGAGCTGTCAAGCCCGGAATCAACCCGCTCAGATTGTTGAGCAAAACAAAGAGAAAGATGCAGGTCACGTAAGCCTGAAAGCGCTCATACCCGTGGCCGATGACTTGCTCGGCCTGATCGCCAATAGCTTCATGAATCATCTCGGCGATATGCTGCGCCGGGTTGGCTCTCTCCACCGACAGAGTCAGCCGCACAAGGATGAAAAAGGCGATCAGCCCAGCGGCAATCAGCACCTCAAGCGCCAGCGCCCGATTGACGCCCAGAGCCTTTTCCGCGGCAACGGCCGGCAAGAGGCCAATCGACTGAAAGGCCTTGACCTCGATCCCGTTCAAGATGCTGTTGAGCAAGCGTACTAGAAAAAACGATTCCGGCATGAAACTTGTGCCCTTCCGCCTTCAGGCGACCAACTGCATCCGCCCGTCGGCTTGCTTCAGACTTGTTCCCGTAATGGATTCGTGTCAATCCCGCGGCAATTCCGTCAATCCCGCGGCAGTTCCGTCAATCCCGCAGCAGCCGAATCGCCTCCCAGCCAATGGCCAACACAGCCAAAGCCAGGCCACATAAAAGCGCCACAACCGAACCATGGAAACACTTCAGGCTACCATAAATCACCCCGGCAAAAACTGTGAGCCGGAGCACAAAGAAGAGGACCACGACTGAAGCGCTGGCCGGAGTCTTCTGCTGGTCCATTCTGGCATTGATAACGCGGATCAGCCGCTGCCACTCCCAGATGCTGGCGGCTGAGATCAGCGTGCCAACCGCAAGCATCGCCGCGCTTCGCCAGCCCCCGCCGGGGAGCACAGCCAAGGCCGCAAGCAAGCCTAGAATCAGCGTGTTGCGCAGCGCGCGATGGAGCATTGCATCCAGGTCCGCATGGGTGAGTTCAAGAATGGGATGTGGCTCTTGAGTCATGACGGGTCGCCGGGAGTTCCGGTTCCAGTTCCGTTCTGGGCCGCGTCTTGTTTGCGGGAAATCTTCTCGGCGGCGAAGGCCGTTTGAATCACATAGTAGAGCCCAGAGATGCACCCAAAGATAATCCCGGCCACCAGCATCCATTTCTGGTGCAGCAGTTGCTCCGCGCCGTAGCCCAGTGCGCCGCCAACAGCCACCGCCGAGGGCAGAACGAATGCAATCTGCATCAGTTTTTCCGCTTCGACATACGACTTGAAGCCGCTGCCGCCTTTGTCGTCGGTCTTGTTTGGCGGGATGGCGCGGTGAAAGGGCATGGAGGCTCACCTTCAGCATACAGGGAGAAGCGGCGAGCGGGTATACTTCCCTTTTGGGCATTTGCCCACGGAATGGAAGGAATCCTCGTGTTCGATTCAGAGTTTGAGAGCGGCCTCTTTGAGCTGCGCAAGACCAAGCTGGCGGAGATTGTGAAGCTGGGGCAGGCGGCTTACCCCAACCAATACGCGGCCTCGCATACCATCCCGCAAGTGCGCGCCGAGTGGGGCGAGGCGACTGCCGAAGTCTTGGAAGCGCCCCGCCTGACGGTGGCCGTGGCTGGGCGCATCATGGCCATCCGCGCGCAGGGCAAGGCTGGCTTTGCCACGCTGCAACAGGGCGGCCAGCGGCTGCAAATCTATGTGCGTCTGGACGCGGTGGGCGAGGCGGGCTTTGCGCTCTACAAACTCCTTGACCTGGGCGACCACATCGGCGTCTCGGGCTACCTCTTCCGCACCCGCACCGGCGAGCTGACCATCCACGTCGAGACGCTGACCTTTCTGGCCAAGGCGATGCTGGCCCTGCCGGAGAAGTTTCACGGGTTGGCGGACGTGGAATTGCGCTACCGGCAGCGGTATGTGGACTTGTTTACGAATCTCGACGCCCGCGAAGTCTTCGTCAAGCGCGCCAAAGTGCTGCGCGCACTGCGAACGTTTTTTGATAGCCGTGGTTACATGGAAGTGGAAACGCCGATGATGCAGCAAGTAGCAGGCGGCGCGGCGGCGCGGCCATTTACGACGCATCACAACGCGCTCAATCTGGATCTCTTTCTGCGCATCGCCCCGGAGCTTTATTTGAAGCGGCTGGTGGTGGGCGGCTTTGATCGGGTTTATGAGATCAATCGGAACTTTCGCAATGAGGGCGTCAGCACCCAGCACAACCCCGAGTTCACCATGCTGGAGTTCTATCAGGCCTATGCGAACTATCACGACCTGATGACGCTGACCGAAGAGTTGATTTCGTTTGTAGCGAAAGAAGTGAATGGAGCGACGATCACGAACTTCGGCGGCGTGGAAATTGATTTGGGCAAGTGGACGCGGCTGACGATGCGCGAGGCGATTCGGGATCACTGGCCAGATGAATGCATTCCAAAACCCACGCTATCTGATCTTGAGACGCTTGATAGCTTCGCACCATTTGTTTTTCGACTCATGGTGTACTATGAGAATACTTACAAGAGCTACGAATCGCAGGCGATTGTTGAGTTTGAAGCCGTAAAAAAGCGTCTGAATTTACACGGCGCAACTCCACTGACGATTGGTCTCTTTGCAGTTAATCCTGATGATTTGGTGAATTTTCATAAATTGAACAAACAAACCTCCCGCTATGTTAACAAATGGAAGTCAATAGCAGAAGCCTTAGATAACTACGATGGCAAGGCATACGCAACTGTGTTCGAGACGGTCGCCGAAGAAGAACTCATTCAACCTACAATCATCTATGATTATCCAATTGCCGTTTCGCCGCTCTCCAAGCAGAAGCAGCTGACAATAAACGAGGCTATTATCAAACAATGGCCAAATGATGCTGGTCCTAAGCCGGATCAGAAGGTTTTCGTAGACAGGATACTCTTCAGAAAGTGTATCGAGGATGCAACTCAGTCGCTAAATGCTGCCTATAATGCTGTGGCTTCAAAAGGATTGGCCGCTAAAGAAGACGCGGATAAACTTATGGACATTTTTACGAGATTCAACCACATTAAAATCGAAGAGGATTCTCCGCTAGGAACAATGATCGAAATGCTATTCGAGGTCGTAACCAAGAAGAACCTCATACAACCCACAATCGATCCGAATTGGGTGGAGCGTTTTGAGTTTTACTGCGGCGGCTTCGAGCTGGGCAACGCATTCAGCGAACTAAACGATCCCATCGAGCAGCACAAGCGCTTTGCGCAGCAGCTTGAGGAACGCGCCCATGGCGACGATGAGGCGCACCAGATGGACGAGGATTACGTCCGCGCGCTGGCTTACGGGCTGCCTCCCACGGCCGGCGAAGGCATCGGCATCGACCGCTTGGTCATGCTGCTGACCGGCTCCAAATCCATCCGCGATGTGATTCTCTTTCCGCTGATGAGGCCGGAAAAGCAGGGACTAAGGGACTAGGGACTAAGGGACTGAGGTGGATTTCGATGGGGCAATCATTCAAAGATCTTGTCGTTTGGCAGCGGGCGATCGAATTGACTGTCGATGTCTACAAACTGACTTCCAAGTTTCCAGATTCCGAGCGTTTCGGCCTCACCAACCAGATGCGTAGAGCTTCAGTTTCCATTGCCAGCAACATCGCGGAAGGTTATGGCCGCTCTACGAAAGGTGAATACATTCAATTCTTAGGCTTTGCTCGCGGTTCGTGTTCGGAGCTTGAAACACAGATTGTAATTGCAAAAAAGCTGGATTTCGGGGCCCTCCAGAGTCTTCAATCGACCGAATCTCATTGCGACGATGTTGGCCGCCTTCTCGGGGCGTTGATGAAGTCGATTCGCTCGAAGCAGTCCCCAGTCCCTAGTCCCTAGTCCCTCAGTCCCTTTTCAAGGAGCTTTCCATCCTAATGAATCTTCTTTTCATCGGCGACATCTTCGGCAGCGCAGGACGCCGGATTGTCCGTGAGCATATTGGTCATATCCGTGACGCTAATGCTGTCGATCTCGTCGTCATCAACGCCGAGAACGCCGCCGGGGGCTTTGGCCTGACGCCGCAGCTTGCCGAGGAGTTCTTCGATCTGGGCGCGGATGTGCTGACCACCGGCAACCATATCTGGGATAAGCGCGAGCTGATCGACTACATGAATGTGCCCGACGACAGCAGCGCGCGCGGCCGCCGCGTCTTGCGGCCGGCGAATCTGCAGCCGGGCGTGCCGGGCCGCGGCGTCTATGAAGGAACCACGCAAGAAGGCACCCCTTACGCGGTTGTTCAACTGCAGGGCTGCGTCTTCATGAACACCACCAACGATCCCTTTCACGCCGTCGATGCGCTGCTGGCCGGCATTCAGGCAAAGGTCATTCTGGTGGACTTTCACGCCGAGGCAAGCAGCGAAAAAGTGGCGATGGGCTGGTATCTGGATGGCCGCGCGACGGCGGTGCTGGGCACGCATACGCATGTGCCAACCGCCGACGAGCGCGTGCTGCCGGGCGGCACCGCATACCAGACCGATGTGGGCATGAGCGGCCCGTATGACAGCGTGATTGGCGTGGAGCGGGAGCTGGTGCTGAAGAAGTTCCTCACCGGCATGCCCAGTAAATTCGAGGCCGCCAAGGGCAATCCCAAGATGTGCGCCGCGCTGGTGGCCTGCGACCCAAAGACCGGCCGCGCCACAAGGATTCAGCGGATTATGCTGGGGGAATGACGGGGCAGATGACAGATAACAGTTGTCAGCACCCGTTGCTGCTTAGCTGGATGGCGGTTGTGGGCATCTGCGGACGATGAATGCTCACTGATCACTGTTCACTGACAACTGCTTACTGCGGCACCGGCTTGCCTTGGACTTCTGTTGGCTTGATCAGGATCACTTTGCCCTGCTTGAGCGACGATTCCGGCCGCACCGTCGTCCCCCTGGGATCGGCGGATGGCTCGGCAACCGTCTTTCCTTCGACGTCCTTCGGATTCACGACCACGACCTTGCCGCTGGATTTGGGGCGGGCGGAATGCGTGGCCGCCAGCAGCTTTCCTTTGCCGTCGAAGGTCATCGTCCAGTCCATGGGTCGCGGTCGCGCGGCAATATCCGTAAATGAAATCACGGCTCCGCCCTCGACGGGAATCTCAAGCATCGGCGCCGAAGCGGCGGGCGGAATCCGCGCCCCCGCCTGATTGGTTGCCGCGGTCTGGTCTTCTGCAATCGTGAGCGGATGCGCTCCGGCCAGAGCGGCGTAGCACAATCCCGTGGCCAGCCAGCCGGGGTTCTTTTGCGCGTCTTCTTCTTCAAGAATGTGGTTAAAAACTGCCACTGTGAGTGCGTTCACCGGCGCGGGCGAGAAGAGCGAATAACCGCGCCGCAGGATGGGAATGACCCGTACGCGCCCCGCGCCGCGGCGGGGGATCGACGCGGAAAAGACGCTGGTGTCGCCTTTGCCGTCCTCGCGCGTGTAACGCAGGAAGAGATGATTGGGCAGGGCGGAGCAGACGAGCTGCTCGCGAGTCCAGCCGCTCAATTTGAAGTCGAGATCCTCGGCGGTGGCGCGCTCGGCAATGGCTGAGTCCGAGGCCGCGGCAAGCTCGCGATCCTGCTGGCTCATACTGGCCTCGGCGACAAACTGGATGGAAGAAGCGGAGCCGGCGGCACTGCCGGGAGGAAACGGCATGGGGCGCTGCGCCGGCACGGTGGCCGGGCTGGGCTGAGGCGCGGGCAATGACTGCTCGGTCTGAGAAGCGGCGGAAGCGCAGAGGAGCGCCAGGGCGGCGAGTGCGGTAAGGGTTCTGTGGCGTTCCATGCTGACCTTAGCGTAACACTGCGGCGGGACCATCTTCCTGATTTTGCTTTAGCGCGGACGCAGCGATTTGATGGCCTCGGGCAAATGCTCTTCGATGAGCCGGGCGCGCTCGGCGGCAATACCGCCCAGATACGAAGGCGCGGGCGTGGCCGTCATCACCAGCAGCAAAGCTATGACCGAAAAGCAGAGCCCTGCGATACCGGCTGAAACCAGCATGTGATAGGTATCCGCGACATCCAGACCGAAGACATTGAAGGCGAAATGCTCCAGCGGCTTGATGTGCTTGAGGACCGCGAGCGCGAAGAGGAAGAAGAAGACCGCGAGCGAGGTCAGGACGGCAAGCGTAACATCCAGCCCGCGATGAAAACTTTGCCGGGCTCGGCAGCGCGGGCATTCCGCAAAGTGCTGCTCATAGTCCTTGCGCATCTCCGGGGTGATTCCGGAAATGTCATATCGCCAGCTAGCCAGGATGGCGCCAACAACTCTGTCCGTGCATCCATTACTTGCCATGTTCATTAGACTCACTTTGCAAAGGATAGTTCCACCGCCAGGTCATGCGCGGCTCACGCGGCAAAGAAAGGCTTGAATCTTTGAAATGACCGCCCAAAGTACTTCCGGTTGGTCAGTCTTGCGTCGCCCAGAGCCAATGCCCTGCTGTCTCCCATTGCCGATCTACCTGGTACAGAGTGATGCCCGTATCCTACGATTGTAACTTATAACACTAAAAGTAAATAGATGGAAGAGGCTCGTGCTGGCTGGCTAACAGCAACTTATTCGCAAGCAGGCTGGCGCGGCCGTTCAGGGCGGCCTCCGCAGCCACTTTTGCCAGATCTGGAAGATTATTGCTTTCAGAAAGATGCGCCAGAATTACGTATTTGGCCTGACCGTCGTAATCCTGCTCTAAAAAGCCCGCGGCGGCCTCATTGGAAAGATGGCCGACGCGGGAGAGAACCCGCTGTTTGACGGCCCAGGGATAAGGTCCGTCGCGCAGCATCTCCAGATCATGGTTGGACTCAAGCAGCAGCAGGTCAAGGCCCTGAAGCTGAGCCCTCACGTTGGGTGGAATGTAGCCCAGATCGGTGGCAAAACCCATGCGCACGCCGTCGGCGCGAAAGACAAAACCGACGGGGTCGGCGGCGTCGTGGGGTATGGTGAAAGGGCTGACGGCTATGTCGCCGATCTCAAACGGCTGTCCAGCCTGGAAGTACTCAACGGCGGGAAGCCACGTGGGGTCTTTGGCCTTGGCTGCGGCAGCGGGCGCCGATGCTTCAGGGGCCGACGCCGCTTCGATCTGGTCGGATTCGTCTAGCGCATCCTCTTCGGCAGCGGCGCTTTCGGCGGCGCATATCTCGCTCTGCGCTTCGGCCTGGCGCTCGGCGGCTTGTTTGCGAATCCGCTCCATCCACTGCGCGTAACTCATCTGCTTGCGCGGAGAGAGCCAGCGCATCCAGGCGCGGTGCGTCGCCTCGGTAAAGTAGACGGGAATACCGAGCTTGCGCGCGGTGACGGCAACGCCGCCAACGTGGTCGGAGTGCTCGTGGGTAATGAGGATCGCGTCCAGCGTCTCCGGTTCCTCGCCTGCCAGTTTCATGCGGCGGAAGAGCTCGCGACAGCTCAGCCCGCAATCGACCAGGAGCCGCGTCCGGCCATTGGAGACAACTGTAGCGTTGCCTTTGGAACCGGAGGCGAGAACGGTGAATCGGACCATGGTTTGAGCATAGCGAAAAGACAGAGAATAGGGAACAGGGAATGAAGGATTGAAAGAACGCTGATCGGCCATTCTCTCCGCGAGAAATAGGCGGATCACCCCATCCGCGCACGACTGCCGCGCCGGATCGACATGGCATCGGATTGATGCTTTATGCCGCCAGGGCCGGCCTGCCTGCAAATTCGATCACTTCGCTGCGCACATCGCTTTCCACTTCGCGATCGAGAACATTGGCAAGCGCCAAAAGGATTGGCGAAGCGCACACCGGGCACTGCCCCGCGCAATTACCAATGCAATTGCAGTCTGGGCACAAGTAAGCGGACGACAAGGGGATATGCTGCATGGCGGTAAGTTTCATGGTTGCCCCCGAGCATTTTGATCGTCGGCGAGAACGCGCGCAAGCCCCGGCCTACCTGGCCTCCGCCCGCTCCCGTATACATAAATAGATGCCGGGAAATGGCCCCTAGTTGCATTCGGGAGCTTATGTCGAGTAGTCCGCGTTGATCGAGACGTATTCGTGGGTGAGGTCCGTAGTCCAGAAGACGCAGTTGCCGGAGCCCTGGTGCAATTGAATGGCAACGGAGAACTCCCGCTGGGAGATATAGTTATGAGCGGCGGCTTCGTCGTAGCCGGGGGCGCGGCCTCCGTTCCGGCAGATGGCAAGCGGGCCGAAATCGATGTCGAAGCGCTCCGGATCGATCTGCGCGCCCGAGTAGCCAATAGCCGCGGCAAGGCGTCCCCAGTTGGGGTCGCAGCCGGCCCAGGCT
Source organism: Occallatibacter sp. (assembly GCA_050014335.1). Classification (GTDB taxonomy): domain Bacteria; phylum Acidobacteriota; class Terriglobia; order Terriglobales; family Acidobacteriaceae; genus Telmatobacter. Next base: position 10,891 of record JBEKDN010000054.1, on the reverse strand, counting down.
GTCTTGACCAGCGGCGAGTGGGCGATGGCGCGGGCCACCTTCAGCGCATCGGCATCGCTGGCCGCGCCCTGAATTTGCAGCTCGACTACGTGCGTAATGCCTTCTCCGTCGGCCACCACCTGCCGGGCAAGCGAGGTGCAGACTTGCGCAACAGCGGCGGCAAAGGCGGCGTTGCCCGCTTCAACAACCGCGCCGCTTGCGCCTGAGGCAAGCAGCAGCACAGTGTCGTTCGTCGAGGTGTCGCCGTCCACCGAGATGCGGTTGAAGCTAGGCTCGATAGCCTGGGTCAGATAAGCGCTGAGATGCGCCGGCTCCACGGCGGCGTCGGTCAAAATGTAAACCAGCATCGTAGCGTGCGGCACCAGTTGCGGATAGATCATGCCCGCGCCTTTGCAGAAGGCGGCGATACGGACTTCTTGATTTCGGCCTTCTTTGTTCTCGATTTCGAGGCGCGCGAATGCGGTCTTCTCGACCGTGTCTGTGGTGAGGATGGCCTGAGTGGCCTGCCGGAAGTGGCCGATATCCGAGCCGAGATCGCTGGCCAGCGCGGGCAGCGCGGCGATGAGCTTTTCCGCCGGCAGCGGGACGCCGATGATGCCGGTGGAAGAAGGAAAGACCTCTTCCGGGCGGCAGCCGAAGATCTGGGCGGCGGCAACGCAGGTGGCGCGCGCGGCGTCCAGGCCAGCCTGTCCGGCGGCGCAGTTGGCATTGCCGGCGTTAATGGCGACGACGCGAACCAGTCCGCCGCTGGCGCGCAGATTCTCCTTGTCCGCAATGAGCGGGGCGGCGGTGACGCGGTTGGCGGTGAAGGCCGCTGCGGCTGCGGCGGGCTGGTCGGCGACGATGAGAGCCAGGTCGGCGCGGCCGCTTGCCTTGATGCCCGCCTTGGCTGCGCCAAAGCGGAAGCCGCGAGGGAGGATCTGAGATGGAATGGATTTTTCTGTCATGGGATTCAACCCATTTAATCTAACAGGCGAGGGTTGGAATGATCGAAAGCAGCGGTGAAGAGGTAGTGATTTCCGGCGGAAGCGAGTTTCCCCGGAGCGAGTTCTTGGACCTGCGGCAGGTCAATGTGGCGCGCGGCGACCGCGTCGTGCTGCACGATGTGAATCTGTCCATCGACGCCGGCGAGCATGTGGCGATTCTGGGGCCCAATGGCTGCGGCAAATCGACGCTGATTCTGACCATGACCTGCCAGATCTACCCGATGGTTCAGCCGGGAATGTCCGTGCGCATCTTTGGCCGCGAGCGCTGGGATCTGACCCAGTTGCGCCAGCACTTTGGCGTTGTGGCCGCTAGCGTGTCCGGTGAATTGCCGGGCGAGCGAACCGCCGTTACCACCGGGCTGGACGCGGTGATCGCCGGATTCTTTTCCGCCTCCGCGCTGTGGCCCAATCTCCATGTGACGGCGGAAATGCGAGAGCTGGCCGTGGAAGCTTTGAAGCGGATGGAAGCGTCGCATCTGGCCGGCCAACTGGTGGGAACAATGTCCGCCGGGGAGCGGCGGCGGATTCTGATTGCGCGGGCGCTGGTGCACCGGCCTCGGCAACTGCTGCTGGACGAGCCGTCCAATGCGCTTGACCTGGCCGCGCAACGCGAACTGCGAGAGAGCCTGCGGCGGCTGGCGCAAGAGGGCACTGGGCTGGTGCTGGTGACGCACCACCTGGGCGATATTCTGCCGGAGATTGAGCGCGTGATCTTGATGCGCGAAGGCCGGATTGTAGGCGACGGACCGCGCGCTGAACTCCTCACCGAGACGCGCCTGAGTGAGCTCTTTCACGCGCCAGTGCGGATTGGCCGCGATGAAGAATGGCTGCATACCTGGTAGCCACCCGCAGTGCGGCCAGACATCGCTACTCGCTCGCAGAATCTGGCGCCTAAGGCGTTTTCGAGTCCCTTAGTCCCTAGTCCCTGCCTCACCGGTATCGCCGCGTTGCCTTCAGCACTACGGAGAAAACGCCGGATTCGTCGCGGGCCAACTGGAGTGAGACATGGCGGTTGATGGCTACCTCGGCCTGAATCAACTGCTGGCTCGTGGTGTTCACATTGGTGGCGTAGGTCAGTGTGAGGTCGCGGCCTAGCTGCTCTTCCACAATGATGCGCGACGTCGAGTTGCCGAAGGCGCCCAGGTAATTGGGGTCGACTTTGACCGAGCCCGCGCCGAACAGCTTTTGCACGCGAGAGCTTACGGCGGAGTTCAGAGCGCCGCCGAGCAGGGCGTCGGTGGTGGGGTTGGTCAACTGCTGCTGCTGTTGCGTGTAAAGGCGCTGCTGGCTTTCCGTGCGTCCCAGCGCGAGCAGCGCCACAACGTCGGCCTCGGGCAGCGGAGGATCGCTGCGGTAGGAGACGTTCATCTTCTGCGTCGTTCCATGCAGGCCCAGCGTGATGTCGTAGTCCTCAACCCGGGCCGTCGCGTTGAAGTCGATGGAAGGCTCGATGCGGACAGGGTTGGTGAAGGATATCTCTCCGCGCTGCAATTCATAGCGCGTGCCCGCCAGTATCGCGCTGCCCTCCGTGATGGTGATGCGGCCAAGCAGCGAAGGCGCGGCAACGGTGCCGCGCAGATGCAGATCGACATTGCCGGCCAGCTTGGCGTAGGCATTCTGGAAGTTCAACTGCGGCGATGAAGTGATTCGCACATCCAGGCGGATATGATTGCTCGGCGCGTCGGGCGGCGCGATGGTCTGGGCATTGGTCTGCGCGGCCAATGCGGCAAAGTCGAAGTCCGGGCTGACGGTGAAGCGCGTGATCTGCACATCGCCCGTAAGCACCAGATTGTTCTGCACTCCTTGCAGTTGGAAGGACGCGTCGGCCAGCGAACTCACCCCTTGCGGGTAGCGGATGCGGATTCCAGCCCCGGTCGCAACCAGGTTGGCAAAGAGCCCGTGCTGGTACGCCAGATAGCCGGCAACGCTTAATTGGCCGCCGCCGGTGACCGCCGTGAGCGACTTGACCTCCAGGCGATTCTGGTTGAATTCCAGCGTTCCATGCAACTGGCTCAGGCCGTTTGGAATGTCCTCCAATGAGAGCGCCGCGTTCTGAATGTCAATCCGCCCATGGAAGCCGGGATTGGCCAGCGGACCGTGAGCATCGATTTTGAAGGTGGTGTTTCCGCTGGCGGTGAGGTCGGGGTCAAAGGTCTCCGCGACCGCCAGATTGATCGATCCGCTGGCGGCAAAGTCCAGTTGGCGATTGTCCTCGAGCGAGAGGCTGCCCTCGGCGCGCAGGTCGGTCTGATCGCCGGTGACGTGCAGCGGGTCAAGATGGATGAGCGAGTGGTCCAGCGTGGCATGTACCCCGCCCTGGCTCTGCAAATGCACGCCGGAAAGGGTCACGGCCAGCTCCTGCAAGCGGGCCTCGCCGCGCATCTGGGCGGGGTGCGCCAAAGGACCGTCGAAGGTCACGGTTCCAGCTAGCGCCGAGTCTCCGCTAAGTCCCCGGACGTGCGCCATCTTCAGCAGCGTGCCAATGTTGAAGCGCGAGAAATCCAGTTGCGCATGGGTGGAGTAATCGCCGCTGAGAGTAGTCTGGCCGTGCGCTGCAAAGTCGGTGCCCTCAAGCTGTGTTGTCAGATCGTAAGTGGCGGCGCGGTTGGCCGTGCGGGCATTCAGCGTCAGGCTGCCCAGCGACTCTCCGCTCACCGTAAGTCCAGCCAGCGTGGCGTGCGCCGTCAGGCGCGGATCGTCCAGGGTTCCGGAGCCCTGCAAGGTAAAGCCGAGCGTGCCCGCGGCGTCCAGGCCCTGGTTGCGCAGCGTCTCAAGGCGTGCGACGTCGACGCCCGCGGCCGTAGCGTCCAACTGGAAGCGGTGCGAGGCGAGATCGAAGCTGCCTGTCGCCGCGATCTTGCCGGAGTCCTCACTCACGGTTACCGAGGTGAGACGGATGAGCTGATTGGCCACCGAACCTTGGGCGCGGATGCGGGCAACAGGCTCGCCGAAGACCCTTCCCTTATCCATCTCGATCCATCCCGAGCCGTCGAGCGCGCCAAGGGTGCCGTCGAGCTGAAGCTGGGCATCGACCGCGCCGGAGATGGGCAGCTTCTGGGCGATAAAGGGCTTCAGGTCGTCGCTTGCCACCTGGCCGGCGTGGAGGCTGAGATGCAGCACCGAGCGCGCGTCAAAACTTGGACTGGGCGCCGTAACAAGCGCGCGGCCGTGGGCGGTGGTCGGCGTCGGGTTGGCGGCGGCCAGGCTGCCGTTGAGGTCAATCTCCTCTTTGCCGCGATGCAGCGCGGCGTGCGTCAGGTCGATGCGCGAGGAGGAGTAACTGCCGGTCGCAAGAAGCGAGTCAAGGCTGATCGGATTCGGGCTGGCCGGGTTGGTCTGGGCGGAAGCGCTAGACGAACTCGCCGAGTGCGACGACAGCGCCGAGAGAGCCGAAACATCGACCGCAAGTTGCGCCGTCTTCACATCGCCGGTCAGGCGGGGATCGATGAGTGAGCCCGTCCATGTGCCGTGAAACTCCGCTGGGCCGTTGAATGTGACGGGCAGGGCCGCAACGCCGATTTTGCAACTCGGCGCGGTGGGCTTTTCATCCGGTATCCAATTCGGACAGTTGCTGGCAAGACCAAGGTCGCTGAAGACAGTGTCGAATTCTCCCAGCTTGGCGGTGCGGAAATCGACGGCGAGCGAAGATGGACTGGCCAGCGGATACGCGCCTAGGTGGCCTTGCGCCAGCAATTGGCTGCTGGGCAAATCGACCTCCAGTTTGCGCAGATCGACCGCGCCATCGCGCTGAGTGTACGTGGCATCCACAAATCCTGTGGCGGCAACCTTTCCCGCCGCGGCCTGAGCGGGCGGCGTGAGATTCAGCAAGGCGGCCACAGAGAGGGTCTGCTTGTCGCCCTTGATCCAGAGCGCGGTGGCGGAGCCATTGATGCCTGAGTCGAAGCCGAGACGCTGAAAAGGCGGGTCGCAAACCATCTCCATCAGCGTATCGATCGCCACATTTTTGAATTGCGCGGTGACCTTTCCATCCACCGGAATGTCGATCTCCTCAGGCGGCGGAAGCCAGTGGAGCGGATGGATTCCCTTGGGCGGAACAGGCAGCCAGTGAACCAGCGAGAGGTCGCCTGATATCTGACCGCCCTGGCGCAGCGCGGCGACGATGGAAGTAATCAGCAGTTGCTCGGGATCGGCGTGAACGCGGGCGTCCAGCCGCAGCCCGGTAGCGACGACGCCGGTTCCGATGTAAGAGCCGTTGTCCACGTGGACGCTGCCGTCGATGCGGAAGTCGGCCGCCTGTCCGGTGGCGGCAAGATTCAAATGCGCCAGACCCTGCGGCGTGAATGGGTAGCCCGTGATCGGGTCAACCAGCCGCATATCCAGATCGCCAACCGCGCGGCCCTGCCAGCGTGGATGGGCAAAATCGTCCAGCCTGCCGGTAATCTCCAATGTCCGGTCCTTGATGCCCCGGCCACGCGCCGTTATGCGCAGCCAACGCACAGTAGCGGCATTGCGCGTCAGGTCCACAGAGGCCGCAAAGAATCCTTGAACCGTCTGATCCGCCGACTCTTTGATGCCGAAATACTGGCTTGACGGCGGAGGCGGCGCATGACGCGGAACTTTGCGCGCCAGATTGAAATCGCTGGCCGCGGCATCGATGCGATAGCTCTCCGGCTCTGCCCCTTTGGCGCCGGAAAAAGTACGCGGGAATGTGCCGGTTGCGGGAATATACGCCATGCGCAGCGAGAGGTCGCGGGCCGTGAAATCGAGCGGAATGAAGCGGTCTTGAAAGTCAAAGGCTGCTGCGCGATTTTCATAGTGCAGCAAGCCTTGCAGAACCTCGATCTGGCCAATGTGCAGATCGAAGAAGCTATCGAGCGCCCGCTTGCCGGCTTTCTTCCGCTTGCCAGGCTGCGGCTGGTTGGTCGTCCCGTCCTCGTAGACGATCAGATGCAGTTGCGGGCGATCCACTTCCAGAGACCGCAGCAGAATCCGTGGGCTCAGCGGATTCAGAATACTGATGCGCGCCTGAAGGTTTTCCACCTGCGCGTAGGGAGCTTCGCCCGGCGCTTCCAGGCCATGCAAGACCACGCCGCCTGCATCCGCCTCCAGCGTAAAAAGATGCCAGTGAAAGGAGCGAATCTCGGCCCGGCCGCCAGTAGCTGTCTCCAGCTCTTTGACCAGGTGGCGGCGCACCATTTCTTCAAATCCCGCCGACGTGGCCCAGAGCAGAAGGACGCCGATTGCAACCGCCGATATAAGCACGCATGCGCCCACTGAAAGCGGAAGGTGAAGTGTCAGAAACCGGCGCAGGCGGCTGCGTCCACGCGGCTTGGGCGTCTCGTCAGGCAGAGGCGGTTTGAATTCAGGCTCGCTCATGCCCCTCCCTTCCCCGCTGCCTTTGCAGCCTCCGGGCTCGGCTTTTCAGGGGCCTTGGTTTCAGGGGTTTCAAGCGCCGGGTCAAGCACTTCCACGTCGCCCTGCTTGCGCAGATTCTTCAGCCAGTCGTCGAAGAGCACATTCACCTGCCGCTCCAGCAGAATCTCCTGGATGCGCGGTGAGACTTCGGCGAGCGCGGGGATTTTGTCGCCCGCCGCATACTGCGGCAGCAGCGAGTCGTGGTAGTACGCGGCGATCTGCTCCGGGGTGATCTGGATCCCCATCCGGAAGCGCTCTTCAATAAAGCGCAAAATCTCCAGCCGATAGCGCAGATAGCTTTCAACCCGCTCCGGCGTCAGTCCGTGAGCGGTCAGAAAGGCCTTCCACCCCGCGTCCGATGCGCAGTTGAAACGCAGGCACGGAGGCAGCTCCTTGCGAATCTCCATCAGCCGGGCATCCACCTCGGCCTGCGGCGGCTCGATCGCCTGCGCATCTTCCTGGCGAATCTGCTGCTGGATGAGCGCGCGGCTAATCAACTGGTCCAGCGCAACCACGGGAGTAATCTCGCCCAACCCGCCGCGTGCGGGATCAAGCACCGCAAGGCGAATCTCGTCCTCCAGATCGCTGGCCAGTATGGCCTGGTTATTCACCACCGCCACAACATGATCCAGCACCACAGGCTGGGCGGGCTGGGCGCTGGCTCCAGGCGCGGCCCACGCAGCCATGCATACAGCCAGCGGAAACATGCGAATTGGGGTCCGGTTGCTCATCAGAAGCTCTGCCCAAGGCTGAAGAAAAAGTAGAAGTGGCTCCCTTCGCCATGTCGCGGGTTCAGATCGTAGACCGGAACGCCGGGAAGGGTGCTTGGCCCTTTGATCGAATAGTCGGTATTGATCGGGTAAAGAGGCGGATTCAGGTTATAGCTGAAATCGAAGCGCACCGGCCCCACCGGCGTATGGTAGCGCACGCCCAGGCCCGGCGTATGTGAGAAGTAACTGAAGCTGCACTGCCCCGGAGGCCCCGTCGAGGAGTGGCCGCTCGGGGTGTAGCCCGTGGGATAGTTGCCTGGGTCGGCCAGAACCTTGCAGTTGGCGCGCTCTGGCTGCCTTACACGCAGCGCGCTCTCCCACGCATCGCTGGCGTTGGTGAAGATATTGCCCATATCGTGGAAGACAACAAAGCTGATCGAGTTGCCCAGCCAGGGCAAAGTGGGCGGAGGCAGGCGCAACTCGGTGCTCTCGATCAGCGCGCCCGTGCCCCCTATGGGGAAGCCTGTCTCTGGATCCCGTGGCCCCGCCGAGTTCTGGCCAAAGCCGCGCAGTGAAGTCGCTCCTCCGGCATAGAGCCGCTCCGGCAGCGGAATCAGTTCGTCCTCCAGCTTGCCAAATGCGCGCTCCTGCCCGTAGCGGGTGTTGCGCGCCAGCACAAAACGCCCTTTATCAAATGCGTAGTAGCTGGAGTTCGACACATCCAGGCGGTTGAACTGCACCTGTCCCCCGAAGCCCTCGCCTGAAAGAAAATCCTGAAAGCTGGTGTACGTGCCCCGCCGGGCGTCCAGGGGCGAGTCGCGGGTATCGCGAATCCATGTCAGCGCCGGACCCGCTACCCGCTGAGCCGTGGAAAGCGCCGCTATCTCGCTCGGAAAGACCTGCACGCTGCTCGCATCCACCTTGACGCGGCGAAAATCGAACTCATAGATCAGCGTGTTGGCTTTGGATATATGTGAGCCTGGAGTATTGAAATGTTCGGTCCAGCGAACGCCGGTTTCCAGCTTCGATGCGACGTAGGTGCTGACGTCCAGGCTGTTGGCATAGCCCCCCGACCACGTCAGCCCAAAGTTCCGGTTGCCCTCGAAATGCGGATTCTGAAAAAGCAGATCGACCTTCTGCTCCAGCAGGCCGTAGTTGCCTCGCAATGAGACCGATTGCTCTTTGCCGAAGAGACTGTTGCGCGTGATATCCACCAGTACGCGCGGGCTGACCCCGGTCTTGCCATTGGGACTGCACGGAACACCGGCGGCATCCGCGCCCGCGCAGTTGTTTTGCGGCGTCCCCGTCTGCGCCTCCAGGCCCCCGCCATACGTCAGCGCCCAGCGCCGAGCCTCCTGGGCCTGTATCAGAACCGTCTTGGAAGTCTCTCCGCCTGTGGGATTCTCCACCGCGGTATCGATCTCGCTGAAGAGTGCAAAGTCATAGAGATTGCGCTGCGTCTGTTCCAGCGCGGACTCATCAAGGGGGTCGCCCGGATGCAGCGTGATGGCCTTGGCCACCGTCGCTGGACGCGTCGTATGCAGACCCGTCACCAGAACCTTGCGCACAAAAATCTGCTTGCCCTCGGTGATATGGAAGACCACATCCACCTTGCTCGCATCGGCCGGCTCTGCCTGCTGCGACACTTCAACCCGCACCTGATCGAAGCCGCGGCTCAGATAATCGGTAAGCAGCTCATCGCGGTCCCCGGCCAGATTTACCGGCGACAGCATCTGTCCGGCCGCTGTGTTCATTCGCGGCATAAGCTGCGCGGCGTCCACATGCTCGTTGCCTTCCAGCCGCACCGCCCCCACGCGCAGTTGCGGACCTTCTTCTATGCGGTAGACGACGCTGAGATTGGTGGTCTTTTCGGCCTTGCCCGCTTCCGTGCTGGCTTCAGGCGTGATCTTCACTTTGGAAAAGCCGTTGTTCTGATATACAGCTTGCAGCGCATTGATGTCCGCTGTGACCATCACCTGGCTGTATGCGCCGTGCCGGTCCAGCGAATCGGCGGCGTGCACGGCGAGCAGCTTTTGCAGAGTCGATGAATCGAAATAATGGTTGCCGGCAACCGTCACGCCCGCCACGCGGCGGCGTTCGCCCAGCGTTACTTTGAAGTAGATGGTGACCTGCCCGGCATTCGGGTTCTGCACCTGATGCTCCGCTCTCGCGTCAAAGTAGCCCTGGCGCTGAAAGTAGTCGCGCAGCCGGCGATTGCCCTCGTTCAGAAGATCCTCATCGACGCTGCCTTCTTCAAAGATGGGAATAATGCGCTTGATCTGGCCTGGGCCAAGGCTGGCCCCGGTGACTTCGACCCTCACCACCGGCCCCTGATTGGCGGTGAAGTGGAAGTCGACTCTCTGCGTCTTGCCGTCAAACTCCTGCGATTCGAGCTTGATCTCGGCCTCCAGCCGCTCCCTGCTTTGATAAAACTTGAGAATCCCGGCCAGCGCGCGGTTCACGCTTTCCCGGTCCACATGACGGCCAAGAGCCAGATGAGCGCGTGAGCGGAAAGCTTCCACGGTCATCTCAGGATCGCCGGTGACCTGAACCGCGCCCACGCGCGCCTGCGGGCCGCTCACCACGTGAAACGCAATATCCACAAGCTGATCGTCGGCACGGGCTGTCAAGGTAGGCGTAATGACCGGCGAGTAAAACCCGTTCTGCGCCAGCGCCGCGCGCATCTGCTCCATCGCCCTGGACAGTTTGGTTGCGGTGTAGCGTGTGCCGGAATTCAATTGGCTGGCGCTCTGCAACTGCGCGTTCACCGTGCCGCCCTTTGCGCCGTCCACGCTCACCGTGCCGATGAAGCTGCGCGCCGCCCCGCGAAAAGTCAGAGCCACGCCATCGCCTTCGCGCTCGCCTTCAACGGCGATAGTTTCAAAGAGACCGGAGGCAAAAAGCTGATGCAGGCTTTTCTTCAGATTCTCCCGGTTCAGCGGCGCACCCACCGACTGGGCCAATTGGCTGGAGAGCGTCGTCAAGCGCTCGGGTGAGACCCCCGCAAAGCGAATACTCCGCACCGGCAAGCCCTCCCACGCAGCCATTGAATCGGCTTGCCCGGCTTGCGCGGCGGGGTCGGGCTTGTCGGCTGTTTCCACTTGCCCTGCCGCGGTCGCCGCGTTGCTCTGGCCGTCCGCGCGGCTTCCGCCCCAGCCCGTCAGTGAGAGAAAACAGGCCAGCAGAAGGAAACGCCCCAATCGCCAGCCGCATTCGCTCCCCTGTATTTCACCCAAAACGGTTTCTCCCAAATAGCGGGAATCGCGGATTTCCCTCTTCCCAATTCCCTGTTCCCTGCCTCTTCCCGCTCTTTCTATACTAGCGAGGAATAACGGATAGTGCTGCGGATGCTGGCTTTCGCATCTCGCAAGCAAGTTAACAGTCGGTAAATGAACCTCAACAGCCCTGAAATCCGCTGAATCCCGACTGCGCCGGGCTGAAGGACTGGATGCAAAAAAACTTGCTCCAAGCCAAATTTATTCTCAAGTCGCGCACCTCGCCCGCAACACCCCGAAAAGCCCCTGGGGTGCGGAACGAACTTTCAGTCACCCGCTCGCCTCACTTAAGGGTATTGCTTCAGCCATGCCACAAACGCCACCCAAAAAGGCTGTGCTTGAAGCCCCTGCGGGCTGTTTTTTGATCGTTTTCGCATGAAAAAACGCCTTATGCCAGCGGTCCGGCTGGACCCGGTCCAATGCTCAAATGGAATAATCTCCACCCGCGTGCAGATAATTACCCCTCCAGCGCGCAGGATAAAAGTATGAGCATTCCAGCCATCCCATCCCGGTCCAACGGCAATGCGCGAACCAGGGTACAACA
>JBEKDN010000053.1:0-19752 GCA_050014335.1 Occallatibacter sp. | reverse complement strand
TCTTCCGCACCTGCATCGGGTCAACGCCCGTCGCCAGCAGTGCGCGAGCCGCAGCATGGCGCTCCCGTGCCAGGACCAGAGGCACATCGGGATATTGTCCAAGCGCCATGAGCTTTTGCTTCCCCTCATGCCGGTACTTGAAGCGCCAGAGCTTGCCGCCTGTCGGGGTGATGAAGAGAAACAACCCTTTGCTATCGGCCAGCCGGTACGCCTTGTCAGTGGGTTTGGATTTGCGAATTTCCGTGTCGGTCAGCAAAATACCACCTCCTCGAATACCACCATGCGAGGAGAAATCTCCCCTCCGCTGTTTGGCCGTCTGCGAATCCATCGCCGAAAAGAGAGGCTAACGGGAGTTCGAGTCCCGGTCGTCAATCGAACCCGCGGTGGAATACCACCAGAGCGCAAAAGAGTGAAAACCCGCATGGATATTGGGGATGAAGGGCTTTATCTGCAAATACCACCAATCGACAGTAGCGAATACCCCAGAAATAGCACCAAAAATCCTTGGCTTCCATACTACCGCGTTAGACGGTATTGGACCTAATATCGTTGATTTTATTGGATGTTTTGAGAGAAGACCGGACGGTCTAGGACGGCATAAAACAGGTTCTTGGTGGGCAGTGAGGGACTCGAACCCCCGACTTCCTGCTTGTAAGGCAGGCGCTCTAACCAGCTGAGCTAACCGCCCACGCGGTCCGGAAAGGCCTTCGCGGCTTTCTTTTATCATAGCAGCGCGTTTCTATGCCGGGCGGCGGTCCTTGATTGTAGTTGCTGAAATCGGCACCGGCATGGCCCGATCCGCGCCGGTGCAGCCAGTATTGATACACTCAGCCGGTGAGCCGTCTGATTGTGAATGCCGATGACTTTGGGCTGACCGCCGGGGTCAATCGCGCCATTTTTGAGTTGCACCAGGCTGGCAGACTGACTAGCACGACGCTGATGGCGCGCGCAGCGGCAACAGAGGAAGCCGTCGATTTGGCACGCCGCACACCCACACTGGGAGTGGGCTGCCATGTGGTGCTCGTGGATGGCGAGCCGGTGCTTCCGGCGCGGGAACTGCCCACGCTGATGGGGCCGCGCATCGGCCGCTTTCAGCCCACGCTGGGCGGATTTCTCAAGAATCTGCTGACCGGACGCATCGCTTCCTCAGAGATTGAAGCCGAGGCTGGCGCGCAGATTGCGTTACTACAGTCAAAAGGAATTGCGCTGACGCACATCGACACGCACAAGCATACGCACATGTTTCCAGCAGTGCTCAGGCCGGTGTTGCGGGCGGCATGGGCGGCGGGAATTCGCTCGGTGCGCAATCCGTTTGAAGCCGCGTGGAGTCTGCGTGCCACGCCGGGCGCGCCTTGGATTCGGCGCGCGCAGGTCAATCTGTTACGGAGGCTGGAACCTGTCTTCCGGCGCATCGTGGCTGATGAAGGCTTTGCGACTACCGATGGAGCCATTGGCGTACTGGCCACCGGAACGCTCGACGCGGACACGATTGCATCGCTGCTCACAGAATTACCCACAGGCACGTGGGAACTGGTGACGCATCCCGGTTACAATGACGCCGATCTGACACAGGCGCATACGCGGCTGCTGGCTTCGCGAGAGACCGAGATGCAGGCGCTGGCGTCCATCAAGCCGGCGGACGAGATAGAGTTGATCGATTTTTCACGCTTGAGCGCGGCTTGATTCTGAGGGATTCGCACCGTGTGCGATTTGCGGACGTGATGAATGCGTGGAACGAGGAGGGGCGCGAGTGCGTATTCTCTTGCGACAGTAAAGGCAGGAGATTTCTGCTTTGTGCCGGATTGAAGGAGACATCTTGGATCTCGCATTTTTTTGGAAGATATTGGTCTACGGTTGGGCCGCTTCCGAGCTTTTACTCGGAATTGCCACGCGCACGCGACGCAGCGGAGGCCAAGTGAAGGATCGCGGATCTCTGTGGATTATATGGGTCACGATTTTTCTGGCCATCTTTGCTGGAGAAACAATCCGCAGTTCAATGCCCGCAAATATTTTTGGCGGCGCACATTGGCTGCTGGTTGTGGCGATGATTGTGCTGCTGTTCGGCCTTGCTTTCCGTGCTACCGCAATTCTTTCTCTGGGCAAAGCCTTCAGCCCGAATGTTGCCATCCGCACAAATCAAAAGATCTATCGTGGCGGCCTTTATCGCTATTTGCGCCATCCGGCTTATACTGGCTCCCTGATCTGCTTTCTCGGCCTGGGAATTGAATTGCGCAATTGGCTGGCATTCTTTGTGCTGGTAGCGCCTATTACCGCGGTCTTCCTCTATAGAATTCACATCGAGGAGATTGCATTGAATGAGGCCTTTGGCGAGGAGTATGCGTCTTATAGTCAGCAAACCAAGCGGCTGATTCCGGGCATTTATTAACGCATGTTCCGTATAATTTGAGAGCCGCCGCCGCCCCGAATCGCATCTATCTTCGAGGGCCACAGTTCGCGAGCAAAGAAAAGGTCTTCATGCGCATCGGCATCACCTGTTATCCCACCTACGGCGGTTCAGGCGTGGTGGCTACGGAACTGGGCATCGAACTGGCCGCACTGGGGCACGAGGTGCATTTCATCTCTTATTCGCAGCCCTTCCGGCTCAGCGGGCGCGATAGCGGCATTCTCTATCACGAGGTTCCGGTCTCCAGTTATCCGCTCTTTGAGTTTCCACCGTACGACCTGGCGCTGGCTTCGCGCATGGCGGAAATAGCCGAACTTTATTCGCTGGATCTGCTGCATGTGCATTACGCGATACCGCACTCAGTGAGTGCACTGCTAGCGCGCCAAATGGTTGCCGAGAGCGGCCGGCGGCTGCCCTTTGTCACCACGCTGCACGGCACCGACATCACGCTTGTCGGCCTGGATCGCGGCTACCTGCCCATAACTCGCTACGCCATCCAGCAGAGCGACGGCGTGACAAGCATATCCAGTTATCTGAAAGAAGAAACCGTCAAACACTTTGGCGTCACGAACCCCATCGAAGTGGTTCCCAACTTTGTCAACTGCGATGTGTACGTGCCCATTACGGATGAGGCGGCGCGGGCAAAGTCACGGCTGCGTCTGGCCAAGCCGGATGAGGCGATTCTGATGCACCTTTCAAACTTCAGACCGGTGAAGCGCGTGGTGGATGTTGTTAAGATTTTTGCGCGCGTGGTGCGCGAGATTCCGGCGCGGCTAGTGCTGGTGGGCGATGGGCCTGACCGCTCAGCCGCCGAGTGGCTGGCGCACGATCTGGGCATCCAGCATCAGGTTCACTTTATGGGCAAGCAGGAGCAGGTCAGCGAACTGCTGCCGCTTGCCGATTTGATGATAATGCCTAGCGAGCTGGAGTCCTTTGGCCTGGCGGCGCTGGAGGCGATGGCTTGCAAGGTGCCGTCGATTGCCACGCGCGTGGGCGGCGTGCCGGAGCTGATAGACGATGGCGTCACGGGACTGCTTTATCCCGTTGGCGACGTGGAGGCGATGGCCGCCGGAGCCCTGGGCCTGCTCAAGGATCGCGATCGCTTTGAGGCCATGCGTCTGGCCGCGCGCAAGACGGCGCAGCAGCGCTTCTGCTCATCCCTAGTGGTGCCGCGGTATGTGCGGTATTACGAGTCGGTGATTGGAGCGGCAAATAGATGACAGATTACAAATGACAGCTAATAGCTTTCACCCTGCCGTCTCCGCATCAAACCGAGACGCAAAGCCGAGTTGCCGCCAGAATCTTTGCAGTAGCTTGATGGTCTCCGGCGCTGTCGATCCAGTGGTTCGCAGTAGAATCTCCGCCGCTCCGCCCGCGGTGAGCGAACTGGCTTCGGCGGCAATCGCGATGCACCTGGCCGGACGATAGGTGCAGTTGGCGAGATCCGTTATCGAGAGGCGCGTCGTCGGCGTGGCCAGCACCGTGCGCGGCGGCGCCATGCGGTCCAGAAGCCAGAATATCTCCAGCTTCGACTCCAACTCATCCGGAACGCAGTCGATGGCTAAATCAGCCTCGCGCACGGCTTCTTCGATGGTGGAAACGAAGCGCACGTTGGGGAGTGCCTCGGGACCAAGGACGGCCCGAAGAGCTTCCTGCGCGTGGTGCAGGTTAGCCGGCATCACGTCTTCCAGCAACACCCGGAAACCTGCCCGCGCCGCAGCCTGTGCCAGCCAGCGCCCCAAGGGCCCCGCGCCGATAATCGCCACAGTCACCGGCAATGTCTCAGGCAACGGGCTTGGACTTTGCGGCAAGCGCTTGTGCAACGTCGTCGGCATTGGGGCTGGCGTGCAGCAGGTGCTCAGCCACGCGGAAGCGCTCCTCGTCGGAGAGCGTAGGAACGGTGGCCAGCACCCGGCGCAGGGTCACGGCAACGTCGTCAATGTAGTTCATCAGGCGGATAGCTTCTCCGGAAAGCGGCATGGGTTCCCTCGATGGTATGAACTTCTCGTTTTCATTGTAGGCGGTGCGGTTGAGTAGGGGAAGGCGAGGAAGCGATGCCAGTTAAAGCACCCGCGTTCAGCACTCGACCTCGACCAGCTTCTTTCGGCCAAAGGCATTGAGCAGATCGGCAAGTTTGTCCACCAGATCCTTCAACTCGCTGAGGCGGGCCAGGCCTTCATCGTTCCGGCCTTGCGTGTGGAACTTTACAATGCCGGCCGCCAAGGCGTGTATGCGCCAGTGCAGCGCGATGACCGGCTGAAAGGCCGCCCGCGAAGTGCGCCCGTCCGGGCCCTCGGCATAGAGCCACGCGCCAAACTGGCATTGATGGCGGCTAACGCGCGGCTCCAGTTTAGCCTCCCCTTTGAGGAAGGCTTCAATGGCCGCGACCCAGGCGCGGTGTTCGACGCCGGCATGAAGCAAAGGCCGATCGTCGACGCTGACGGAGAGAGCTTCAATCCAGCGGGGATCGGGACGCCAGGCAGCCACCCAGGCGGGAAAGTCGCCGGCCTGCATGGGCTGCGCGATGCCGTAGCCCTGCGCCAGCTCGCACCCCAGCCGTAGCAGCATCAGGCCCTGCTCGGCGGTCTCAACGCCCTTGGCCACCGGCTCGCGGTGAAAGGCTCTGGCCAGCCCAAGAACGCCTTCCAGAATGGTCAAATCATCGGGGTTCTCAAGAATATCGCGCACAAAGCCGGGATCGATTTTAAGGTGATAAGCAGGCAGCCGCCTGAGTTCGAGAAGCGAGAGATGGCCGGCGCCAAAGTCCTCAAGCGCCGCGGTGACGCCCAATTCAGAGCATTTGGCCAGCAATCTGGACAGCCGGGTCATATCGTCGGTCGCGCTGGTTTCCTGAATCTCCAACTCCAGATTGGAAGGATGGATGCGCGAGTGGCGCGCCAGCGCTGCCGCAAGTTGATTCACAAAGCTTGGATGCAGTAACTGCCGCGCGCCAACATTGACGCTCACCGGCACATCGATTCCGGCATCGAGCCATTTTTCAGCCTGAGTCAAAGCGGTCTCAAAAACCCAATCGCCCAATTCAACGGCGAGCGGATGATCTTCAACTATCGGCAGGAATTCGGCCGGCATCAAGAGGCCGCGCTCTGGATGCAGCCAGCGAATAAGCGCCTCCGCGCCCACAACCATGCCGGTGCTCATGTTCACCTTGGGCTGATAATAGAGCACGAATTCGTCCGCGGCGAGTGCCTGACGAATGCGCTCGATGCTTTCTGGCAGCACTCCGGCGCGGGCATCCTGCGCGCAATCGAAGAACTGATAGCGATTCTTGCCGGCTGCGCGAGCCCCGTGCAGCGCATGACTCGCCTGGCGCAGCAGCTCATCGGCATCCGCGTCCTCCTCTTGCGGATAGCATGCAACGCCCATGGAGGCCGAAAGATGAACCGAAACATCTTCAACTTCGACAATCTCCGTGGCCGCTTGAAGAAGGCGTTTCAGCGCAGGCACGACGGCCATGGCGTCATCGAAATCGAGCAAGACCGCGGCAAAGGTATTTCCGTCAAGACGCGCCAGGGTGTCGCCCCTGCGCAGGGTCCGCTTCATGTGATGGGCCACAGAGGCCAGCGCAAGGTCGCCGATATCGGGCCCATGAATGTCGCAAATCTCATCCAGCCCGTCCAGATCCAAGCGCACGACGGCCAGCGTCTGGCCCCAACGCTTGGCTTGCGCGATAGCCCTGCACACCCGGTCCGCGAGCAGTGTTCGGCTGGGCAGACGGGTAAGGTCATCGGGATGGGCGATTTGTCTGAAGCGTCGAGCGCGCTCCTTGTGCTGAATCGTCTCGGAGGGGCTCCTCATCATTCACGCATCTGCCTTCCAGAAAGCGATACCAGTTTCATCGGCAGAATTGGAGAGGATGAGAGGCGGAGGACGGTGGAAGGACCTCGTCCCGTTTTGGCAACTGCGGTTTTTTGTCTTTGAATGCGGGACGTGGCGTTTTTTCAACCTTCCGCGGCATCGGTTCGCGGGGTGCAATACATCTTCCAGAATTCCGTAAAACCTTTGAGGCGCACCACTTCAAAGTAGTCGCTGGACACCAGGTAGAACAGCGCGGAGACGGCCCAGATACCATGCAAGGCATCGGGGCCAAGCTGGTCGCCAAAGGGCAGCGGCGCGGCGGAAAAAACCATGGCCACCACAATGAGCGCCAGTCTGACGATGCCCATGACCAGGTTGATCTCGACCAGCTTGGCGGTCATAGGCTTGCCTAGCCTGAGCGCTTGACCAAGCGCGGATAGTACGGAGCGATCTTCAAGCAGCAGAAGCAGCGGCGCGATAGAGAGCACCCAACTGACCAGCGCCCATGCGGTGAAAAATCCCAGGGAGAGAAAGATGGTCCACATGGCGAAGCCTATCAAGTCGGGCTCGGCCGCGGCGGTGATGTGCGTGACCGCAACCCACTGCATAGTACGGAACCAGGCCCACCAGCAAGCGGCGAAGCCTGCCAGCCACACGGCCTGCAAGCAAATCAACGCAACGGGGCGAAAGCGCAGGTCTGGTTGCAGGCGTTTGAATAGCAGGCTGCGCCCGAGGCCGGAGACGACTGCCCAAGCCAGCGCGGCCACCGGTAGTAGCCAGTGCAGGAGCACGCTCACGTATGGCTGGTAAAGCGCCCAGGCGCTGCTGAGTTGCACAGCGGCCACCCATGGGTTTTGTGGGTCGAGCGAGACGAGACCGGCGGATTCAGGCGGAAGTTGGCTGATTATTTTTTGAGATTCTATCCAGCAAACGGCTAACAAAGGCAGGCCGAAGAGCCAGCGCCAGGCTATTTCAATGGCGGCGAGCGAAGGCCGATCGAAGACCCAGCCCATCTGACCGACGAGCGACTGGGTGCCACGCAAGGGCGCGGAGGACTTCACTTCACCACCAGGTTGACCAGCTTGCCCGGAACCACGATCACCTTGACGACCTTCTTGCCTGCCGTGCGCGACTTGATTTTTTCGCCGGCCAGCGCCGCGGCTTCAATGGTCTTGGCGTCGGCATCTGCCGCGACGCGCACCACCTCGACCAGCTTACCGTTGATCTGCACGGGAATTTCGAGTTCGTCTTCCTTGGCAAGCTCGGGATTGCTGATGGGCCAGGGAGCGCGCAAAATGGCGCCGGTTTCCCCTAGCTCTTCCCACAATTCGGCTGCAAGATAAGGCGCAAAAGGAGCTAGAAGCAGAACCAGCGTGCGCATAATCTCGCGCACCACCGGCGCGGGAACTTCGCCCGCGGTGAGTTGCGCGTCCGCTGCTTGAAGATCGTTGACCAGTTCCATGATAGCTGCGACGCAGGTGTTGAAGTGCCAGCGTCCCTCGAAGTCGAGCGTGATTTTGGCGGTCGTCTGATGCAGTTTGCGCAGCAGTTGAGATCCTCCCGCTGGCGCGTTGGACCGGCTCTCCTGGGCGGAGCGCGCCCGCGCCGAGTGCTTTGTAACCAGGCGCCAGACGCGGGCCAGGAAGCGGCTCACGCCGGCGACACCATCCTCCTGCCAATCCAAATCGCGGTCTGGCGGCGCGGCAAACAAAGCGTACATGCGCGTGGCGTCGGCCCCGTAGCGGCCCACCATCAAGTCTGGCGAGACCACGTTGCCCTTGGACTTGGACATCTTAGCGCCGTCCTTGATCACCATGCCCTGGGTAAAAAGGCGGCGGGCCGGCTCGTCATTGACAATGAGGCCGAGGTCGCGCATCACCTTGGTCCAGAAGCGCGAGTAGATCAGATGCAGAATCGCGTGCTCCACGCCGCCGATGTATTGGTCGATGGGGAACCAATACTTCACAACCTCCTTGTCGAACGGCTCGCGGTTGTTTTTCGCATCTGTATAGCGATAGAAGTACCAGCTCGAATCGACAAAGGTGTCCATTGTGTCGGTCTCGCGCTTGGCTGCGCCTCCGCATTTAGGGCAGGCAACGTTGACAAACTCCGGCACGCGGCTGAGCGGGGAGCCGCCCTGCTGCGTAATCTCAATCTGCGGCGGCAGCACCACAGGCAATTGATCGTCGGGAACCTGGACCAGGCCGCACTTCTCGCAATGAATCATCGGGATTGGCGTGCCCCAATAACGCTGGCGGCTTACGCCCCAATCCTTCAGACGGAAGGTGACTTTGGGCTCACCGTAGTGTCCGGCCGTGGCGATATCCTGGAGTTCCTTCTGCGCGTCTTCGCAACTTAGTCCGTCGTACTCGCCGGAGTTGATCAGCAGGCCATCTTCGCTGCAGAACGGAAGCTCCTGCGAAATGGCAGAGTCAGTCGGCTTTATCACTTGCGTGATGGGCAAGTTGTACTTTTTGGCGAACTCGTAGTCGCGCTCGTCGTGCGCCGGGACGCTCATGATGGCGCCGGTGCCGTAGTCGGCCAGGATGTAGTTGGCAACCCAGATGGGCACCTTCTCGCCGTTGTATGGATTGATGGCAAAGCGGCCTGTGGGCACGCCCTGCTTTTCTATTGCGCCCAGGTCGCCCGCCTCGCGAGCCTTCTTCTGCTGGTCGATCATCTCCTCGACCTGCGCCTTCAGGATGGGATCGGCAGCGGTGAATTTCGCCACCAACGTGTGCTGCGGCGCAAGCTGCACGCTGGTCGCCCCGAAAATAGTGTCAACCCGCGTAGTGAAGACGCGAATGCGCGGCTTTTCCATTCCCTGATCCCTGTTCCCTGTTCCCTGCTCTTCCAGGAAGAAATCAACTTCCGTTCCTTCACTGCGGCCGATCCAATTGCGCTGCATGGTGCGGACTTTTTCCGGCCAGCCGTCGAGCTTGTCCAGACCGTCAAGCAGCTCCTGTGCGTAGGCTGTGATCTTGTAAAACCATTGCACCAGATCGCGCTGCTCCACCAGTGTCGTCTCATGCCGCCAGCAGCAGCCATCGACGACTTGCTCATTGGCCAGCACGGTGGCGCACTCAGGGCACCAGTTGACTTTGCTTTTCTTGCGGTAGGCCAAGCCCTTTTCATACATGCGCAGAAAGAACCACTGATTCCAGCGGTAATAATCGGGCAGGCAGGTGGTTACTTCGCAAGCCCAGTCGTATCCCAGGCCCAGCCGCTCCATCTGCAATTTCATCGCGGCAATGTTGCTGAGCGTCCACTGGCGCGGCGGGGTGTTGTTCTTGAGCGCGGCGTTCTCAGCAGGCAGGCCAAAGGCGTCCCAGCCCATGGGATGCAGCACGTTGTAGCCGCGCATCCACATGTGGCGCGCCAGGGCGTCGCCGATCGAGTAGTTGCGCACATGGCCCATGTGCAACTGTCCGCTGGGATAGGGCAGCATCTCCAGCACGTAGTACTTGGGTTTGCCGCAGGATGTGGGTTCAGCCGCATAGAGCGATGAGTCCGCAGCCCAACGCTGCTGCCATTTAGGTTCAATTGCCGCCGGGTCGTAACGCACTTCGTTTTCTTCAGGCATGACCCTATTAGTGTAAATGGCAGGGCGAGCAGGATCGGGGTAGCAATGGGCATAGCCAAGCAGGAACGGGCCCATATAGTTCGATCCTGCCGCCGTCTTCTCGCAACGCAACCAGCCGATACGGATGCCCAAGATCGCTGTTATCGTAAACACGCACGTTCGATAGCCCAGCCAGGGCTTGCTGCAAATTGTTCATTGTCCTCGAAAACCGCGCGGCCAATTTCTCGGCGGGAACATCGTGCCCGCCCTGGGATACGCGCATCGCAACCCGTTCGTCGGAAGCGTCCGCGCTCTCAACTCCCATAAAGAAAAGCACGGTCGTAAAACCGGATTGTTCCGCCTCTTGCAGAAACTTCAGTTTTTCTCCCACCGGATCAGAGAAAACCGTCTCGAAGATAAAGCTCTCGCGCTGCATGACGAGCTGTCGCCTGATTTCGCCGGCCAATTCCGCGGCCGCATACGCTCCGATACCCAACTCTAGCGCCAGCACGTCGGCATTCACAAAGCGGAGACCAGATTGCTGGAGAAAGGCGCGATAGAAGGTCGTCTTGCCTGCGCCATTCGGTCCAGCCAAGGCCACAACGATCGGCCTGCGATCAAGTACCTTGCTCATCCTCTAGCCCGTTTGCCGCGTCCTGTACTCTTGGCGGCTATGGCGCCCGGAACTAACAGAGCCGGCTTCTGGTCCTTAGCCGCTTCGTGTCGCGCCAGCCCCTGCATGGCTGCCTGACGGACGACGTTGCTCTTATCGTTTCGCGCCCGGTCTTTGAGCAGGGGTAGGGTCTCTGGATCGTCCTTGCAGCTATGCACCGGAGGTGGAACTGAAGCTTTCACAGCCCCGTCGTGGACTTCTCTCGCAAATCTCCCGACAGATTTCCGTTTCTTTGCCGTCGCCAACTTGGACGAGTCCGGAACAAAGATGCGCTTCAAAAACTTGCCCACCACCTTTGAACCGTCTTCCTCGGTTCGAATCAAAAAACCTGCCTCGCCAGGGTACGGTTCGTAGTAAGGGAAAGGCTCGCTCTCCAAATAAGCCTTCAGGCTCTGGTGGCCTTTGGCCGTGTCCACAGCATTCACCAATTGCGAGAGCGGGGTCGCACCCGCGCTGCGGCACAGAGCGAGCACTTGTTTGCCGCCCAGAAGCAGTTCGGCGCCGCGCCCCAGCTTTGCCCAGAACTCCACCTGTCCGGCAATCGAGCGCTCCTGCGCCTCTCCGGCAATCCGCGCATCCAGCACTAGCGCATCCGACAATTTGACCGGTTGACTCATGCGATTACGGTAGCATAATGCTACCCATAATTCAACAGGCTGCTATTCCACCAGACTCAAAAGCGTTTTTACATTGCGCTCCTCATCGCCTGGAGCGTCGACTGGGGTTTCAGCAATGAAGGCGGAATGAGCAAAACGCGGGTCGTTGAGCAGGCGGCGGAAGGGTTCGATGCCGATGGTGCCCTTGCCGATCTGCTCGTGACGATCCAGCTTGGACCCGCGCGCGGCCTTGGCGTCATTGCAGTGCCACACGCAGACGGCCTCAAAGGTTACCGTAGCCGCGACCTGCTTCATCGTCTCCTCGTAGCCTTCGGGGGTGACCAAATCGTAGCCGGCAACGTGTGTATGGCAAGTATCAAGGCAGACGCCCATGGGGGCCGACGGGCGCAGCCGGGCCACCAACTCGGCCACCTGCTCAAAGCTGCCGCCCAGGGAAAACTCGGAGCCGGCGGTGTTCTCAATCAGGATGTGAAAGTGCGTTCCCTGCCAGGGCAGCCCCTCGATGGCGCGCGCAATTGAGTCGGCGGCCCGCGTAAGGCCTTCATCGCGGGTCAGGCCCTTCCATGAGCCGGGATGCAGCACCAGGTATTCCGCGCCGAGGGCCAGGGCGCGCTCAATCTCGCCGCGGAATGCTACTACGCTCTTCTCGCGCACCTCGTCCGTCTGGCTGCACAAGTTGACCAGATAGCTTGTATGAATGACAAGAGGGCCCACGTCGAGCTTGGCGCGCAATTCTTTCATGCGGGCGGCCTGTTTGGGGTCCACCTTGGGCGCGCGCCACATGCGCGGACTGGAAGAGAAAATCTGAAAAGTGTTGGCGCCAATAGCGCGCGCCTGCTCGACGGCGTTCGAGGCCCCGCCGGTTGTGCCCAAATGGATGCCGATGCGCTTTGCCATGCGGATAGTGTAAATAATTGGCGCGCTACCAACCATCGCAAAAACGCAGTTCGTAAAGTTATAGGGAACAGGAGCCCAGCTCTCGTGGTCACCCACAAGGATGTGCCAACCACTCACCCGCCAACTACACCAGATGGAATTGATTGATGCTGACATCGCCTTCGGGAAATGACGCAGTGACGCGAAGATCGCCGCCCATCGCCTCAATGTAACTGCGCAGCGTACTGATGTACATATCGGTTCTCTGCTCCATCTTTGAGATGGAGCCTTGATCGACTCCCAAGGTAGCAGCCAATCCAGCTTGCGTGAATTGACGCGCTCTGCGCAACTCAGTCAAAGCCATCTCCGCAATGGCCTTCTGTACGCGCTCTTCGGTTTGGGCGCGCCGTTCGGGAGGAATCTTTGCCTGCAGTTCTTTGAAGTTTCTCGCCATCTTGATCTCCTTCAATGGGATTCCAGTTCACGCAGGGGACGGCGGTAGAGTTCATCGGCCTTGGGGATGTATTCCTTGTACCCGTGGGGATTTCCGGTCTTGTCGCCTCCCAAAAGCAGAATTCCAATCCAGCGCGGATCAAAGGCATAGAGCACGCGAAAAGGCCGGCCCTCATGCTGTCTTGCTCGTCGTCGGCAGTGAGAGCGTTCCACCAACCGCCGAACTCGTCGGTGAACTCAACGTCCCACTCCATGCTCAAATAATGGCCTAGAATGCATATTTTATCAAGGGAGCACGATTTGCATATAATTACTGTCCTTCAGCGTAGTGTGGTCTTAGAAGAGCAAAATATGAGCGAAGGAAAGGCGAAAATAGAGGACAAAAACGGCGCACCCCCACCCCCCTACCCCTAAAACCCCGGTTTCTGTGAAGGGATTTTCGAGTCAAATGACTATTAATCAACAACTTGAAAAGTTAACTCTGTGTACTTATCAGTAAACACAAACCCCCGAAAACCCCCGGTTTTTGCCTCGAAAATCACCCTTTTGAGTCGATTTTTGGCCAAAAAACGGCCCCTTTTGAACGCTCCGTCACAGCATGCCCTTGAACGAAGATTGACCGCGGACTTCCGATCCGAGTTCAGCTTGAACGATCCGCGGAACGGTAGCTTCTTCCGGTTCTTCCTGCGCTCAGGCGTTGCGGTTGCGCTGCCAAACGGTGGCGTCGAAGCTATGAGCGCAGTCGAAGCCTTCGGCATGGTAGAGTTCGATGGCTTGGGTGTTGGCTTCAGTTACGGTGAGCGAAATCTCGGTAACGCCGATACGCAGAAAGCTGGAGGCGGCAAGCGTGAGCATCATGCGCGCCATGCCGCGGCGGCGGAACTCGGGATGCACGCAGAGCTGAGTGATGTGGCCGCTCTCTGGGCTGACGCGCGAACCCAGTACCAGCGCGACCATCTCGCGGCTGAGACGGTCGATGATCACATGCGAGACCTGCTGGGCAAAGACGCCGCAGCCAGAGTAGCGCACAATGTTGTTGAGGAAGCGCAGAGAGCCATGAACCGAGCGGTACTGGTCGTTGACCACGCTGTCAGGATGGCCATGGTAAGCGGCGGAGATGAGGCGCGCGGCGGAGTCCAGATCGTCTTCGCGCCACGGACGCAGTTCAAGCCTAAAGGGCAGATGCACGCTGGGCACTGGATAATGGCCGGCAAGTGCCCTGACCATGAAAAGGCGGCGGTGCATATCAAATCCAGAGTGGCGGAATATCTCCGCGTACGAGCCTGAAGGATGGAGGAGCAGTTGCGATTCGATGCGTTCCACCTGCGGCGAGTTCAGAAGCAGCTCAAGAATGTGGCGGAGCAGCGTGGCTTCTATTGGGCTGGTCGAGATCTGGCTCGCCCGTATTTGGCCGGATGTAAGCTCAGGGTCCGGTGTTGCGTAGGCATCAGAGTCAGGCAGGGCAAAGAGATCGCCAACGATGGCCTTGGCGCCTTCATAAACGCAGAAGACGTAGCCTGTAACATGGCCAGACTCCAGGGCCGCGTAGCCGGGAAGCATGTGGCCGTCAAGGTATTGCAGCAGCAGCTTGGCGGAGATGTTGTAATCCCAATGCAGGCGCTGCTTCCAGAGCTCGCTCTCTGCGGTCAGCAAGGGGCGCAATGCCTGCGCGGCAAAGTGACGGAGGTCAAGGATCTCAATGGATGCGCCGGATTCCATGGGTCGCCTCAGTGAACAGCTATCAGCTTACAGCTAACAGTTAAAACTAACAGCTTGCTCTTGACCTGGGCGCAATGGAACTATTGGCTGTCTATGGACTGCTGTTCGCTGTTGAAAGATAGTTTATCGGCCGCCGACCATGTAGACCACCAGATCCTGCTCAGGCCAACTGAAGAGTTGCTCATAATGGCGCCCTTCCAGGTACTCTTCCAGAGCGGCTTCAGTATGCAGGTCAACACCGCCTCGACCGGTGACGCGCGCCACCAATAGATGCTGCTCATCCGGCACGCCGTTGCTTTCATAGTTCAAGACCTGGCGATTGCGATAGAAGGCGAGGCCGAACTCGACATCGCGGCGGACGCGAAAGACCGCAACGGTCTCATCGGCGGGAGCGAGAGTTGCCAGCCGATCAGCCAGCGGCCGCGCCGAGTACGAGCGGTCAAGCAATTGGATAACGCGCTTCGTTTGCGGAATCGCGGGAAGGCCGAGAAACGGTCCCGCGCCGAGGATAAACAGAACCAGGACCATCAACACTCCGGTTGTGGCCAGCCTCAAACGAGCTACGCCAAATCCTTTGACGACGACAAGAATCAGCAGCGCCGCGCCGCAGGAGGAAAGCGCTGCCACAAGCAGAGCGCGCGCGGGCGGCCATTGCGCGCCGTGGGCCACAAACCAAGGCAGCAACAGCGTGGCCATGGTCATGACGCCACAGAGCGCTGCATGGCCGATAAGTATCCAGCGGTTGAGCCCCAATTGGCGGCGGCGGAAGAGGTAGTCGCCTGTGAGGATGGTGACGGGCGGAATCGAGGGAAGAATGTAGCCGGGAAGCTTCGATTGCGAGAAGGAGAAAAAGAGAATGGGTATCATCGCCCAGAGAACCAGAAACTCTGGAAAAGCGTCGCCGGGGCGATTGGCGCAAGGAATGCACTTCGAGGAACTGCGCGCGCGCCACTCGCAGACCGAGGTCTGAATTCCGTCGATAAGCGCGCGCACGGCAATGATCGTCCACGGCATCGTTGCCAGCAGCGCCACTGGAAGGTAGTACCAGAATGGATGATGGTGCTGGAAACGGTCGGTGGCGAAACGATCCAGATTATGCTCCATGAAAAAGACATGGAAGAAGTCTGGATTCTGGTGCTGAACGGCGATGAACCAGGGAAGCACGATGGCGCAGTAGAGCAGCGCGCCAGGCCACCAGAACGACCTTCGCAGCACCGACCATTCGCGGCGCAAAGCGGCAAATGCTGTCAAAATTACAATGGCGAGAAACGGCGCCACAGGCCCTTTGGCAAGCGTGGCCACGCCAGTAAAAAAGTAGATGTCGAAGAGCCAGAATTTGGAATCTGTCTCATACCAGGCGTACCAGCCAAGCAGGCCGATGGCCAAAGGCGCGGCCATTTGCATGTCAGTGGATGCACCGCGAGCAAACCCCATGATGCCGGCGCAGGCGACAGTGATTAGCGCTGCGTCGAGGTGGCCGCCAGGGCGGAATCGCCGCATGTGCAGATAGATGAGCGCCGCCATGATGAAGGCGAAGCTGGCCGACGGCAGGCGCGCGGCCCAGTCGTGCACACCGAACTCCTGAAAGACGAACATGGCTCGCCAGTAGTAGAGGGCGGGCTTCTCAAGCCAGGGATGATGGTAAAGGTATGGAGTGACGCATGCGCTCAGCTTGCCGCGCAGAGTTTCCGCCGAGTCGAAGCGGTCCAGCATTTCATGCGCAATCTGCGCATAGCGAGGCTCATCCGCGCCGACCAGGCCCAAGCCGTCGCCGCCGGTGATCGGGGTTTGTCCGTAAAGCAGAAAGAAGAGAGCAAAACCGAGAAAGACCGAGGCCTCACATACCGCAGCCCAGCACGGCAGCCGATGTCGCCAGCCTTCGGGTGAATCTTGTGCAGATGGTTCTTGAACAGTTTCCACTTCCAGCGCTTCTCCAACAAGCTCGCTTGACTCAGAACAATCGGCTATGCCAGTTTCAGTCAGCACAGAGGGGGAACCGACTGAAGTCCGGTTTGTTCCGCGCTTCTGTGAAACGCGGAGATTCTATTGCAATTCAACAGGGACAAGGCTATCAGATTGGGGCGTTGGAGCGGAATCTCAATCGATTTTCTCGTCCGCATCATCTCCGCCCAACAAAGCCACGACAGGACGCAGTTCGGCCAGAACTTCAGCGAGAACGTTTTCGAGCGAACCCTGCATCGTGCATCCGGCAGCGCTTTCGTGGCCTCCGCCGCCCAAGCGCTTGGCGATTGCCGCCACATTGATCTTGCCCTTGCTGCGCAGACTTAAGCCGACACGCTGCTCAGGAAGCTCGTGTAGAAAGACGGCCGCTTCAACGCCCGAGGCGCAGAGCGCAAAGTTCACAATGCCGTCGCAATCCTCCGCAGTGGCCGCGGCGCGCGCAATATCCTGGCTAGTGACCCACATCCATGCCAACTGGCCCTCCTGCTTGAGATTACTCAGCGCGGAGCCCAACAGGAGTAGCTTGGAGGCCGGAGTTGAGAAATAGATCTTCTGGGCTATAAGCAGCGGATCAGCTCCGGCCAGCACCAGTTCCTGCGCAAAGCCGAAAGTGGATGCCTGGGTTGAGCCGTAACAGAAGCCGCCAGTATCAGTGAGCACTGTGGTGTAGAGGCATGTGGCCATCTGTGGCGTCACTCTGGCTCCGGCTGCTTTGACCAGCCGGTAAACCAGTTCGCCGACGCTGGCGACCTTACGATCGATCCAGTTGAGGTTGCCGTACTCGCGTCCAGTGGCGTGGTGATCGATGTTGACCTGGAAGAATTGCTTGAGGCCGTGCAGGCGAGTGCGCTCCAGGCCGTCGCACTCCAGCAGGATCACCGCGTCATAAGGGCCGCAAACCGTTTGCGCGGTGCGAATTTCCTCAGCGCCCGGCAACTCGCGATGGATGTTGGGAATCCGGTCGGCAGTGACCAAATCGGCCTGCTTGCCCAATTGCTTGAGCAGCATCCCCATTGCCAGCATCGATCCCACCGCATCGCCATCCGGCCGTGCGTGGGAGCAGACCAGGAATCTCTCACCGCCGCGCAGAAGCTCCAGAATGGCCTCGATGGGGCTGACGGGCGCAGGGCCGATTGCGGCCTCCTGCGTCAGGCGTCTGGGGTGAAAGGCAATGCTGCGGCTGGCATGATCCATGCGGGCTATTCCACCTTGGCCTTTTCCCCGGCTTTGGGATTTTGGGCGTCCGATGCCGATGAAGAAGCCGAAGTTGCCGATGTTTTCTGCCGTTTGCGCTGGCGGTCCATCAGCTCTTCAATGCGCGCCTGGAAGCGGCCGGAGCGGTCGGCCAGAAAGCTGAGTTCGGGGACGTGGCGCACACCCATGCGCTCTTTCAACTCATACCGGATATAGCCTTTGGCCGCTTCAAGGCCAGCCACAGTTTCTTCTTCGGCTTTGGCAATGTCGCTAACGGCGCTGTCCACTGCCACATAGACTCTGGCCGATTTGGCGCCGGGGTTCAAAGCAACCTCGGTCACATAGCAGAGATTGATGCGCGGATCAACCAACTCACCCTCGATGAGCACGCCAATCTCCTCGCGCAATGTTTCGGCCACACGGTCCTGATGGTGCTTTCGAGCTCTGTGTTCCGGCATCACGCCTCCTTGTGCGAGTAGACCATTCAGCATAGCAGAAAGGATGGTGAAGAACGCTGACGAGTTTCTGTGCACCGGCGCATTTTACAATTACTCTCCCATCCGACGCCCGGCTCTGCGATACTGTTCTGTTATGCCAATCACCGACCTGCAGCAAGCTGCCCAGAAGATTGCCGGATTCCTTGCCACCCTAAACAAATTGGGCGGTTTGCGCCTCAAGTATCGCATCAGCGCCCCAGAAGGCGCGCCAGACGCCGAGGAAGATACGCCCCAACTTTGCGTCGAACTTGGCGGACCAGATGTGCTGCTGGTGACGCAGCACAACGGCGAACTGCTGCTGGCGCTGGAAACCATTGCCGCGCAGATTCTGCGCCTGGACCAGCGTGAGAGCAACCTGATCAGCTTTGACGCCGCAAACTTCAAGGCAATGCGCGCGGCGGAACTTCGGTTGACCGCCGAGACAGCGGCGGAGAAGGTGATCCGCTCCGGCATTCCGTATGCCTTTCCGCCGATGAACAGCCGTGATCGCCGGCAAATGCACATGGCCTTCAAAGACATTGAAGGCGTGGAGACGGCCAGCAACGGTGAAGGCGCGGACCGCTTTCTTGCCGTCTATCCAGCGGGCAAGACGGATCTGCCCGTCGCCGCGCCGGTCAAGCCGAGAGGCTTTGGGGATCGCGGGCGAAGCTCGGGCGACCGTGGACGCGGTTCGGGAGATCGAGGACGCTCACGGCGTTTCTGATCCTTTCTTGAGTCGTTTGGTCGAGCACTCAGTTCCGATTCTTCTGGGAATTTGAAGTGTGCGGAAATTGGCATAAAAGTGGGCCTTTCTGGCTCAAAAGGCGTCATTTTTGGGCTAAAAAATGGGCAAAATCGGGGGTTTGCAGTTACTGATTAGTAACTGTGTAAAAATTACAAACTATTGATTTATTGATGGTTACTGGAAATTTTCATACTAAAAATACCGTCACAGGGGTAGGGGGGGTGGGGGTCGACCGGTTTTTTGGCGAATAAACGGAGAAGATGGTGCGGAAAACGGGGATCCCGGAACAGAAAATATGGTCTGAGATTGCGCGGGTTGGAGAGTGGGTAGCGGTCATCTGGGCCTTGGATTTGCGACTAGTTTTATTATGCGCGTTTGGATGGAAATTATATGCAAACCACCCGCGGCGGGACTGAACGCTCGCTCTCGCTCGCCGGGGATCGTGGATTCGCTGGTTTGAAAATTCATATCCTTCGATTTCGTCCGGGACAGGTTTTCATGCGGTCGAACTAACCGTAGGGGTATCAGAAAGCGCCAAATCGCCGACACGATCACCGGTGAGGATCACTCCTCAAAAGTCTACAAGTGTCATTG
The DNA here is from genome assembly GCA_050014335.1 of Occallatibacter sp. Classification (GTDB taxonomy): domain Bacteria; phylum Acidobacteriota; class Terriglobia; order Terriglobales; family Acidobacteriaceae; genus Telmatobacter. Next base: position 661 of record JBEKDN010000053.1, on the reverse strand, counting down.
GACTTCTGTTTCTTTTCCACGTACCTTGGTCTCCCTTCCTGTAAGAAACAATAAAAAGCTATAGCTGTAAATATCCCACCATAGGCGCAAAAACAAAAACTCGCCGAAGGTGGGGCACCGGTATCGATTCAAAAATACGTCAGGGGTTAAAACCCACGCGATTACAGCACTTATTGGCAGGACTGAAGTCGTCGCCTGCTACAAAACATGGCTTCGATTGCGATTTTTAAAAAGGCTGTGACGTCGTGCCGAAAAGGAACCAGGCGTGGACCTGGAGGTCCACGCTACAGCCGGCCAGGAGGCCGGCGCTACAATTTTATGCCGGCACTACAGTTTCATTCCTCGCGGGTCGCGGAGCTGGTCGACAACCGATGCCGAGCACGTTCTTAAAACACGCTTTACGCGTTCAACTGCTCTTGTAGTTTGTTCAGGGTGCGGTGCAGGTCCTTGTCGGTGCGGCGGAGTTCGTCGATTTTGCCGATGGAGTGCATCACGGTGGTGTGGTGCTTGTTGCCGAATTGGCGGCCGATTTCTGGCAGGCTGGCCTCGGTCATCTGCTTGGCAAGATACATGGCAATCTGGCGCGGCACAACGACGTTGCGGGAGTTGTTCTTCTGCTTGAGGTCGCTGACCCTCATGCCGAAGTTCTCGCTGACGGTGC
>JBEKDN010000052.1:0-19842 GCA_050014335.1 Occallatibacter sp. | reverse complement strand
GGGCCGGGAACAGGGATCAGAAAAGAGGCGGTTTGGGTTATGTGGATTCCCATCCTTGAATCAAAGAGCGATTCAAGGATGGGGCACCCACTTTAATGACGGATCAAGGTATGCCACCCGCCGGCCTTGCCGTGGAGCAGATCGGAGAGGGTTGCGCGGCGAACCTGCAAGATGGCAGCCGCCTTCGAGGCGCTGAGGCCGAGAGCTTCTATGACTTCGGTTCGGATCAGATCGCCTGGATGCGGCGGATTCTTCATGGGAATGCCGGCCTCCTTCATGACGCCTCGGTATCCATGATGTACTGTATTACCGTACATATCAAGTGGCCACTTGCGGTGCGGCGGAAGTCTTCGGCGTGAGGAACGAGCGGGAACGGCTTCCCGTCTTTCGCTGAAAAAATATGAAGGATGGAGCGCCATTGGGAGCGATCCTTCCGTTATGCAATCAGCATGGAACTTATCTTCGAGGTGCGCGAGGCCGAAGAGGGCGGTTATGTGGCGCGGGCGCTGGGGCAGGCGATCTTTACCGAAGCTGAGACCTGGCAGGAACTGCGCGACAACGTGCTGGAAGTGACGAGCCTCCACTTTGAGGATGCGGCAGAAGGCCCTAAACTCATCCAATTGCATTTTGTAAAGGATGAACTGATTGCGGTCCAGGCCGCATGAAACTGCCGCGTGGGGTATCGGCGGAGCGCCCAATTCGTATCTGACACGTGCTTTTGAGCGGCTCGGCTATGCCGTGATTCGCCAGAAGGGAAGCCATATCAGGCTTTATCACGAAGCGGCGCCTACCCATTCAATCTCGGTTCCATTGCACGACCCGCTCAAGATAGGCACATTTCATGGAATTCTTGTCGAAGTGGCCCAAGCCCAGTCCGTTTCCATCCAAGAGATCCTTGAGTTGCTTTGCCATCTGCGGTGGGGCAGCGGCTCAGGCTCGAAGCTCTTCGGCTTGCTGTAGCGGCATAATGCGCGCGACGCGTTGCATGACCTTCTTGTCCTGTTCCGCCATCTTCAGATCGTAAGCTGCCTGCAGTCGCATCCACACATCCGGTGAGCCGCCCACGAGGCGAGAGACCTTCAGGCACATGGCGGCGGAAAGGGGTCTGCGCTCGGCCAGGATGTCGTGAAGCATCTGGCGGGAGACGCCGAGAGCCTTCGCTGCCGCCGTTACGGAGAGGCCAACAGACGGCAAAACGTCTTCCTTGAGAATCTCACCCGGATGAATGGGTGGCAGTGCGCTCTTTTTCTCCATAACGTCCTCCCAACCACCTGCGGTGGGGCAGCCGCTCGCTGTTCGCTCGCAAGGGCACCCGTTTAATGGTAGTCCTCAAAATCGACATCCAACGCGGTTTCGCCTGACCAGCCGAAGGTGACCCGGTAATTCCCGGTCACGCGCACCGACCACCGTTTCGGTTTGCCTTGCAAGCTGTGGAAGTGAAAACCGGCGATGTTCAACTCCTCCGGCTGACTTGCGACTTCCAGCAATTGCAGGATGCGAATGCACTTCCTGATATGATCGGTGCCAATCCGGCGGGTCTTGCCGGTGAGGTAAATCTCTTCAAGTCCCTTGTGCCTGAACTCGCCGATCATTCTTGCACTGTAGACTATTTAGTTTACAGTGTCAAGCGCCACCTGCGGTGGGGCTGGGGGCCTTCGGCCTAGGGAACCGGCAAGGTCTGGTTCTTCGTCTCCCACATTTCGGAATCGAGATGAGGGGCACCCATCTCTTGTGGTCAGATGTGGGCCATCCGCGAGGAGGTGAATATGTTCAAAGGAAAATTTACCACCTTCCTGACATCAATGATAAGATCACTTTGGAGGCATGACGAGTGGCCACCGACGATCTGAATGCAAAGCTGCAACAGATAGAGGACAGCCAGAAAATCATCCTTGAAAAGCTGAACGAGAAGAAGTCGGCTAAGGATTTCTGGGACAAGTTCTCCGTAGTTTCCACGTTTGTCTCCAGCGTTCTCGTCGCAGGAGTTGGCCTGCTCTTTACGGTTAAGTACAACCAGCATCAGGCCCAAGTCGACGAGGCTCTGAAAACCCAGCAGCAGCAGATGTCACAGGCCCAGCTTCGGGAAGCTACAGTCCAGTCTGTTGCCCAGTTCATGCAGTATTTGGCGGGCGAGGACAACAAGGTCGCGCAGAGAAAGCATGCGGTGCAGATGCTCTCTCTCATGCCTGACAAAGAGTTTGCTATCAGCGTCAGCAAGGAGTTCCCGGATCAGGTGACGGCTGGCTTTGTGCAATCAGTCCAGCCCAAAAACAGCAGTGAGAACGGCAAAGATGTTGCCAAGGTAAACCTAACCGGAAATGAAACAGGTCATACCATTTTGTTCGACGGGTTTAAGAATTTCAATTTGAGCGGATTCCGATTCTCTACCAAGAAGATCGTACCCTGGGGAACCGACCAGCCAGATGTTGAGGTGGCCAATCCGGGCGGAGCAAATGCGGTCCTGTTTCTCGAATATGATGCCCCGCCATACACGGACAAAGTCTTTCCTCCGGGGAAGATTCCGGCAAACGCAGGAATTACAGCAATCTCAGATCAGGACGTGACTAATGGCCGAGCTTGTCCAGCCTCGGGGCCACAGTACACTTATCACTATTTCACCGTAAGTGTAGGCTCAGCTTATTGCGTAAGAGCATTTGACGGCCAGCACTATGCCAAAATCAAAATTACGGATCTTGAGGCGGACAGGATTGGATTTGATTGGGTGTATCAGCCCTGAAGGGTCTCCAGTCTCCGCTTTCATTGCGCCTATGCTCAGGACATGACGCTAGTAGCCGAGTGTCCTAGGCCCGGATTCTCGGATATGGGAGTCCACGAAGCCTCAAAATTATTTTGCCTGCCTGCCAAGCTGGCATACAGCCTCACCTTTCGCTTCGGATAAGAAGCAAGGAAGCATTTGCGAGCGGATAGCGAGGCACCTGCGGTGCGGCCAGCGGCCTTCGGCTTGGGGTCTACCAGCCGCGGGTTTGGAGTTGGTCTTTTAGTTCGATTCCGGCGGCGGCCAGGCCCTTCATGGTGCCGGTGACTTGCTCGCTGACTTCGGCCAGGATCTTGGCGTCGTTGAAGTGGGTGGTGGCGATGACGATGGCCTTGGCGCGGGAGACGGCTTCTTCGCGCTCCTTGGGGTCGTTCTCGACATCGAGAGGCGTGGCGTTGCCTTTCATGAAGATTCCCGAGCCGACGAAGATTGCCTCTGCGCCTAGCTGCATCATCAGAGCGGCGTCGGCGGGGGTGGCGATGCCGCCGGCGGAGAAGTTGGGGACGGGCAGCTTGCCGGTCTGCGCAACCATGCGGATCAATTCATAAGGCGCCTGATGGTCTTTGGCGGCGCGGTAGAGTTCCTGCTCTGAAAGAACGGTCAAGGCGCGCATCTCGCTGGTGATCTGGCGCATGTGCTGGACGGCGTGGACGACGTCGCCGGTGCCCGCCTCGCCCTTGGTGCGGATCATGGCAGCGCCTTCGGCGATGCGGCGGAGGGCCTCGCCCAAATTGCGCGCGCCGCAGACGAAGGGCGTTGTGAAGGCGTGCTTGTCGATGTGATGAGCCTCGTCGGCGGGGGTGAGGACTTCCGACTCGTCGATGAAGTCTACGCCTAACTGCTGGAGAATCTGGGCCTCGGCGAAGTGGCCGATGCGGGCCTTGGCCATGACCGGGATGGAAACGGCCTGGATGATCTGCTTGATGAGCGAGGGGCGGGCCATGCGGGCGACGCCGCCCTCGGCGCGGATCATGGCCGGAACGCGCTCGAGAGCCATGACGGAGGTTGCGCCGGATTCCTCGGCGATGCGGGCCTGCTCGACATTCATGACGTCCATGATGACGCCGCCTTTGAGCATTTCGGCGAGGCCGATTTTGAGGCGCAGGCTGGTGGCGGCGGAGGAGTGCTGCTTGGAATCGGACATGGAGCGGACCTCTTCTTGGAGGCGGTTGACGGGCTGGATTGAGCCGGGGAACCGCAGATTGATCTTCTCTTAGTGTAACAGCGGAGTTAAGGACGAAGTTTCATCGGCGGGGATCGAGGGAGGTTTGAGTATTGGCGGTTTGGGGTGAATTCCCTCGGGGGCTAAAGCTCGCGCTTATATTGCGGGGATCATGTACGGGCTGAAGCCCGTACCCTTCACGCTGAAGCCCGTACCCTTCACGCTGAAGCCCGTAGCCTTCACGCTGAAGCCCGTAGCCTTCACGCTGAAGCCCGTAGCCTTCACGCTGAAGCCCGTAGCCTTCACGCTGAAGCCCGTAGCCTTCACGCTGAAGCCCGTACGCTTCACGCTGAAGCCCGTAGCCTTCACGCTGAAGCCGGGAATTGCGAGTCTTTGCGGGAGCCAATCATTAAAATCTCCCAATCCGTCTGTCCAGTTTCTGGTCACCTTTCTGCTTTAATTCTCAGCGAATGGCAACGACACAATCACTTCCGCATCCGCCTGTCGCAGCGGGGAATGCCGCGCCTTCCCATCCGGCCGAAGCTGGGCGGGCGGCTGAAGTTGCGATCGAAAAGGCGCTGGTGCCGGCTCCGCATGTGCCTCTTGAGGGCGGGATTGTGCTGGCGGGGGCGATGGTGCGGCTGCCGGTGGAGCTGGATGTGTCGATTCCAGTGCGGGAGTTCCGGGTGCGGAACCTGCTGGCTCTGGAGCCGGGGCAGTTGATTGAGACGGACTGGGCGCACGGCGAGGATATGCCGATTTCAGCCGGTGAGGTGCAATTGGCGTGGAGCGAATTTGAGGTGGTGGAACAACAGTTGGCGGTGCGGGTGACGCGGCTGTTCTGAGAAGAGCGGGGACTGAGGGACCAGGGGATTAAGGGACTAAGGGACTAAGGGACGGGAAGGGTTGGCGGATGAAACGGGACAGTGCGGGGCGGGGCGAGGCGGCAAAAGGCGAGGCGGTGGGCGGGCTGGCGGGCTGGCTGCTGGGACGGCTCAGGGCGCGCGGAGGCGCGCGGCCACGGCTGGCACTGGTGGAGCGGATTGCGCTGGCCCCCAAGCAGTCTCTTGCTCTGGTGGAGGCCGAGGGGCGGCGATTTCTGGTGGCGACATCGCCCGAGGGTGCGCCGGCGTTCTATGCGCTGGATGAGCGGAGGAATGCGGGAGGGGCGCTGCCCGCGATGCTTCCACGGCAAACGGGATGGGGCAGGCCGGGGATGAAGAGCGCCGCGAGGGTGTCATGGTAGGGGCTGGGGTAGGCGCTGGGGTAGGCGCTGGGGTAGGCGCTGGGGTGAGCGGCATGGTTGGCCATTGGGCTCTGCTGACGGCCTCCGCGCCGCTGGGCTTGCCCGCGCTGCCGGATTTGAATTCGCGGCTGCATCCGGCGGACTCCACGCCGTGGACGATTCTGGTTGTTCTGACACTGATTACGCTGCTGCCGGCGATTTTGATGGCGATGACGCCGATGGTGCGGCTGCTGGTGGTCTTCCACTTTTTGCGCCAGGCGCTGGGGACGCAGACGGCGCCGTCGAATCCGACGCTGATGGGGCTGGCGCTGATGATGACCTGGTTTCTGATGACGCCGGTTCTCAACCAAGTTGACCAGCAGGCGGTGGAGCCCTACCGGCTGGGACAGATTACCGGCATGGATGCGATCGACCGCGGAGCGCAGCCGGTGAAGCTGTTTCTGCTGAAGTACGCGCGGGAGAAGGATCTTGCTCTGTTTACGGCGGCGGGGCAGTTGCCGCGCCCGAATCGGGCCGAAGACCTGCCGATGCGGGTGGTGGTCCCTGCTTACATGCTCTCCGAATTGAAGGCGGGATTTGCGATTGGCGCGGTGCTGTTTCTGCCCTTCCTGCTGATCGACATGGTGACGGCCGCGATCACGACTTCGATTGGAATGTTCCAACTTCCGCCGGTGGTGGTTTCAACGCCGCTGAAGATTCTGCTGTTTGTGATGGTGGATGGCTGGAATCTGCTGGCTAACTCGCTGTTAAAGAGCTTTTGATTTTTGGCGCTCTGAAAGGATTCACGATGACACCCGACATGGTAGCCGAGCTATTGCGCCAACTGATGAAGGAGGCCCTGATTCTGGCCGGGCCGCTGTTGATAGCCGCGGCTTTGATGAGCTTTCTTCTGAGCCTGGTGCAGACCTTGACCAGCTTGCAGGAGCAGTCGCTGACCTCGGTGCCGCGGCTGGGGGCGATTGCCGTGATTCTGCTGGTGGGGATGCCGTGGTTTCTGGCGCGGATGGGCAATTACACGATTTTGCTGATGACGGATTTGCGGCGGTATATCGGGTGAAAAACAGGGAACAGGGATCAGAGATCAGGGAACAGGGAGAGGAAATGGACGCCGATGCCCGATTGGACTAGCTTTCTGAGCGCGATGACGCTGGTGCTGGTGCGGATAAGCGGGATGGTGGCCTTTGCGCCTTTCTTCTCATCGACCGCGCTGCCGCTGCGCACCAAAGCCGTCTTTGTGGGGGCGGTGGCGTACCTGCTGGCTCCGCTGGTCGCCTCGCTGCCGCGGGCGCAGGTGACGATCAGCTTTTCCGCGCTGCTGGGCGAGCTGGCGGTGGGGCTGGTCTACGGGCTTTCCCTGACGCTGCTGACCGAGATGATGCTCTTTGCCGGGCAGATCATGGGCATGCAGTTCAGCTTCTCGGCGGTCAACCTGCTGGATCCTACCTCGTCGATTCAAACCCCGCTGATGGGCGACTTGTTTCAGTTGATGGGAACACTGGTGGTGATTGGGGCAGGCCTGGACCGGGTGCTGCTGGCCTCGATGGCGCGCAGCTTCAGCGTGGCGCCGCTGGGCGGTTATGCGCTGGCTCCGGAGAGCGCGCTGCAGATTGTCCGCGCGGCTTCGGGAATCTTTCTGGCCGCGGTGGAGCTGGCCGCGCCGGTGCTGGCGGCAACATTGTTGATCGAAGTCGCGGTATCGCTTTTAGGCAAGCTGAGCCCGCAGTTGCCGGTGATGTCTCTGACGGTGCCGCTGAAGACGCTGACCGGTTTTGTGCTGCTGACGGGGTCGCTGGCCTTGTGGCCGCGCTTCATCGAGGCGCGTTTCAGCGGCTTGCTGGACATGGCCGAGCGGCTGATTGCCGGGCCGGGCCACGGTGTCGCGATGGCCGGATGGAAGGGATAGCCGATGCCCGGAGAGCCCACAGAACAGGCAACGCAGCACCGGCGCGAGAAGGCGCGCCAGGACGGCGACATCCTGCACAGCCGGGAACTCTCGTCGGCCGCGGGAACGCTGGCCGGGGTGATGGTGCTGGGGGCGCTGGGCAGTCATCTGCTGCTGGCCTGGCGGAATACCTTTGCCGGCTTTCTGGCGCTGGGCGCGGTGGCGCGCTGGGAGCCATCCGAGATTGAGCCGACGCTTTACGCGCTGCGCAAGCTGACCTTCGACTTGATCGGGCCGGTGGGAGTGATCATGGGCGCGGTGGTGGCGGCGGTGCTGGGCGCGGGCGTGCTTCAGACCGGCGGGGTGAACTTTCATGCCAGCGCGATCGGCTTCAAGCTGGACCGCATCAATCCTGTCTCCAATGTAAAAAACCTCTTCTCTCTGCGCGCCGCAGCCCGCCTTGCCAAGAGCCTGATTCCGGCCGCGGTGCTCGGGGTCTTTGCGGTGCAGCGGATTGCGCGGCAGATGACGCTGCCGCCATTTTCAACGGCGCGCCTGGAGATGCTGGGCACGGATATCTACGGCTTGCTTGTGGCCGCGGCCTGGCTGCTCTTCGCCTGGTCGCTCATTGATTATCTGGTGGAATGGCAGAGCCGGGAGAAGCGGCTCAAGATGAGCCGCGAGGATATGCGCGACGAGTTCAAGGAGACCGAGGGCAATCCGCAGATTCGCGGGCGCATTCGCAACCTGCAGCGGCAGGCGCGGCGGCGCAAGGTGAAGAACGATGTCTCGAAGGCCGCTGTTGTTTTGACCAATCCGACGCACTATGCCGTGGCGCTGAGCTTCGATTTTGCCACCATGGAGGCGCCGAAGCTGCTGGCCAAGGGGCGGAATCTGCTGGCCGAGGAGATCAAGGCCGAGGCGCGCTGGGCCGGGGTGCCGATCATCGAGAACCCGCCGCTGGCGCGCTCGCTCTACCGATCGGTGGAAGTGGGCGGGGCAATTCCGGTGGATCTTTACGCGGCGGTGGCGGCGATTCTGGCTTATCTCTACAAGCAGCGGCTGGAGGCCGAGATGCGGGACCGGAGAGCGCGCGATGCCGCCGCGCGAGCTGCGCAGCAACGGCCCCAGGGCGGAGCAAGCCAGCAATTTAGAGGAGGTCCGCAATGAGCACCGCGGCCCTGCCTGCGAATACGATGCATGCCCCGGCGTTTCTGGAGCGGCTGCGCGAGTATGTGCTGCCTTTGGCCGCGATCAGCGTAATTTTTGTGATGCTGGTGCCGCTGCCCTCCTGGGCGCTGGATTTTCTGCTCTCGCTCTCGATGGCCGCTTCGATCATCGTCTTTCTATCGGCTGTGCAGATTCGGCGGGCGGTCGAACTGAGTGTCTTCCCTACTTTGCTCTTGTTGCTGACGCTCTTCCGGCTGGCGTTGAACATTGCCAGCAGCCGGCGCATTCTGCTGCATGGCTCGGAGGGAACGGCGGCGGCGGGAAAAGTGATCGAGGCCTTTGGACAGTTTGTGGTCGGCGGCAATTATGTGGTCGGCTTCGTGCTTTTTCTGGCGTTGATCGCGATTCAATTCTTAGTGGTTTCTCATGGAGCGGTGCGCACCGCCGAGGTGACGGCGCGCTTTACCCTGGATGCGCTGCCCGGCAAGCAGATGGCGATCGACGCGGATATGAATGCCGGACTCATTGACGAACTGGAGGCGCGCAAGCGGCGGCAGGCAATTGCTCGCGAGGCCGAGTTCTACGGGGCGATGGACGGCGCGGCCCGCTTCAATCAGCGGGATTCAATGGCGACGATCCTGATTACCGGCATCAATATCATTGCCGGATTGCTTATTGGAACTCTCCAACAAGGAATTGAGCTGGGCGAGGCGGCGCGGACGTATACGGTTCTAACGGTTGGCGACGGGCTGGTCACGCTGATTCCTTCGCTGCTGGTCTCGGTGGCGGGCGGCATCACGCTGACCCGAGCCAACTCGGCTGGCTTGCTGGGCGGCGAGATCCGGGCGCAGTTGCTGGCGAAACCCGTGACGCTTTATCTGGCGAGCCTCTTCTCCGGAGCGATGTGCCTGATTCCGGGGCTGCCGAAGATTCCTTTCCTGACTGTGGCGGGAGCCCTTTACTTTGCCGCGCGCCGGGTGGCGGCGCATCCGGCTCCGCCGGTAGTGGCTGAGGCCGGAACCGCCGAGAAGAAAAAGCCAGGAGAGGCGGTCAGCTCGGATCTGGTGCAACTGCTGAAGTTGGAAGAGCTGACGCTGGAGATCGGCTTCCAGTTGATTCCCCTGGTCGATGAAAAGCAGGGTGGCCAGTTGCTCAGCCGGGTGCGCTCGCTGCGGCGGCATCTTTCGGCGGAGATGGGCTTTCTGGTGCCTCCGGTGCATATCAGCGACAACCTGCGCCTGAAGCCGCGCGAGTACCTATTTTCGCTGCGCGGCATGGAGATAGGGCGCTGGCAGACCGAGGGGACGCAGTTATTGGCCGTTAGCGGCGAGCCGAACCGGCGTCCGCTGGCCGGCAAGGAGACGAGGGAGCCAGCTTTCGGAGTGCCCGCGATCTGGATTGCCCCGGCCCTGGAAGACCAGGCCGCCGCCTCGGGATACTCGGTTGTAAATGGGGTGACGGTGATTACCACGCACCTGGGCGAGCTGATCCGCCGCCATGCCTGGGAGTTATTGGGAAGGGCTGAAACGAAGCGGCTGCTGGACTCGCTGAACGATAGTCACCCGAAATTAATGGAAGAGCTGGTTCCCAAGCTGCTTTCGCTGGGTGAAGTGGGCAGGGTGCTGGAACAGCTGCTGCGGGAGCGGGTGTCGATACGGGATCTGGGGACGATTCTGGAATCGATGCTGGAGACCGCGGCGGTGAACAAAGGCATCGTCGCGCTGGTCGAGGCCTCGCGCCAGTCGCTGGGGCGGCGTCTGATCCAGCCGCTCCTGGATGGGGAAGGCCAGTTGCCGGTCTTGCTGCTCGATGGGCCGCTCGAAGAGGAGATTTTGAACACGCTTTCGCCTGATCCGGGGCAGCGGATGCTGGCCGCCTCCGCCTCGCCGGGAACGCCGGTGGTGCGCCGCCTGACCGATTCTTTGAGGCGGCTTATCCCGGCAGCCTCGGCTGCGGCTCTCCCCGTGCTTTTATGTCCTAGTCCGGCCCGCTATCACGTCAAGCGCTGGCTGGAGCCGGTAATGCCTCGGCTGGCGGTGGTGGCCGCGGGCGAGATTCCTCCCGAGATTCGCTTGCGGCCGGTGGGGACTGTGCGGTGACCCGGCATGGATTCGGGAATGGGAAATAGGGATCCAGGGAATGGCTTTGGGATTAAAAGGGGATAACGATGGGCATGGAAGCGGCAAACACGGCAGGCAGCCAGAGAGTTGAGCGGCGGCGCGCTCCAGGAGACGGCTATCCGCCAGGCGGGGCGCAGCTTCCGGTGCTGACCGGCGAACAGGAGCGGGTACTGCTGGAACATCTGCCGATTGTGCGCTTTCTGGCGCGGCGGATTCACGAGCGGCTGCCCCAGCATGTGGACATTGAGGATCTGGTGTCAGCCGGCGTGGTGGGACTGATGGATGCGTTTTCGAAGTTTGACCCGGAAAAGAAGGTGCAGTTTCGCAGTTATGCGCAATTCCGCATCCGGGGGGCGATTCTGGACAGTTTGCGGACACTCGATTGGAGTCCGCGCGAGCTGCGCCGCAAGGGGCGCGCGGTGGAAGAGGCGATCCGGGTGCTGACGGCGAGGATGGGACATGCTCCGGGCGAGGGCGAGGTGGCTGCCGAGATGGCCCTGGGACTGGAGGAGTACCAGCAGTTGCTGGGGGATTTGAAGGGGTTGGAAATCGGCACGCTGCACATGGAGCGGAATGAAGACTCCGGTGAAGAGGAACTGGCCTATGTGCCGGGCCGGCCGGAGGAAGATCCTTTGTTTCGCTGCCTCCGGGGCGAACTGGAAGAGCGGCTGGCCGAGGCGATCCAGAATCTGCCCGACCGGGAGCGGCTGGTGATGAGTCTCTATTACTACGAAGAGATGACGATGCGCGAGATTGGGCTGGCGTTGGGAGTTGTGGAGTCGCGAGTCTCGCAGGTTCACGCCTCGGCGGTGGCGCATCTGCGCGGCGCGCTGAAGGATCTGGCCTCGCGCGGCGCCTTCGACCGGCCGCGCGCGCGCAAGCCGGTGGAGCGGGCGGGACACTGAGCGGTAAGGACGAGACGATAGAAAACGGACAAGGCAAGGGAAAGTCAGGCAATGGAAAAAACGCTCAGGCAAGATGAGATCGACAGGCTTTTTCAGGCGGCGCGCAGTTCGACCTCGGAGACGTCGAAGACCGAGGTGCGGGCGCGCGTGGTGCCTTACAACTTTGCCTCGGCGGGCGAGATTTCAACCGATCAGCTGCGCGCGATTTCCATGCTCAACGATCTGTTTGCGCGCAACCTGACGCACAATCTGGCGGCCTGGTTGAGGACGCGCTTTCAGGTGAACCTGGTTTCGGCCGAGCAGATTCCCTTCAGCGAGTTTCTCCTGCGGATTCCCGAAATCAGCTACGTTTCCTCTGTCCGCATGGAGCCGCTGGGCGCGCTGGCCGTGCTGCAACTGGACTTGGCGCTGGCGCCTCCGATTATCGATCTGCTTCTGGGCGGCGAGGGGCGCGACGGTCCGCTGCGCGAGCTGACGGATATCGAGGAATCCATATTAGCTTCGGTGGTGGAAATCATCTGCCGGGAGCTGACCGCGGCCTGGCAACCGGTGGGGCTGAGCTTCAACTTTGAGCGGCGGCAGATGCAGACGCAGGTGGCGCGCATCATGTCGGTGACGGAGAAGACGCTCTGCCTGAGCTTTGAAATACGCATGCCGCATAGTTCGGGCCTGCTGAACCTGGCATTTCCGGCGGTGGTGGCGAATACGATTCTGCGCCGGTTGACCTCCGATTGGTCTCGCCGCCGCCGCCATGCCGGCGAGACGCGGGCGCGGATGGAAAGCACGGCGCGCCGCGTGCACTTTGGCGCCACTTTGCAACTGCCGGCTGTGCGCTTGCAGGCGAGCGAGATCGAAAACCTGGCGCCGGGAACGGTGCTGAAGCTGGGGTTGGCCTCCAGCACGCTGCCGGAGTGGCGGATAGGCGGCGAGATGCTATCGACGGCGCAGGCCATCCGCATGGGAGCGCACCGCGCCGCGCGCATTGAGCGGATGGCGCCGGAGGATCAGCAATGAAAAGCTTTCTTGAATGCTGGACAGAAGTTGCGACGGCGCTCTTTTCACAGGCGCTGGCCGGTGAGCCGGAGCTGGTGGAGTCGTTGCCCAAGCCGATGGCGCCGGGCGCCTTTGGCTTTGCCGCGGTGATCTCAGGCGACCAAGAGGGCCGCTTTGCGGTGCTGCTGGATGGGGCGCTTCTGGAGACGCCGCTGGTGGGCGAAGGCATCAACCAGCGAGCCGGTTGGGCGGAGCTGCTGCGCGAGGTGATGGATGCCGCCTGCGGCGAGCTGCTGGCCAAGACCGGCAAGACGTGCCGCGTGGCCAGCTTTGCGGAGGTCGAAGGCGAGAGCAAGCTTTCGCGCGCCTTTCAATTGAAATCAGGCGAGCGATCCTGGACGGTGCTGGTGCGGGACGAGGTGCGCGCTCCAAAGCCGGCTGCCGCGCCCGCGGCAACGCAGCCGGCCGCCCAGCCAGCCAGTCAACAACCCGCGGAGCAGGCGGCGCGAGCCGCCGCTTCGGGCCAGAACTCGACGGGTGAGAATTCGCCGGGATGGTCGGCGGGCGTCGAGCTGCTGCTCGACGTGGAACTGGAGGCGACGCTGCGCTTTGGCTGCAAGGAAATGTTATTGGCCGACATTCTCGATCTGGGGCCGGGCGATGTGGTGCAGCTGGATCGCAACGTGGCCGATCCGGTGGATCTGATTGTTGGCGACAAGATCGTGGCGCGCGGCGAGGTGGTGCTGATCAACGGCAACTTTGGCCTGCGCGTGACCGAAGTCGCAATGCCCAGGAAGCGGCTGGAGAGCATTCGATGCCTATTCTAGCCCGTGAACGGGGATCTGAACGGATCGCAGATGCGAGCCGGAGAGAGACGGGTCCATTGCCTGGGTCGCTTCCGGAGGCAGTCCAGTTGGCGCTGGTTGCGTCCTCGCTCGATGGGCCGGCAGTCCCGAGACCGGGTGCGCGTAGTCCTCTCATGGGCGGGCTCTTCGAGAGCTGCGCCAATCCCGGCTGCGCCTCCGGCTGGCTGCACCTCTGGCGCAGCCGCACAATGCCGGTCTTTGAAAGCGGCTGGAATTGCTCGGCGGCCTGCACGGCGGCGCGGGTGGGCGCGGCGGTGCGGCGCGAGCTGGAAGGGCGGGGCGCGATGCAGGAGAATCATCGCCACCGCATTCCTTTAGGCTTGGTGATGCTGGAGCAGGGTTGGATTACCTCCAGCCAGCTGCGTCTGGCGCTGGAAGCGCAGCGCGCGGCCGGAAGCGGGCGGCTGGGTTACTGGCTGGTGCGCCAGCAGGGGGTGAGCGAGCAACTGGTGACGCGGGCGCTGGGTTTGCAGTGGAGCTGCCCGGTGCTGCCGCTGGACTTTCACGATGCCGAGGCGCTCAGTGTATTGATGCCGCGGCTTTTAGTGGATGCCTTTGGCGCGCTGCCGCTGCGGGTGGCCGCGGGCAAGCTGTTGTATCTGGGCTTTGAGGACAGGCTGGACCCGGTGGTCTCTCTGGGCGTGGAGCGGATGACGGGGCTGAGGGTGGAGAGCGGTCTGGTGCGCGAGTCGCTTTTTGGCGCGGCGCATGCGCGCATGCTGAATGCGAAATTTCCGCCGGTGGAACTCATCGAGGCCAGCTCGGAGCCGGCCCTGGTGGAAGCTCTCTCGCGCTCGATTGAGCGGGCCCGGCCTGTGGAATCGCGGCTGGTGCGGGTGCACGACTGTCTTTGGCTGCGGATGTGGCGGCGGGCGCAGAGCGGACCGATGCCGGAGCGGAGCTCGATCCAGGATTTGATTTGTTCGATTGGCATGCCGGCGGGGCTGGCTCATTAACCGGATTGGCTGCGCCGGCTGAAGTGAGATTTCCGACTCATGGGTTGGCGGGAAGAGCCGATAAGGTGTGTAACAGAGGAGCCTGGCATGAGTGAAATTCGAACCCTGATCGTCGACGATTCCTCGGTGATGCGCAAGATTGTTGAGCGCGCTCTCCGTCAAGCGGGCCTGGACCCGCTCGTGGTATTGGAGGCCGGCAGCGGCACCGAAGGCTTGGATGTGCTGAGACTCCACAAGGTGGATCTGATTCTTTCCGATATTAATATGCCCTCGATGGATGGGCTGGAGTTTCTGCGCCAGATTCGGGCGCTGAATCTGGCTGAAGGGACTCCGGTGGTGATGATCACGACCGAGTCGAGCGAGGAGCATGTGAAGCAGGCGATTCTGGCCGGTGCGCAGGGATATATACGCAAGCCGTTCACGGCCGAGCAGGTGAAGGAACGTGTCTTGCCGTTATTGAATGCGGCATAGCTGGGAGGCACCCTTTGCTTTTAAATGGTGTGCGGGACGCCTCGATTGCCACAACGGCGCGGGGCGGGGGCGGAAAAGGAATGGAGTGTGCGATGACGCTATCGTTGCGGGAGTCGGTGCATCTGGTCAGCGATCCGAAGAATCTGGATGCAAGCGTGGAAGAGGTTTTCCATCTGATGCTGGGCGTGAACTGCCGGCGCGAGGAAGGGCCGGCGGAGATTGCCGAGCCGGAGTCGGTGACCGCGGTGGTGGGCTTTGGCGGGCTGTTGAGCGGGGCTTGTGTCTTTCGCAGCGGCGGTTCGGCGGCGATGAAAATTGCGGCGCACATGACGGGCATGGAGTTTGAGGAGATCGACGATACGGTCAAGGATGGCATCGGCGAGATCTGCAACATGCTGGCCGGCGCGTGGAAGGGCAAGGTGCCGAATCTCGCCGCCAACACGGGCTTGTCCGTGCCGGCGGTGATAACCGGGCGGGATTACAACCTGCACGTGCAGGCTCCCGAGTTCAAGCTGCATCACACTTACCGTTTTGACGACGCCTCCTTTGAGGTTACGATTATCTGTGACGGGTTGCAGTAAGGCGGGGAACAGGGATCAGGGATCAGGGATCAGGGAACAGGGAACAGGGATCAGCTAGTTGCAATCGCTGCCCGATTTTCTGTTCTTCTGTTCTTCTGTTCTCCGATCTCCGTTCTCCGTTCTCTGTTCTCAGGTTCTTATTCCCCGATCCTTCTTTTCTGTTCCCTATTCCCTATTCCCTATTCCCTGTTCCCTGCTTTCTGATCTTTCTCTAATCCCTTCCCCCAACTTTCGGTCCCCCTTATGCTTCACTCCGCTACAGCGCGGAGGGAGCGATCGATGGATAGCGGATATTATGCGGCGATGACGGGCCTGGTGGCGCGAACCCAGGCTCTGGACATTGCGGCGACCAATCTTTCCAATGCTTCGACACCTGGCTACCGTTCCGAGCAGGAGTACTTTCGCTCCGTGCTGATGGGACCGGACGGCACCGGCTCTCAACTGGGGGAGACGGTGAACAATTATGGGCTGCTGGGTGGCGACCGGCTGAATATGGCCCAGGGCGCGATTGAGCAGACCGGCAATCCACTGGACCTGGCGATTGAAGGCGAGGGTTTCTTTCAGGTGGAAACTCCTACCGGACAATTGCGCTACACGCGCGATGGGGGCTTTCATCGCACGCCGGGGGGGATTCTGGCGGCGGCATCGGGCGAGCCGGTGCTTTCCCCCGCGGGCCAGCGGATTGCCATACCGCCGGGGCAGGTGACGATTGGCTCGGATGGCGTGGTTTCCGTGGCCGGCGGAGTCGTGGCGACGGTCGGAGTCTTTACCTTCCCCAAGGGCACTGAACTGAAGCCGGAGGGCGCCAACCGTTATGTGGCGCCGGAGGAGGTTCAGCCGTCGATTGCGAAAAACTCAACCGTGCATCAGGGCGCAATCGAGGCTGCCAACCAGGGCGTGATTGCCGGGACGATGAATCTCATACTGGTGCAGCGCGAAGCGGAGATGATGCAGCGGGCGCTGACGGTCTTCCACAGCGAGTTCAACAAGATTGCCAGCGAGGATCTGCCACGCGTGTGACGGGCGGTGGTCATCCGCAATCAGTTTTCAAAAGGAGCATTATGATTCGAGCTTTGTATACCGCGGCGAGTGGGATGAGCGCACAGCAATTGAACCTGGACACGATTGCCAACAATCTGGCCAACTCTTCGACAACCGGCTTCAGGCAACTGCGGCTGGAGTTTCAGGATATGGTCTACCAGAATCTGGTCACGCCGGGAGCGGCGCAGAGCCAGTCGACGGTTTCAGCGGGATTGCAGATTGGCCTGGGCACGAAATCCGCCGCTACCGAGGTGATTCAGACACAGGGCTCGCTGAACCAGACTTCAAATCCTCTCGACGTCGCGATCGAGGGAAGCGGTTTTTTTCAGGTTCAGAGGCCGGACGGATCGATTGCCTACACGCGCGCCGGACAGTTTCAGCTCAATAATCAAGGCACCATTGTGACCACGGACGGCGATCCGATCATTCCGACGATCACGATTCCGGCCAATGCGACGGCGGTGACGATCACGCAATATGGGGTGGTCAATGCAACGCTTCCCGGCCAGCAGAATCCATCGCAACTGGGGCAATTGCAGCTGGCGACCTTTCCGAATCCGGGGGGCCTGGAAAGCATGGGATCGAATTTATTGCAGGCGACGTTGAACTCCGGCGACCCGGTGCTGGGCAATCCCGGCGGGACCGAGGGGCTGGGCACGCTGCAACAGGGATACCTGGAGAACTCGAATGTGGACGTGGTGACGATGTTTGTGCAGATGGTGCTGGCGCAGCGAGCTTACGAATCGAATTCGAAGGTAATCAAGGCTGCCGACGATATGTATTCGCAGGTCAATAATATGACGCACTAATCAGGGGTCAGGGGTCAGGGATCGGTAATTCGGGGGCGGGAATGAAGACGGGGCTGAGAGTGGCTTGGAGTTTTGGAGTGCTGGTTGGGGCGGTCGCGACTCTTGTTTGCGCTCAGTCGCCTGTTGTGGCGGCTCCGCGCGCTCAGGTTCTGCTCTCGTCCGGCGGGGTTGGAGTGGAGGGAAGTCAAGCAGGGAATGCAATGCGCGAGATCGTCGATCCGCACAATGGGATGCATTGGCTGCTGCTGAGGCAGAACACGCTTCCGGGCGGACCGGGGCGGCTGGTTCTGGTGGCGGGCCATCGAGAAGGCAGCGTTGCGTTACCGGGGGCGCAACGGGTGGGTTCGCTCTTGGGGACTCAGTCGAGTTTGTCGCCGGGCACGCAAATGGATTTGAATATGCGCGCATTGCCGGTGATTCGCTCTGGGGACCGGCTGACGGTTGAGGAGCATACGGCCCATGTGGATGCGGTGCTGGAAGGACGCGCGATGGGTGCCGCGGCGGTGGGCGCGGTGCTGGAAGCGCGATTGACGATTGGCGGCGGCGTGGTGCGGGTGGTGGCTTTGGGGCCAGGCAGGGCGACGATGCAGCTAGGGACGGGAGTACGGCCATGAGGGCGAGGATCGGGATTGTCATTCTTTGCGGGGCGATGGCTTTCTGGGGAACAACGGCGAATGCTGGAGGCAAGAAGATTCCATTCCTGCCAGGCGCCAAGCCGACGCCGCCCGAGGCGGCTCTGAAGACCTATATTGAGCGGGTGCGGGCGCAGCAGGCGGCCGAGGTTTTGACTATGGGCTCGATCTGGAGTCCGGAGGGAAGGCTGGTGCGGCTGGGCACCGACGCCAAGGCCGTGCGGCTGCACGATGTGCTTTCGATTGTGGTGACCGAGAGCCTGGCCGCCTCGACCGACGGGCAGGTGAAGAACTCGCGGGCCTCATCGGCCAACTCCGGGCTGACCTCGCTGATGGGGCTTCTGAAGAGTTCGAATGCACTGGCGAATCTGGTGGGCATGACATCGAGTTCAGGGCTTTCGGCGCAGGGGCAGAGCACGACCAATTCGAGTTTAGCTACGACCTTCGGCGGCGAGGTTGTGGATGTGCTGCCTAACGGGATGCTGGTGGTGCAGGCGACGCGCCAGTTGACCTTCTCGCAGCAGACGCAACTGATCAAGCTGAGGGGACTGGTGAGGCCGGAGGATGTGAGCGCGCAGAACCAGGTGCTTTCGACGGCGATGACCGACCTGGAACTGGAAGTGACGGGCAAGGGAATTGTGAACGACTCGACTTACCGGCAGAATCCTCTGGTGCGCTTTTTGGAGAAGCTGCTGGTGTTTTAGAAATAGCTATCAGCTGTCAGCGAACAGCTAAAAACCTTGAGTTGGCGAGTGGAGCAGAGATGCGAGTAACAAATGAGAGGCCGGCGAAGGAGACCTGGGGCGCGAGCTTCTGGGGTTGGATGGCGCTGGGACTGGCGCTCGTGATCTCGGCGATGCTGGCATCGCTCGTGGCGCGCGGGGAGTCGCCGGGACAACTGGCCAGGATCAAGGACGTGGCGACGATCGAAGGCATCCGCGACAACCAACTGGTGGGCTATGGCCTGGTGGTGGGATTGCGGGGGACGGGCGACAGTTCGCAGACGGTCTTTCCGGCGCAGACGCTGGTTTCGACCCTGGAGCGCATGGGGATCACCGTGCCGCAGACTGGATCGAACAGCGCGAGTAACATGCAGGTCAAAAACATGGCGGCGGTCTTTGTGGTGGCAACGCTGCCGCCTTTTTGCCGCCCCGGCTACAAGATGGATATCACCGTCTCCTCGGCCGGCGACGCCCGCTCGCTTGAGGGGGGGATTCTGCTGATGACGCCGCTCTACGGGCCGGATGGGCAGATTTACGCGCAGGCGCAGGGGGCGCTGGTGCTGGGAGGTTACATGGCCTCGGCCGGCGGCAATACCAAGCTATCGAATCATCCGACGACGGGGCGGATACCGGGCGGAGCGCTTGTGGAGCGGCCGGTGCCCTTCGATCTGAAGCAGATGCGCGTGGTGAATGTGGTGCTGAACGATGCCGACTTCCATACCGCCGAGCAGATGGCGGGAGCGATCAACCGGATGCTCGGTGCGACGAGGGCGCATGCGGCCGACAGCCGCCGGGTGGAGATTGCGGCGCTGCCGGACGAGGATGTTGCGGCGTTGCTGGATAAAGTGGAAGCGGTTGAGGTGGAGGTCTATCCGCGCGCGCGGGTGGTGGTGAACGAGCGTACGGGCACGGTGGTGATTGGCGGCACGGTGCGTTTGCAGCCGGTATCGATTCTGCATGGCGGGCTGAGCGTGAATGTGATTTCGGTGTCTGAGGTCTCGCAGCCCGACCCCTACTCGACGGGTGGAACGACGCAGGTGGTTCAGCAGACTTCGGTGCAGGCGCAGGACAAGCCGGTGAATCGGATTGATTTGAAAGAGGGAGCGACGGTGGAGGATCTGGTGCAGGAGTTGCAGCGCACCGGCGCCGGAGCACGGGATGTGATTTCGATTTTGCAGGCGATGAAGGAGGCCGGCGCGCTGGAGGCCGACCTTGAAGTTCTCTAATCTTTGCATCTTAGAAGGGGGTACGGAAATGCTTACATTAGGGGCAGGGGCGACGGCATCAGTGGCTGGAGCCGGTACAGTGCAGGCTCTTCCGCAGCCTCGACTGGTTCATGCGGCGCACGAGTTTGAGGCGCAGATGATGAAGGAGTTGTTGAAGCCGATGACGTCAGGCGCAAATGGTTTGGATGGAGAAGATAGCGACTCTGCCAGTGGATCGGCGGGAGCGTTGGGGGAGTTTGCATCGGAGTCTCTGGCGCGGGCTTTGAGCGATCAGGGCGGCTTTG